>JAYUGC010000132.1:0-11005 GCA_043767805.1 Pseudomonadota bacterium | reverse complement strand
CTCATGGTTTGTTCGACGATGTTCCGCCAAAGGTTTGAATACGGCAAAAAGAATCCGTAAACTCTTTTGGGCGGGCTTGTCCGCGCTACCCAATTGTGTTGAGGTTCTTGGGATGGCCAGTGTCGATCTCCGCAAAGCCAAGAAGCAATACGGCAACTTCGTCGTGATTCCGGAATTGGATCTGGATATCCGTTCCGGCGAGTTCATGGTGCTCGTCGGCCCCTCAGGCTGTGGCAAGAGCACTTTACTACGCATGGTGGCGGGACTCGAGGATATCAGCGGAGGCACCGTCTCCATCGACGGCAAAGTCGTCAACGATCTCTCGCCCAAGGCGCGTAACGTCGCCATGGTGTTTCAGAACTACGCTCTGTATCCCCACATGACCGTGCGGCAGAACCTGGCCTTCGCGCTGAAGCTCTCCAAGATGCCTCAAGCTGAAATCGATGCCCGCGTGGAAGAAGCCGCCGCGATGCTGGGACTCACGGAGAATCTGCCCAAAAAGCCGGGGAATCTCTCCGGCGGACAAAAGCAGAGAGTGGCCATGGGCCGCGCCATGGTGCGCCGACCGTCCATCTTTCTTTTCGACGAGCCCTTATCCAATCTCGATGCCCAGCTCCGCGTGAAAATGCGCTCAGAGATTTCCCTTTTGCATCGCAATCAGAAGGCCACCACCATTTACGTCACCCACGATCAAGTCGAAGCGATGACCCTCGCCGATCGCATCGCCGTCATGTACCAGGGAAGTCTCGAGCAAGTCGGCACGCCGCTCGAGGTGTATCACGATCCGGCCACTCAGTTTGTCGCCTCTTTCATCGGTACGCCGTCGATGAATTTCCTGCCGGCTCCCACTTTTCCCAAAGGCCTCGCGCCCGCGAGAACCAATGTCGTCGGCTTTCGGCCGGAGAAAACCTTGTTTGGCGACACGTCCGGAGGGCTTTCCCTGGGAGACGCGAAAGTCATCTTGGTCGAGCGTCTCGGGACGGTCGCTCACGTGCACCTGCTTCTTGGCGTACATTCTCTCGTCGCCGAGTGCCGCGCCGACGAGGCGCCGAAGCTCGAGGCCACGCTTTCGCTTTACACCGATCCCAAAGCGCTCTTTTTCTTCGACGGAGAAGGCAAGCGGGTGAGGGAGTGAAGCATTCGAGAGGGCTCGCCTGGGGCTGTCTGATGCCGACCCTTCTCGTGCTCGCCCTCTTCATCGGGTATCCCGCCGTCGATTCGCTTTACCTGAGCTTTCACGACGTCGATCCGTTTTCCCGTGCTTTGACTTGGGTGGGGCGCCAAAACTACCAGCAGCTTTGGCAGTCCGCCGATTACTGGAGCAGCGTCCGGGTTTCTCTCTGGTTTACCGTCTATACGGTGATTCCGTCGGTGTTGCTCGCTTTGGCGGCGGCGGTTGCCTTGGACTCGAGCCCTTATTTCCAGGGTTTTTTTCGCACCGTTTTTTTACTGCCGGTCTCGATCTCTTCCGCCATGGCGGCGATGCTTTGGATATTTCTCTATAACCCGACGGCTGGTTACTTGAACTATGCCTTGAGCTTGCTCGGCGTGAGCGGCCCAAACTGGCTCGTCGATCCCGAATGGGCGTTACCGGCGGTGGCCGTCGCGACGGTCTGGAAAGAGATCGGCTTCAACGTCATCTTCTTTTTGGCGGGTCTAGCTTCCGTTCCGCCCGAGCTCAAAGAGGCGGCGACCATCGATGGGGCGAATGCCTGGCAACGCTTTCGGCACGTGGTTTTGCCGATCCTCTCGCCTACGCTTTTCTTCGTGGTGGTGGTGTCCATCATTCACTCCTTCGACAGCTTCGGCCAGATTCACATTCTCACTCGGGGAGGCCCGGCCGGCGCGACTAACATTCTCGTCTACAACCTCTACCGGGATGGGTTCGATAATTTTCTGACGGGGTATGCCTCCGCCCAGGCCGTGGTGCTTTTCCTGGTCTTGATGTCGGTGACCGCTCTTCAGTTCTGGTTCGCCCGCCGGAAGGTGCATTATGGGCGTTAAAGCGATTGAGCTCCGCCGAAAGAGAATCGCGACGCTCGTTCTATTTTTACCGGCGCTCGCTCAGCTATTTCCCGTGTTTTATCTGATCTGCCTCTCCTTCAAAGTGGGGGGTGAAGTCATTCACTACCCGCCTGTCATCCTTCCCAAATCCATTAACTTCGAAAACTACCGGGCGGCCATGCAGGCGGCGCCGCTCTTTCGTTTTCTCTTCAACTCCATGATGGTCGCCCTCGGCATCACCTTGCTTCAGGTGTTCACCTCGATCCTCGCTGCCTACGCGCTGGCGCGCCTCGAGTTCCCGGGTAAGAAGGCGGCTCTCGTCGTCATTTTGGCGACGATGATGGTTCCCGGTGAAGTCACCATCATCCCCAACTATTTCACTTTGTCCCGCTTAGACTGGCTCAATACTTACCGCGGACTGATTCTTCCTTTTTCCGCGTCGGGATTCGGCGTCTTTCTGCTTTACCAGTTCTTTCGTACCGTGCCGAAAGAGCTGGAGGAGGCCGCCATCGTGGATGGCGCTTCTCGTCTGAGATTTCTGTTCCAGATACTCGTGCCCCTTTCCTTGCCGGGCATCCTGGCGTTTGCCGTGTATGCGTTTGTCGCGGCTTGGAATCAGTACCTTTGGCCTTTAGTCGTGACGCAGTCGACGGAAATGCAGACGGTGCAAATCGGCATCGGTATGCTCCGATCTCAGAACGAGTCCGTGAACTGGGGCGTCGTAATGGCGGCCACCGCGACGCTAATCGCGCCGTCCGTGCTTTTATTCATCGCTACCCAGCGCCAGTTCGTGCGTGGTATCACCATGAGCGGCCTAAAGGGGTGAACATATGAAAACCACGCTTCTCTGGTTCTCAATTCTCGCGGCTCTTCCGGCCTTCGGCGCGGAGCTCAAGCTCAGCTTCTGGCACTCGATGACCGGCGAGAAGGGGCAGCTCGTCGCGACTCTCGCCGACAAGTTCAATAAAGAAAACGCCGGAAAGCTCAAGGTCGAGGCGCAGTTCGTCGGCACTTACCCCGAGGCGCTCAATAAAGTCCGCACGGCGCTACTCGCCAAGCGCGGGCCACAGATGATTCAGATCTTCGATATCGGCACTAAGCTGATGATCGATTCCGGGGCCATCGTGCCTCTCGCCGATTTTATCGCGAAAGACGCGTCCTTTCCCTTAGGGGAAATTTTGCCCGAGATTCGCCGATACTACGAAGTGAACGGACGCCTGCACTCGCTGCCCTTTGCGACGTCCAACCCAATTCTCTATTACAACGTGGACGCACTGAATAAAGCGGGCGTAAAGCCTCCCACTACTTTTGCCGAGTTAAAAGCCGTGGCGGCAAAGCTCTCAAGCGGCGATGGCAAGGTAACCGGTATCACCTGGCCGCTGCATTCTTGGTTCTTTGAAGAGCTCATGGCTTTGCAGGGAAAAGACTTGGTGAATCAGGGCAATGGCCGCACCGCCGCGCCCACCGAGGCTTTGTACACGCAACCTGAAGGCGTCGCCGTCGTCGAGCTTTGGCAGGAAATGGTGAAGGCCGGTACGTTTGCGAACGTGGGCCGCGGGTGGGAGCCCGCGGAGCAGAATTTCTTGTCGGGCCGCTCCGCCATGCTCGTTACGTCGACAAGCGACGTTTTCGAGATCAGCCGCAAGGCCGGCTTCAAAGTCGGCACGGCGTCTCTTCCGAAACGGGACCCGAAAATCGCCGGCGGCACAGTGATCGGGGGCAACTCGCTCTGGATTTTGAAAGGTAAGCCGGAGCAAGAGGCTGGTTCCTATGCTTTCGTGAAGTTCATGGCCGCTTTCGACAACCAGAAATATTGGCATACGAACACCGGTTACTTTCCCATTCGCAAGGATGTGATTGCGGCTTTGGAAAAAGAGGGTTTCTATAAGAAGAACCCGGCGGCAAAGACTGCCATCGATCAGCTCCGCTCGTCGGCTGCTCTTACGGCTACCCAAGGCGCTCTCATGGGCGTCTTTCAGGAAGCCCGCGAGCATGTGGAAAATGCCATCGAGCAAGTTCTCTCGGGAAAGGGCACTGCGAGTCAGGCCCTGGCGGAGGCCAAGCAAAAGACCGATGCGGCTCTTCAAAGGTATAACCGATCGCGCGGCCGCTCCTAAAAAGCCGGTCCCCGCGCGCTTTGAATTGATTTATGGCGGGCTCACGCGCCGCCATCGCATTTGGGTGCACGGCCATCGGGGCTCCGCGTCCAGTCATCCGGAAAATACGCTCGCGTCTTTTCAAGAAGGCTACCGGGCGGGAGCGGATCTCGTCGAGCTCGACGTTCAGCTGAGCTCTGACGGCATTCCCGTCGTGTTTCACGATGCCATGGTCTCCGCGCGCGTTTGTCGCGACGGCTTGGGCAAGAAACTGAAAAAGAGGATCGCGGTCCGCCGGCTCACTTTCGAAGAGCTTCTCAAGTACGAAGTGGGCTTAGTAGCTCCGCGAAAGTTTCCCGATTGGAAGGCAGTCCAGGGCGAACGAATTTCACGGCTCGACGCCATTTGCGATTGGGCCGCCGCGCAATCTCCCGCGGTAGGTCTCAACATCGAAATCAAGACGGGCGGCGAGCCGAAAGCGCTTCGGCCCGACGCCGAAGAGTTCGCCGAAAAGGTCGTGAAAATGACCCGGGCGGCGGGCCTCGAGGGCCGCATTCAGCTGCAATCCTTTAATATCGACATGGTAGGGGCGCTACGCCGGGCCGCGCCGAAAGAAAAGGTGAGCCTTCTCGTGGATCGGGGCGTGCGCTGGCTCGCGGTGGCCAAACGCCTTCAGGTCGACATGGTCGGACCTCGTTTTCGCCTGCTCGATCCCGAAATCGTCGCCGCGTGCCATAGCGAAGGCCTGGCCGTCGTGCCGTGGACCGTCAATTTGGAGACCCACTGGGAGAGGCTCGTGCACTGGGGAATCGATGGGCTCATCACCGATTATCCAAGAAAGCTCGTTCAGTTCCTTTCCCGGTATAATTAGTCCGTGCCGAAATTAGTCTCACGTTGGCTGGGTTGGATGGTCGGGATTGCGTTTACGGGCTGCACGACCTCTCCTCTCTATAGCTTTATTGTCTATTCGAGCTCCGCTCCTAAGCCCGTCACTCGTCTCTTTGGCTCTCCGTTGGATGATTTGGAAGAGCGATTCGATTTGCGGGCCATCGGCAGCCCCAGTGCTTTACGGGTTCCGATCTATGCTTTCTATCTAGGGACCACCGCGGACTGCGCGACTCCCATCCCGCTCATCGACTATGGCTCGGATCCCTTGGTGAAGGAGTTCTACACAAAGCCGACCCTCTTTAGCGGTAATCCGGCCGCTTCCGATTATCCCTGCGCGGTGCTTATCGTCGGAGACGGGCTCCGGTTCAAGCCGGACGCGGCCGCCGTCGGAGCTTCCTCTAAATGTGCTTCCGTCGAAACGGAGTATACGTACGACGGCTATCATCAAGGTCAGTCCGACGCGAATACCTGGAAAGACCTCGCCGGGGATTTCATTTCCGCGACGGGAACCTTGGCCGCCCCCGAGATGAACATCGTGACGCTGTTTGCGAGCACCGATCCGGCGCAAGTCCTCTCACGCCGACGCGTGGCTCCCAATCAGGTCCTGACACTTCCCGGCGCCTTGCAGGTCCCGGGCGACATCACTATTTATTCGAACTATCTATCTTCTGTCGTCGAGACCACGGGAGTGTGCACGCTCTCCGGGGGCATGCTTTTCGGCGTCAACTGATTGGGGAGGCCCGCTCATCATGGATCTTTCTTTTGCTCGGTTTAAGGCAGGTCTGCTCCGCCGTCTTCTCGAGCCGCCGCTGACCGCGCGGCACGCCGAGTACTCGATGATCGTCAGCGCGGATGACGATCCGGGCCGTCCGTCGAAGCGACTTCTCGATTTGGCGGCCAAAGCCATCGGTGCGGCGGCGGAGCTGGATCTGCTGGATGTCAGCAGCCGGATGAAAGAGCCGTTGCACTATCCGGACATCTGGCCGGGCGAGCACTACCGGCTCTTGGCCGCTCTCGTGAAAATCGAGCGGCCGCAGCTCGTCGTCGAGATTGGAACCCACCAGGGGCTCTCGGCTTTAGCCATGAAGAAGTTTCTGCCTTCCGACGGAGAGGTCGCGACCTTCGACATAGTGCCATGGAAGGAAATTGGCGGCACTTGTTTGAAGGATTCCGATTTCACGGACGGGCGGCTCACCCATTGGATTGGAGACTTGAGCGATCCGGCGGTCTTCGCGAAGCATGCGCCTCGGCTTGAGCAGGCCGACATGATCTTCGCGGACGCTCCAAAGGACGGCCGTTTCGAGCCACTCTTTCTCGCGAATCTCGAGAAGCTTCATTTCAAAAAGCCGATGATTTTAATTCTCGACGACATCCGTCTCTGGAAGATGCTGGCGACGTGGCGTCAGGTAGTGCGGCCGAAGCTCGATCTCACGTCCTTCGGCCATTGGTCGGGCACGGGCCTAATCGACTGGCTCGGCCCCATCTAAAAAAGCCAAAAGGTACCTACCTTTTAGCTGACGCTAGATCGATTTTTGCCGGAGCTAAAAGTATCCACACATCTTTTGGCGGTTTTACTTCGTCGTTTGATCGTCTACGTAATAGACGACGAAGGCGCCGCGGCGGTTTTGCGCGCGGACTCGGGGTTTGGATCCGGGGAGCCGGCCATGGCTCACTACGGACACTCGGGAATCTTCGATGCCAAGACTAGCTAGAAAGGCTTTTGCGGCGGCGGCCCGCTTTTGGCCGAGCTTCATATTGTAGTCCTCGGAGCCGCGCTCATCGCAGGAGCCTTCGATTTGCACCTGCGTTTTCGGATGCTTTTTCAGCCAGGCAGCGTGCGCTTCGAGCACGCGCTTGCCCTCGGCTTTGAGCACGGCTTTGTCGTAATCAAAAAACACGGCTTTCAAATCGACGCCTTCGGAAGCTCCGGCTTCACCATCGATCAGCACGGCTCCGCGTCCCTCCTTGGAGAGACTCAAGATGTCGGCGTTCTCCAGGCGATCCTTTTGGCTGCAAGACAAAACGGTGGCAAGCAAAGCAATGGCAACGGACCAAAAATATTTGCGCATAGGCATATTCCTCCCGACCTCTCTCTTCTCTTGGGGCGAAAGCTACTACTACAAGTTCGGTGCCATTCGTCTCGTGCGCAGGTTTCAGTCAAACTGAGCCAAAAGGGACGTTCTTCGGCGGCACCCGTGCGAAAAACGTCGCTTCGTTTATACTTGAGCGACTGGTTATGTCTTTGCTTACCGCCATTTTCCTCGGTCTCGGTCTATTAGCTCTCGTGGGCGTCGCGCTATGGCTGCGCCGAAAAAAGCCGGCCGTAAAACATCCCTCGGCCGAGGAATGGGAAGTGAATCGTCCCGGTCTCGTCTGGAAGGGGATTCGCTACCGCAATCCGGGTTTTCCTCCGGTGCTTCTCATCCACGGATACTCAGGCAACTCGCGCAACTGGCGGGAAATGGGTTACGCGCTCTACGAGCGCGGCTTCGATGTCTGGATGCCGAACTTGCGAGGCCACGGGAAGGGAGCCCATCGATCGAGTGCCGCGGGAGGCGAGGGCGCCTACTCTTTCGATGCCATGGCGGTGGAAGATTTTCCGGCCCTAGTCGATTACGTAGTGGCGAACACCGGCCGCAAGGTGGCTTTGGTGGCGCATTCCATGGGCGGTATCGCCGCGCGCGCGTATTTAGCCGGAGTGAGACTGGATGCCAAAGGCGCGCTCGTCGTGGATCTCGCGCGGTCCCGAATCCTCGCCGGAGAAAAAGTAAGCGCGCTGGTGCTCATGGGAAGCCCTCCTCATTTTCGCAATTGTTCGACCGCCATCCGCTTACTTCTGAAAAGTCCGGGGCCCGTGGTGGAATGGTTTCATTCGGGCGTGCCCATTCCGGACGCGCACCGAGCGCCCACCGTGCCGGACACGCCCAAACTTTTCGGAAAGATACGTCACTCGGCCTTTTCTAAAATCGTGGGCGGGCTCACTGCGAACGCGGTCGCTCGCGGCTTCTTGAACGTGACCAATTTTAATCCTCTCACGGGGGAGTTGCCTCGACTGCTTCAGAAGGGCGTTTCGAAAGTGCACGTCGACTTGGTGCGCGACATTCAGCGTTGGATGAACCACGGTGACGTGCTCTCGAGGCAAGGGTTCGACTTCTCCAAGGCGGAAGCCATTCACGTTCCGATGTTTTTCATCGCGGGCGAGTATGATGGGCTTGCCCCATGGCAGGACGTAATGGACGCCGCCGAGCGCCATGCCGCCCACGGGCCTACCTGGAAAATGCTCGTGCGCCGAACCAGCCACGTGGATCTTATCGCGGGCGAGCGCGCGGCGCGCCTGATTGCTCCCTGGATAGCCAAATTCCTCGCGAATCCCTTTTCTTTGGGCAAGCAAGGAACTCGCCTAGAGCTATAATTAGAAGAGCCTAAGTCCTTCCCTCCACGTAGTGGGAAAAGGGGGCGAGGATTTTGCCATCCCAGTGGGTGCCTCGGGAAAGCTCCCCATTCATTATTACCGCGCCGACAAAGAGCCCGAGATCTTTTCCGTCGGCCCCATTCTGTCGGCGGCGCTCGATTGCGTGCGCGGAAAGGCTTCGGAGAAGGCGCTGGTTCGCCCCGAGGAGTTCAAGGAACGAGTCGTCATCGTCGGCGCGAGCGCCGTGGGGCTCGAAGATCTGAAAGCCACGCCCATTCGCTCAGCGGTGCCGGGCTCTCTGATTCACGCCGCCGCCATCTCCAATATTCTCACACAAGATTTTCTGAAAATCGTCCCGCCCTGTGAACCTGATCTATCTGGGTCTTTCCGGGACGCTCGTCTATGCGGCCAGGTTATTTCTCGAAACCTTCTGGCTGCGGCTCTGCATTCCCGCAGAATCAAGAAGTGAAGGTCGATCAAATCGGCGCGACTTTTGCGGGTAGCATGTATCGGTCCGGGACTTCGATTACTTTCGGGCTCGTGTACTCGAAGGGCGTGGGCCGCGGCCAAGCTTTCAGCAACTCGCCTTCCTTTCAGCGCGATTCAAACCATGCTCGGCATTTATTTCGCCGCCAGCTATCCGCTCTGAGCTCGTGAAAAAATTCCCTCACGAGGCCGACAAAAAACAGAATTCCCGTCAATACATTGACAAGATTAGGCGACGCTCTTAAAATTAAAGAGTAGTCCTCTTGCTCAATATTTCCCAATAATTAAACTCGAAAAGCATACTCCGACCTTAGGCCTAGGTACGTTCGGCCCGGTGCGGAATATTGCGGAACGGAAGACTTCACTGTGCCGACGAGCCGCGTTCTCATTTACGAGCCTGACTCTGAAAATCGCGCCGCGTTTACCGAGCGCCTCCAAGCCAAGCACCTTTGGGTGGTGGCGGTGGGCGATAAAGCGGAAGCGTTGAAGCTCATCCAAAACCAGCTCTTCCACATGTGTCTCTGGCGCGTGAAAGAGGACTCGGACATCGCCGACTTGGCGCGCATCAAACAGGCGCGCCCAAGTGCGGCGGTGCTCGCGATGAGCGACTCGGTTTTGCCGAATCGCATCGTGGCCTGCATTCGCTCGGGCGCGTCGAATTACTTCGATGGGCGTCAAGCGCCTGACCTGTTTGACGCGGTCGTCGATGAAACCCTCGCGCGCGTCCTGCCCGACTCGGTGCTGGAAGGGGAGCTCGACTTTCCCTTCGCCCAGTTCGTGGGCAAGCACCCCAAGATTCTGGAAATCTTCCAGCTCATCATGAGTATCCGCGGCACGGAGTCCACGGTGCTTATTACGGGCGAAAGCGGCACGGGTAAGGAAGTCGTGGCGCGGGCTATCCACGACTTGAGTCCCCGTCGCAAGCAGCCTTGGGTAGCCGTGAACTGCGGTGCCATTCCCGGCACGCTACTCGAGAGTGAATTGTTCGGTCATGTGAAGGGTGCCTTCACGGGCGCGACCCAGAATCGCGTAGGCCGTTTCCAGCTCGCCGGCTCCGGCACGCTTTTTCTCGATGAGATAAGCGATTTGCCTTTCGACTTGCAGGCGAAAATCCTGCGGGCCATCCAAAACCGGGTTTACGAAGCGGTGGGCAGCCCGCACAGCCTGACCTTGGAAGCGCGGATCATTGCGGCAACGAACCAAGACCTGGAAACCGCGGTGGCCGAGAAGCGGTTCCGCGAAGATCTTTTCTACCGCTTGAATGTCATCCCCGTGTTCTTGCCGCCGCTGCGCAGCCGCAAGTCGGATATCCCGCTCCTTGCTTTCCACTTTCTGGAAAAATTCGCCAAACAGAATCAAAAAAACATTCCAGGGATTTCCGAAGAGGCGATGCTAAGCCTTACCGAGTACCACTGGCCCGGAAACATCCGCGAGCTCGAGAATCTCATGGAGCGCGTGGTGGTCTTGAAGCGTGAGTCGGGCATCGTAGAGCTAAAAGACATTCCGGTGAAGCACTTCAAGAACATCCGCTTGGACCGCTTCGTGGCGAACGTGGAGCTTCCCGAAACGGGACTCGACTTCAATATCGCGGTCAACGAGTTCGAAAATGAGCTCATCCTTCAGGCACTCCAGCGCACGGACGGAAACAAGAATCAGGCGGCGAGCCTACTCGGTCTCAATCGCACGACGCTGGTCGAAAAGCTGAAGCGCAAGGGCCTGCGGATAACCGCGTAGGACCTTCAGATTTACTTCTTCTTGGGCTCTTCCGGCTTCTTCTCGCCGTCCTCGATGAAGCTTCGCATGAAGTACTTCAGGACGTTGCTGCGTTTCGCGCCGCCGAGAAGGCTCTTTAAGTCTTCGTAGACCGTCGGATCGTTGATGAGAGAGCCCAGGGTGCCGTCGCCGCGCTCGATCTTCTTCATGATGAGCTCGAGGCTCGCCATGGAGTTGTCCAGCTTGGGACCTGCGTTGCCGTACACCAGGGCATTCAAGAGGCCCTTCTGGTGCCGGATGTCGCTGGTCAGGTTGTTCAAGTTCTTCATGAGAGAGTTGAGATTCTTTAGGGTCTCTTTCAGCTCTCCGCCTTCGGCGAACTGCTTGCTGATATCACCCACGAGAT
>JAYUGC010000131.1:0-26935 GCA_043767805.1 Pseudomonadota bacterium | reverse complement strand
GAGCTGGACGACCGTGGACGAGTACTCCCTGGCGAGCGGCCAGGAATCGCAGGCCAATTCCGCGGTCATCGATCCCTTTGGGAATTTCTACGTCGTGGGAAGCGCTGTCGATGCGTCGGCGCATCGCCATCTCGTTTTGAGAAAGTCCGCCGATCGAGGAGCCACGTGGACGACGCTTCATGATTATCAAGTAGCGGCCGATGCCGACACCGCGGGCTATCGCCTGAGCGCCGATCCCGACGGCAACTTATATGTCGTGGGACGCGGACAGACCGCGCCCGCCTCGAGCTACCGCTGGTTCACGCACCGTCTCCGGTGTGAATGAGCTCTAGAGCTTTCGCGCGGCTAGCACGAAAGACCACTGCGGCACGGCGGTCCGGCACTCCACGACCTCAAAGCCTCCGATGACACCGAGGAGCCGGGTCAGGCTCTCGGGCGTGAAGCAGTGTTTGTGGGTCGGATCCAGAAAAACCGTATCGCCAGCTCGCTCGTCGGGGACGACCACCGCGAGGTGCCCGCCTTTTTTGAGCACGCGGCGCCATTCTTGGAGAGTCTTTACGACGTCGACGTAATGCTCGAGATTATGCTTTGCGACGACGAAATCGAGCTCCCCGTCCTTAAAGGGCGTTAACTCGTCGCCGGACGCATGCACATCGGCGGAGGACTTGCGATTGGCGACCACGCCGTACTCCCCGACCTGCCCAGGCCGTAAAATGTCGACGCCGATGCACTCGGGCGTCACCTTATCGGCGCCGCAGCCCACATCGATGCCCTTACCCACGCAGTAGCGCTTTAAAGCCGCGACCTCGGGGTGCACGCCCTTCGGATCGACGACGGGAGTCGGCACGGGCCGAATGGGCACCATGGCGAGCGGGTTAGGTTTGGTAAACGCACGATTAATGACTCTGGCGAAGCGATTCACTCGCCTATTCTATCACTTCGGTCTCAAGCCCGCGTTGACGCTACCCTTCACGAAAAGTACCTTGGGCTCATGAAGCTCATCCATACGTCCTTACTTTTTGTCGCCCTGTGCGGAGTAGCCAGTGCCGGGATCCACGATCAAGCGCTCGTCATCGACGGACACAACGATCTTCCTTGGGCGCTTCGAGAAGCGGGAGGGCTCGCGAAATTTGACTTGAAGCAACCTCAATCCAGTTTCAACACGGACATCCCTCGCCTGCGCCAAGGCAATGTGGGCGCGCAGTTTTGGTCGGCTTACGTACCGGTTTCCACCAAGCAAGATGGAACGGCCGTGAAAACGACGCTCGAGCAAATCGAGCTTATCCATCAGATGGTCGCCCGCTATCCGGACACCTTCGAGATGGCGCTGAATCCCACCGAAATCCGCCACGCGCGCGCGAACGGCAAGATTGCTTCGCTCATCGGCATCGAGGGAGGCCATTCCATCGACAATTCGCTGGCCACACTTAAAGAGCTCTACACCAAGGGCGCCCGCTACATGACGCTTTCGCACTCGAAGAACTTGGCTTGGGTGGAATCGGCGACGGATGTACCGATGCGCGAGTCGTTAAACGCGTTCGGGAAACAAGTCGTGCGCGAGATGAATCGCCTCGGCATGCTGGTCGACATTTCGCACATCTCGGCGAGCGCCATGCGCGAGGTCTTGAAAGTTGCGACATCTCCGGTGATTGCGTCGCATTCCTCCGCCTTTGCCTTGAAGAACCATCCGCGTAACGTGCCGGACGACGTGCTGACGGAAGTCGCTAAGAACGGCGGCGTGGTGATGGTGAACTTTTACCCGGCCTACCTGGGCTCGCGCAAAGTGCCGGCGCCGCCGCAGTTTTTCACGGGCGTCGAGGTACATGACTGTTACGCCCACGATTTTCAGATGTGGAATCTCACCGGCACCATCCCGGTGGCCGACACGAAGCTCGTCGTCGATCACATCGAGCACATCGCCAAAGTCGCGGGCATCGACAACGTGGGACTCGGCAGTGACTTCGATGGCGTGCCGATCTTGCCGGCCGGACTGGAAGACGTTTCCAAATACCCGAACATCACCGCGGAGCTAATCACTCGTGGCTACACGGAAGCGGACATCCGCAAAATTCTCGGAGAGAACCTGATGCGGGCCTTTGAGAAAGCGGTCCAATTGAGTAAGCCGTGATTTAGCGAGCGGCGGAGGCGGAAGCCGAGGCACCGACCATTTTGCTAAGCGTGCGCACGGTTTCTTCCGGCGTCATCGCGAGAATGCCGAAGGCGCTCTTCAAGCGCTCTTGGTGACCGTTCTCGATGTAGTTCTTGGTATTGGCGGTGACGAAGATGTCGTTCTTCGTCGAGTGATGCTTGATGAGATAGACGACGTTATTGATTTCCGACATGCGGAGCTTCGCGGAATCGCGATCGGGAAACAAAATACCCGCGAGCGTTTTGAACGTCGCATTGCCCGAGCCGGCAATAGGCGTGGAACGTCCGCGATTGGAGCCTTGATAAGGCTGTCTCGCCGGCGTGGGCTTCGGCGGAGGAGCCACGGGCTCCGTCTTTTTCACGGCGCCGGCCTCGATGAGCTCGACCAAGCCGGCCTCTTTCCATTTCAAAAGCTTCGCCATGGACGCGCTGCTGATTCCCTCGGTCATGAGTCCGATATCGATAGTCAGTTTGTACATGGCAAATACCCCGTTAATGCTAAGGCCGGTTAGTGAAGTCGGAGCTAGTAGCGAGAGCCAGTTTTAGCAGGTTTGAAGTGACCAAAGCCCCATAAATCGAAAAAAGTGACTTTCCAGGCATGAAAAAGCGTTCAAGGCGGGGGACCCGCCTCGAGATTTTCGTACTCTTCGAAGGGATCCGGCAGTTTCACTCGGTAAACCTCGGCATCCCCCGCACCGACGTAGAGCTCGGCGCGGCCACCCCCCAGTCGCACGAGTCCGCCGCTAAATAGGACGTCCTTTAAATCCGGGCGTTTAGCAGGCCCAGGCGGCATGCCCCGCTCGCGATGGGCCGCGAGGAAAGTAGCCGGTGGAGGGAGTACCGCGGGAGTCGCAACTCCTCTCCAGGAGAGATGGCAATCGACCGCGCGGATCTCAAGGCAAAAGAAAGCAGGCCCGGTTAGGGCGATGAAAGGGAGCCTTTTCTTTTGCATGAGAGGAAGCCTAAGAACGCGACTAGCGGTTTTTTCGCTCGAGTCGATTGTTGCCGCCACTGAAGCCAGTGGGGCTCTGGTGTGAGCTCGCGCGAGTCACGGTAAGACTGTGGCCATTCCATTTGGAACCGTTGAACATTTGAATAGCGGTCGAGGCTTCGGTGATGCTCGCCATGACGACGAAGGCATGCACTTCGCTTGCGCCCCGATTCTTATCGACGGGAATCTCGACGGAAGCGACGGTGCCCGCGCCCTTAAAGAGCTCGCCCAAAGATTCGCGGGTGGTGGTCGGAGCGCAATTGTCGACGAAGATTCGCTTACTCATACTTCCACACTAAACCTTTCGATTGGCATTACTACAACATAATCGATGGTTTATGGGTACTCACGCGCTTGTCGTAACATTCCCCGGGCTTACCTCGGAGAATAAGTAGGATTGACTTTAAGGCGCGAGGATTTCGAAGGCCGCCTCATTGGAGACTTGGTCGCGGACCGACACCTTAATCGAGTAATGGCCGGGCTTCGCCGTCGGCCAAAGTCCTCTCAACTCGTAGTTGAACCAACCCTGCACTTTGCCTTCGGGATGCTTGGGATCGGCGACATAGGGACGGGTTACCTTGGGAAAAACCACCGGCTTGGGTTTCAAATTTCCGGCGGCGGCCACTTCGCCCGTGTCCGTGTTGTGCACTTCGAACTTGAGCTCGTCCTCCACGTGAGGAATTTTCCAGAGAGCGGACTCCCAGAAAACCCACGTCCCACAGACGGGAAAAGGCCGCTCGCTAGCGAGCGAGCGCTTGGCCGGCGTGGTAATGCGAATGCCCTCGAAAGTTTTCATGTCGATCTGAGGCGAAGCAGCCGACTCCTCGAGACGGCCGATGACCACGCGATCAAAGGGATCACGGCTGGGTGCCGAGCGTCCCGAATTCCCTCGCTTCGCGGTTTGGGCCAAGATGGAGAGAAGGCTCAGGATCAGAAACAAATTGAGGAGCCAGCGCTTCTTTTTCATTCCTTGGCGACGAAATCGAGCTTCTGTCCGCCGACTGCCGCTTCCACCATCATTCCGCTTTTCGGCGTCACGAAAACCGCCACGCCCAGTTCGTACTTCGCTTTCTCCGCGGCGCCTTCGGCCGCGGCCACCGCGCTAATCTGCGCGCTCACCGAGAACCGACTCTTCTTGAAATCGCGCAAAGCCTTCTCGGTCTCGAAGAAAATAATCTCGGAAAATTCCTGTCCGCCGAATTGAAAGCCGATCGAGGCCTGCGTCAGCGAAGAGCGCCCCACGTAAGCGCCCTTTTCGAAAACGAGCCCGTTCCCATGGGCGCCGCCCACGATGAAGCCGGCTTTGCCGACGTTGGGATAGATGACGTAGCCAAGCGATCGCTCGAAGAACTTCTCGATGCCCGGGTCTTTTCTTTTGAAGTTCTGGATGGCGTCTTTGACGTCCTCTTCAAACTCACCGATGGCGCCCGGGGCCAGAGGCGTCAGCGCCAGCAAGGTCAGCAGAAGCAGGAGTTGAGCTCTCATAGGACTGAGATTGCCATAGGGCGCAGTCCTTGGGAAGAATACCCCATGCAATTGGAAGAGCTCGCTCACGCCGTTCTCTTTGGGAGCCGTTGGGAAGACAAGCTAATCACGGCGGAAAAGCTCCAAGACTCGCCGAAGCGGGCGGTGCTTCAGCACGCCCCAAGCTTTCCGGGAAGGCCAGCCCATCTCTCGCGTCTTGGCCGCGCGGAGTTTCCGTCCGACGCGAAGCTTGCCGAGGCCAGTCACCGCGGAAGGCTGCTCCACTTTTTCGCCAACCACGAGCTGCTCGCCATGGAGCTCATGGCCCTCATGCTTTTGAAATTTCCGGACGCGGCGAAACCCTTTCGCGCGGGCATCGCGGAGACCATTCGAGAAGAGCAGAATCACTTACGTCTCTACGTCGAGCGAATGAACGAGTTGGGCGTTGGCTTCGGCGAGCTCCCCGTGAACGAATATTTCTGGAAGGCGATGAAGGACATGACCTCGCCTTTGCAATTCGTCGTGCAGATGAGCCTGACCTTCGAGCAGGCCAACCTCGATTTCTCGCTCTATTTCCAAAAAGCGGTGGCGAAAGCCGGAGACGAAAAGACCGCCGCCATTTTGGAGCGCGTCTACCGCGAAGAGATCGGACACGTGAAGCACGGCCTCATTTGGTTTAATCGTTGGCGCTCGGAAGCAGCGCCTCCGCGCGGGGAAGATGATTGGGACGCTTACCTTCGCCTGCTGGGTCCGCCCATGACCGCACGGCGCGCGAAGGGCCCGGTCTATAGCGCCGAAGCGCGCCGGCTCGCGGGTTTTTCCGAGCGCTACATTCACGAGCTCGAAGTGTTCACTGGCTCGAAGGGGCGTCCGCCCGTGTACTGGTTTTTCAATCCGCTCTGCGAGGCGGAAATCGCGCGCGGCAAACCGGGCTTCACTCCGCCGGATTCCTTAAAAGATATCGAACAGGATCTCAGCACGGTACCGATGTTTCTCGCCCTCGAATCGGATGTGCTCTTCGTTGCCGAGCTGCCTCGCGCCGAGTGGCTTAAACCTCTCCAGGATTTGGGCTTCTCGAATCCTGAGTTCAGGCTGCCCGCGCGCTCCGGCGAAACGCCGCGCGAAAATAAAATCGCGGGACTGGAGCCCTGGGGCTGGAGTCCCGAGACTTTCGAGCGCTTTAGATCGGCCGGCGATAGGCTCATCCCCATCGAGAGCGCGAACGGTGCCTGGGCCACGACTCTGCTAAAAAAGGCGAACTTTGCGGAGACCGGTCTCGCGTCTCTCTACTCGAAAGTGTGGAGCACTGGATTTTTAAGAGCCTGGCTGACGAATCATCCTGAAGATCAGGCACTCTTCGGAATCCCCGACATCGTCGGAGAAACGTTTACGGATTGGAAGCAGGCTAAGACTCGGCTCTCCGAGGCGCTTGCCGCGAGCGAATCACTTCTCGCGAAGGCGCCGCTCGGCACTTCCGGCACGCAGAACAAACGCGTCTTGAAAGCAGAGGAGCTCGATTCCACTCTCGGCGCGTGGATCGAGAATACCATCGAAGCCCAAGGCGCCATTATTCTGGAACAGTGGCTCGATAAGACGGTCGATCTCTCTTTGCAGATCGCGGTCGGTCCCCAGGTCACCCGTCAGCTGGGCGTTCGTCATTTCGTCAACGGCTCGCGGCTCGAGTACCGAGGCACGCATCTCGATCTGAAATTGCGATCGCTTCCCACCGACGTCTTACGCTTTTTGAACTCGAGCGGCGCGCCTTTGGAGCGCTGGCGTGTTTTTGCGGACGCCCTCGGCGCAACTTTACGAAGCCTAGGGTATCAAGGCCCCGCCGGCCTGGACGCCATGGTTTGGAAAGCAGAGGACGGTGGGTACCGCTTAAAACCTCTCGTGGAATTAAACCCCCGCTGGACCATGGGCCGGGTGGCCATTGCCCTCGAGTCCTATGCACTCCCCGGCACACCCGCGGCCTGGCTCTTTCTGCCCGTCAAAGGCCTGAAGCGCCTGGGCCTTCCCTTAAATCCCGCCGACGCGGCGGCCGAGCTCACCCAACGTCATCCCCCTCGCCTCGAGCTCACCGGCACCAGCCCCCGGCTTGCCGAAGGGGTCGTTTTCACGACCGATCCGGACCGGGCGCGAAAGACTTTGACCGCCCTCGTAGTGGGCCGCAAAGCGCTCTCCGACCCAAGCCTTCAGCTCTGATCTTGAAATTCGCCCGGAGTCTTGGGACTCTCGGCCTATGTCTTCGAACCAACCGCCCAGCGACGATGACTTCATCTCGGGAGTACGACGCCACCAACAGGCCCAGGAAAAAACCTACCGAGGCCGGGCGCTCGCGATGTACCCCCACATCTGTGGCCGATGCACCCGGGAGTTCAGCGGCAAGCGCCTCAAGGAACTAACCGTCCATCACAAGGATCACAATCACGACAACAACCCTCCCGATGGCAGCAACTGGGAGCTTCTCTGCATTTACTGCCATGAGAACGAGCACGCGCGAAACGCGGTAGCTAACTCGTACGCCGACGACGCTCCCGGCGGCGTCAAAAAGCCCGAGCTGTCTCATCAACCTTTCGCGGCCCTTGCCGACTTACTGAAACCCAAAAAGTAAGTTAGCGAATCCCGCACCGGTTCATGTATCCGTTTCTAAAAGACAGGTCCACGCCCGATAGGCGCATCACGGCGACTTCGAGCTGCGTGGCCCCGCACTCGTCGTGAACTCCGACGACATGGGCCGTCTCGTGGGTTAGCACTTGGGCCAGCTCTTTGGGATCCGCCGCCAAAGCCCGCGCGCAGACGTGGATCGTATTTGGAGATTTCAGCATGACGAACGCGAGCACCATCGGATCTTGAATACATGCTTTGAGATCGTGACCCGGTTTCGGAGTCTTGATCTTCGCTCGGCCCAGCGCTGCTTCCATTTTTCGAAAGATCGCGGACGCTTCCCCGCTGGAAGTGCGCTGCGAGGCCGCCTGCATGAGCTTACGAGCGTTCCCTCTCGCTAAAGCGATGGCGCCCGCCGGAGAGGAGACCGGCTTCACGAGAGCCTCCATGGATTCGTCTCCCCCTTCGACGTTCACGCCATCCGTCCCAACAGAAATATTTCTGGGCACTCCCGCCTCCTCTCTCCCGCACGCGAAAAGAAAAATCAAAAACAGAACGGGTACACATTTTCTTAACCTGAATTTCACACGGCCTCCTTTTGAAAAAGTACCGTCGTCGACGAGACGAGTGGGGTCAACGGAGTGAGGGGAGCGCGTTTTGGCGATCCCCCTCGTCTTCACCATTTGCTTTTTTTCTTGAGGAGCGAAAAAACAGAAGGCAAAAGAAGGAAGCTCATCACCTCAGTGCTTATCTTCCTAGGAACGCTTCTAGCCAGCTCACCGGTTCTGGGGGCGGATGATTGTTCCGTCTTTTATCCCCTCGAGATGCGCATGACGTTTCGCGATCCGAGCGCCGTCGTACACATCAACGGCTATCGCACGAGAAAAACCGGCCGCGAACGCGTCTTCAAGACGCCTCCGCAGAACCGCTGTTTTATTTACCCTTTCGAAGTCTCCGTTCAGTCGCGGGAAGGAAATAAAGTCCTTAGGATCAATGCGAAAGTCGGTGAGACCATCTTGCTCGATTTCTGAGTCACTTTCGCTCCCATCCGGCGTAATATTAAGCCAAGATGACCGACAAAAAAAGCAGTCCCATTGAAGAGTTCGCTCAGATGGCCAAAGCCCGTATCGACGAGCTTCTCGCTCTATTCTTCGAGAAGTTTGTTCCCGAGTTCGATCAAAAAGACATCGATAAGCTCTACAAGAAGCTTCGCGAGCCACTGCAAAGTGTGCAGGACGACGTCACGCGCTTTTCCGAAAAGTACCCAATGCTCAAAACTTTGGGCAGTGAGCGCGTCGGCTGGATCGTGCTACAAGCGGCCGATACGCTGCACCTCGCGGCGTCTCTCTTCAATCACCACGAAGTCTCGTCGTCCTCCAAGGCGAAGCTCGCCTGTTCCATCGCGTACTTCATCTCGCCCATCGACATTCTTCCCGAAGGGATACTGGGGCCCATCGGCTACGTCGACGACGTTTTACTAGTCATCTGGGTAATCGACTCGATTTTGAACGGTCAGAACGAAGCCGAGAAGGCGCTCATCCGCGAGCTCTGGCAGGGAAAAGAAGCCGATCTCGAGGAGCTTCGGGGCCTGCTCAAGCACCTCGACGTGCTGAAGTCGCTCCGTCATTTCTTTGCCCAAAAGAAAGTTCAGTAGCTCATTGCAGGGCGGAGCTAGCCCGCGCGAGGTGCTCGGAAAGTCTATCCGCCACCCATTCGTTTCCCGCCGCCGTCATCTGGCTGTCGAATAAGCTGTTGAAGCGCGTGAGGTCCGCCTCATGGAGCGCGGAGAGAGCGGGACGAAGATCGAGGACTGAAATATTTTTGGGCTGAGCGCAGTTCAGCGCTTCGTGCATCCGCTCTTGTTGAGCGCCGTACCCCGTGAAGTCCAGGTAGTACTGAAGCATCACGACCACTTCCAGCTCCGGCGAAGCCGCCCAGTGATCCATCTGTTTGAGCATGGCGCAAAAAAGGTCCCCGCCTCTTTCCTTTCCCTTTTCGGTGTAGCGGGCCCACTTGAGAAGGGCGGGATGCGGCTGATTCGCCAGGTACGCGGTGACGTAGGGACTTTCCAAGAGCCAGGGAAACAGCATGCCTTTGAAACGTTGGCCCGGATGGGGCGCGGGATAAATCTCATGAACGAGCAAGCCGTCCTGCAAAATGAAATGTGGCTTTGGGTTTCCGCCCAAGACGGTGTGCTCCGCCCGTTGGATATCGTCGTCAATCAGGCTAAAAATGACGGTGCGCGGGTGAAATTCCCGTATGAGCTTCGAGGCGCGAAGAAAACTCTGATCGACACCGTACCCATAAACTCCGGCGTTCAGCACAGGGCGCTTTAATTTACGTTCGAGCGCTGAGGGCCAAGTCTCCTTGTCTCGCACGCCGTCGCCGAACGTGAACGAGTCTCCGACCGCCAGAATCCGCGGCGCCGAGTTTGGCACCCGGGCGTTTCCATTGGCGCGAGCCCCGTCCTTCAAAGTTCTCACGGTGCCCCAGGGATACGGAAGTCCCGGCTTCTCAGCGGGCGGAACCCAGCCCAAGAGAGCGTCGTAAGTGAAGGGAACCTTTATTTGAACGAAAAACGGAGTGGTGAAAGTGAACCACTGCCGCGCTTTGGTTCTCGTGGCGTTGAGAAAAACCCCTAAGCATAAAACAAGGAGCAAGACCGCCGATAGGCCCGCGCAGAACCCGAGGAGAATTTTTTGCTTTAAGGGAGTCAGGGCCTAATTCTATTTGAGGGCGGAAGGCCAAGGCAAGGGCAGAAACGCCGTCGTCTTGAGACCCAGACAGACTTTTTCCCCGGTAGGGAGCGTCACGGTGATCGGGCCTTTCGGCGCGTAATAGTCCTCACTCGGGACGCGGCCGCACGGCTCGTTGTAAAAATCGACGGAGAGATCCGCCATGAAAGTCAGACCGAGCTTCTTCTGATCCAGATTTGCCGAGTGCACCGTGTAATGCCAGAGCAGATTCGGGGGAAGCGACTCGTCAAAAAACTGAATGGGGTCTTTCTTGGCCCGATCGGCGGGCTTGGTAGTGGAAACGTCGTAATAGGCACGCGCATTCTCGATAATCGTTCCGTCTACCAGCGGATCGTCATTCATCCATTGAAGCCAGTTGCGCGTCGTCACGTTGAGATAATCGTATTTGGTGTCCAACGACTTTTCCCAGTGGGCTTTATACGCCTGTTCTTGTGTGTGATACAAAATCACGCGCGGAAAAATCTGACGGTTTGCTCCGCTCCCTACCGCTTCGAAAAGCATGTGCCCGTGAAAAAAATCTTCCTCGACGCCGAGGTACTTAAAACCTGTTCCGTACACCTGATCGGAGAACTTCTGAAGGAGGGCTTCGAGACGAGCGACTGAAATATTAGACGGCAGCTTCCAGGTACCGCTCTCCAAATTCATTTCTTCATGCTTCGGGACGGCCGCCCCAAACGCGGGGGAAGCCAGGAGAACGCAGGCGATGAGAAAGCTCGATTTCATGATGCTTAAAGGAATAAAACATTCAGATGCGTCGAGTCTAGAAAGATTTTATCTACCTGGAATGACG
The DNA here is from genome assembly GCA_043767805.1 of Pseudomonadota bacterium. Taxonomy (GTDB): domain Bacteria; phylum Bdellovibrionota; class FAC87; order UBA2466; family UBA2466; genus CAZZHG01. The sequence continues at coordinate 16,179 of JAYUGC010000131.1, read as the reverse complement.
GAAGATTCAGACTCAGCGGACGTTGCCGCCAGCCCGGCCCGGCGCTCGGAGAGGCAGGGAATGAGGCCGGCGAGGTTCTTCGGAAGAATGCGGATGCCAAGCTTGCGGCAGTGAGCGAGGACCGCCGGTTCCTCGAAGCGGCTAGTGACGAGTACCGCGTCGTCCTCCAGACGTAAGCGCTCGATGATCTCGGGGCCGTTCGCTTCCTGGCCCAGGAGCTCGTAGTCGAAAAGATAAAGGACTTTGCCGGCGGGCTTTCTCGTCGCGTACCACTCGAGAAACGCCGAGCCCGAAACGAAAGACACAAGCTCATTGCCGAAAGGACCAAGGCGCTCTTTCCAAATGCCGTGAATGGAGGGGTCATCGTCCAGAGCGACGACTGTCATGCCCTCGGCCAGACGGAGCTCGGTCAAAAACCAAATCGGAGTCTCGGCGCGCGGCAGAGATAGCGTAACGACCGTGCCCTTCCCCGGCTTCGAAACGAGATCGAGCCGGCCCTGCCACTGAGCGACCGTTTGCGAGGCGTGGAACAAGCCGAGCCCAGAGCCCCCGAGCTTTCCGTAGGACATCCCTTCGCGTCCGAGCGACGGCAACACGTCTTCCGGGATACCGCGGCCGTCATCGACCACCGTCACGACGACTTCATCGCCCTCTCGAGACATGCCGATCTTAACTTTGCCTTCTCGTTCGATGGCTTCCACCGCGTTATCGACGAGGTTGGAGAGCACGCGCTTAAACTGAGTCGGCCTCACCTTGGCAAATAGCCCGTAGGCCGAAACGTCGAGCTGCATTTCGATCTCGACTCCGGCCTTTTCGGCATAGCGCACGCGCTTCTCGGTCAAAAGACTTTCTAAAAGCGCGGAGACGAGCTGCACGGACTCCGCTTCGGGAGAAAGCATTTTTCCAGGGGCCGGGTCCGTGGACTCGAGCTCACGCCGCTTTTCCAGCAAGCCTTGAGCGATGTCCTGAATGCGCCCCACCGCGCTACGAATCATGGTGCGAATGTCCTCGGGAAGGTCTTCGGCGTAGGTGATGGCGATACTAAGAGCGCTCAGCGGTGAACGGATATCGTGAGCGACTTGAGAGGCCATCTGGGCGAGAGCCATCTTCCGCTCCAGGGAAACCTCACGCTGGAGGTAAGGTCTCAGCAAGAAACGGCGAGACAAACCAAGCCACAAAAACCAAACGAGCAAGACGAGGATCATGGCGGGCGGAAGGGTCTTCCAGAAAACCGAGCCCAAACTTCCCCGGTAAAAGTCATAAGGATCGGTGATGACCGCGAAGAGAAAGCCCTTGGAGACCGTTCCCACCGAAAGCGGGGCGCTGTACACGTAGGCCGCGCGGCTAGAATCGTACTGGACCTGCTTCTCGGCGCTTTGGGTGGCCTTCAAATCCGCGGGCACGTCACAGGAGCGGGAAAGGATGCCGTCGCGGCCCCGACTCAAAAGGCAGCGGCCCGTTTCGTCGGTTAAGTACACTTCGCTTCTCGCCTCGCCGAGCTGCTTGGTCACCAAATCGACGTGAAAAGCGATGGCCTCGTGGTTTCCGGTCCACATCGCCTCCGCCATGGAGTTGTACTGCACTTCGAACGCCTGCTTGAGTTGAATCAGAGAGGTCTCGGCGCGGTGCCGTTCTTTTTCCAGGAAAATTTTCGTAAACCAAAGGCAGGTCGCGGTCGCGCACACAAACAGGACCACCATGGAACCGACCGTGAAGTAGGTCAGAGGGTGGCGCTTCAGGGCGTTGGAGAGAGGAAGCTTCACTTGAGCGTCTCCTCGAAGTGAACGCCCAGCTTGTCGATACGATAGAGATGAAGCTCTTTGACCGGCGTGTTGTCGTCCTTCGGGAAACTGAGCGTCCGGCTCGTCACCAAAGAGAGACCTTTGAGCGCCATGAGAGCTTCACGGATGGAGTCCGCATTGCCCGCGTCTTTGGCGTTATCCATGGCGTGAAAGAGCATCCAAGCCGTATCGAAACCCATCGCCGCCGAGGGCGAGAGATCTTTCGTCTGTTTTAAGCGAGCTTTACGAAAACGCACCGCAAGCGGCGCCTGGGAAGCTTCGTTCCAGTAGGAATTGCGAATGACGACGAACTTATCCCCTTTGGGATTCTGTTTGATGAACTGATCGAAGATATAGTTATTGGAGCCCCAGCCATCGCTCGTCAGATAGAGCGGATTGAAATCCGCTTTCGTGCTGAAGGCGAGATAGTTCAACATTTCCATGTCGTGGTTAAAAGCCGCCACGTGCGTGATGCCGGCATCCTGAAAAGCTTTCACCTGAGGCGAAAAATCCATGTGCCGGCGAAGGTACTTCTGAACAACCACTCTGGGGTGGTAGCCGGGAATCTTGGCCGCGAGCTCCTGAAACCTCTCCGTGAAACGCCGGCTCAAGAAATCGGTATAAGGAGAAGAGACGTTATGAAGGACGCCAATGGCCTGAGGCTTCAAGCGAGTCACGGCGTACTCCGCCATGCGGTCCGCGACTAATTCGTCGGAGAAGCACGCCCTAAAGGTGAAGGGCTTACCCAGGGTAACGGCCGGATTGGTCGAGGTCGGCGTCAGGAGCACCCGATGCTGATCTTTGAAAAGGTCGCCTAAAACGATGGACTCATCGCTCATCTCTCCGCCGATGGCGACGGGAATGTCGGTGGCCAGAAACTCACGAGCGGCTTCGGCGACGGAGGCGAGATTGGTCTCCTGATTACGGACGAGTTTATCGTCGGCGGCGTGGCCGATGCGGGAGAACTTGATGTGAACGTTCGGGTGATCCTTTTCGTAAAATTGGCGCGCGAGCTCCATGCCGGCGAGCATTTCTTCCACGGTCGCATTGAACTTGTCCTGAAAGCGGAAAATCTGGCCGACGCGGAACGTTTTCGTTCCAGCTTGGGCCGCGGTGGCGAGGAGCAGCAAGCTGATTATTACGCGTTTCATGAAACTACCACTTCTCAACGCTGGGCCGCAGATCCCACTCGTGGGTCCAGCAGCTCTTGTCTTCCTCGATGACGTTCAAGACGGACTTCGCGATGGAGGCGAGATTCAAGTACTTGTCTTGCGTTAATTCAGGATTGAGCCCGCGAGTGCGGGCGTTATCGATGAGACCATCCAAAATTACGTGGGCGACATGCACGCCTTCGGGACCGAGCTCACGAGCCAAGCTCTGCGACAACTGGCGCACGGCGCCCTTGGCCACGGCGAACGGCGATACCTTTTGACGCCCTCGCAAGGCGGCGGTCGCCCCGAGATTGACGATGGCGAGCTCGCCACCGGTTTTCCGCCAAGCCTTCAGGGTTTCCTGAATGGGATTGAACGTACTGAGAAAGTTGAGCTTGAAAGAATTGGCCATGTCCTCGGCCGTCCATTCTTCGACCGTCTTGCCGCCGAACCAGGTGGCCGCGCAATTAACCAAGGCGCGGATCGGAGGCCGGGTGGCCGCGATTTCCTGAAAGGCTCTTTGCGTTGCCGCGACGTCGGAAAGATCCGCCACGTGGATGGACACGTTCGAGCCGAGCTCTTTTTGAAGCGCGTCCAAAAATTCCTTACGGCGGGCGACGACGGCGACCGCCATGCCTCGCTTCAAAGCGGCTTCCGCAATGGCCGCTCCGGTTCCCTGACTTCCGCCCGCGATTACCAACGTCGATTTCAGCATTAGAACGATCCCTTCAGCTTTCCGTTGAGAATCAAACCTTCTCGGTGCGCGTGGCTTCTGGCCAGCGCGTCCTCAAAACTGTCGCCCAGCGTGAGATAGCAGCCCAAATAATCGATTTGCCGCTCGGTGCTTTCCACTTTTTGTCCGGCCTCGATATAGGCGGTATGAAAGACCACGTCGTCGCCCTTGGGAAATTCGAGCGTCTTCACTTCGAGCGCCTGCGGCGGCAAGGCGTATTGCAGGCAAGCAAACTTCTTTTGCTCGTAAACGAGCTTCGGCGCCTTTCCGACGGCGAAATCGAGCAACGCTTCCTGAATCTTAATGCCGAGCGCAAAATTAATCGACTGCATTACGTCCGCGCCGATGAAGCGGGCGTTGAAATCGATGATTTCCATATGGCCGGAAGCATCCACCATGAGCTCGACGTGGCTCGGGCCCTCGGTAAAACCAACCGCTTCATGCACCCTTTGAACGAATTCCTGGATTTTCGCGGCGAGCTTGTGAGGGTACGGAAAAACGGAGCCCATTTCGACGACGGGATTCTTCGAGTACAGAATGCGCGAGGTAAGCCCGAGCGCTTTGTACTCACCGTTCACGCAAATGCCTTCGAGAGACATCAGCTCGCCGTCGAAGGCTTCTTCGACGAGGTAGCCGTTACCGGCACCGATGTAGTCACGCAGCATCGCGGGCGTCTCGGCTCCCATGGACGACCAAGCTTTACGGGCGCGGTGCAAATCCTCCAGCGAAGCGCATTTTTCGACGAACGCGCTAAACGATCCATTCACGGGCTTGAAATAGGCTTCGCCTTTGAGTTTCCACGAAGTCCAAGCGTCCGCCTCTTCGCCTCGGTAGCTCATGAGACTGGACAGCCCCTTTTCCCGTAGCGCGTGGCGAAGCCGGTATTTATCGAGGACCAGAGCCATCGTCTCTGGGGTGGGAGAAGGAAGCTTAAAATGCTTCCTCAAGCGCGTTCCCGCAACGGCCGCCGCATCGAGACTGAAGTAGACGCCTTTGACCGCGTCTTCTCGGTTCAAAGTTTTGGCGGCGGCGAGAAGCGCTTCCCAGTCGGACCAAGATTTCAGCGTCACCGTCTTATCGATGGAGGCAATCGCCGTGCGATAAGGGAGCGGAGTACCGGAGAGCATCGTCGGATCGCAAACGAGCGCGACGACTTTATACCCTTGGCGCTTCGCCTCTCGAATGACTTCGAGGGCCGTGCCTTTGGGCTCCAAGAAAAGAATCGTCATGGCCGAGCCTCCGCGGGGACGGGTTTCTTCAGGAGCAGAAACGCCCAAGCCAAGCCACCCGCGATCGCTATGGCGGGAAGCGCCGAGCCAATGCCCCAAGCTTCAATGCCGAAAGCATAAAGGAGAGTGAAGATGGCCATCAGGAAAGAGGCGCCCGAGTTGAGTGCAAATTGAAGGCTCGCGCTCTCGTTCTCTGGCATCGCCTGAAAAAACTCACTGCTCTTATTGAGCCAAACGCATTCATAGGCAAAGTTGAGGACCCAGAAAGAGACGAGGGCCGCCGGCAACGACGAAATCTGCGCGAGAGAAAGCAGAGCCACTCCCGCGGTGTTCGCCAAAAGTTCCGTAGACACGAGGCGCTTCGACTTCCAGTTAACGACGAAGCCCGCCAAGATGCCGAGCGTCGCGGCGAGCTGAAAGAAACCCACGCCCGAAAGGCCGAGTCCCAGCTGATGCACGGGAAGATAGGTCACCAAAACCGAATAGGCGCCTTGAAAGAGCGCTTGCGAAAAGGCCACCGAGACGGCGGCAGGGCGAAGCAAAGGATCCGCGAGCACACGCGTGATCGGGAAACCCACCGCAGCCGGTCCGCTTGCGGCTTTCGGCAATTCTTGAAGGCGCGAAAGGAGTAAGGCACTGAGCAGGTACGTCGCCGCGTCGAAAGCAATGATGGTTAAAATGGAAAGCTTCGAGAGTACGACCGCGGCCAGAATTCCCGACACGCCGGTCGATAAGAAAAAGGTGAGAAAGAAAAGCTGAATGCGCGCCTTCTGCACTTCGGGAGGAGAAATCGTTTTCACCCACTTGGTGAGACCCGACCGGCTCGTAAAGAGGCAGAGCGAGCGAAGCGCGATGAAAAATCCCAGGACGAAGAGCGGAGCTTTTGCCCAGAGCGCGAGCCCGCAAGCCACGCTCGCCGCAATCGAAACCATTTCGTTGGCGATGAGGAACCGGCGGGAAATGCGTTTATCGACCCAAGGGCCGAAAGTGCCGCTCATCAAAACGGAGGGCAAATAGGAAAGGACGAAGACCATGGCGGCCTTCGGGGCGGAGTCCGACGCAAGATACACGAAGGCCGTGATCGAAAGAGTGAGAAAATGGCTCCCCGTCTGCGACACGAAGGCCGCGACGAGGAGCCGCTTGAATTCACGCCGTCCGGGCAATCGTGGATCCTCCGCGCTTCTCCTGAAGGACCAAATCTCCGCAGGCGGTCCAGAACTTGTCCCAGAAATGGGTGCCGGCCTCGAAGCCGGTCCGGTACTGGGCCTTCCTCTTATCCGTTCCGCAAAACCGCAGATAGTTCGAGATGGTGAGCCGTACGTGCTCGATCTCGATCATCTTATGAATCTTGAAAAAGTGAGTTTCGCCGAGACGGCGCTCGGCTTCTTCCGAGTAGCTCATGGAGAAGAACACCGTATCGATGTTCTCTTCCGCGGGCATCTCGAGTCCCAGGAGAAGGCCGAGAATCTCGGCGTCCGAGGTCGTGTTGAGAATCGTCTCGCGCAACATCTGAAGGGCGCCCATCACTTTCGGATCGCGGCTGTAACGATCGCGTACGTTGCGGCCGATGCCGACTTCTTCGGCGGCGGACCAGAACATCTCGTGGTGAATCTCGTCTTCCCGGCGCATGCCGAGCTCTTCGAAGGCGGTTTGGATGACGTAGTGGCGAATCCGGTTATTGCTCACGCGGGCGGAAGCTTCACAGAGAAACCAGGGCATGAACTCGGAAAAGGCGTGCCAGGCGCCAGCCACAGCTACGGCTTTCTCGTAAGACTGGTCCCCGGCCGTGATCTCGAAGCGCTCGAAAATCTGGCGGCTCATCACCTCGGCGTGAAAAAGCGCGGTCGTGGAGACCACCTCGGGGTGGTCCATCTTGAAGATTTTTTCCTGGGTCGGCGTGTATTCCTGAATCGACATCTCAACTACTCCCTCTTGCCTCGGCCGTAGCGCGCGGGAGGAAAGTGCCCTCCTTTGTCACCGTGCCAAGGTGCCTCTTTTAGTCAGCCTAGCTAGCAGCCCCAGCTGCGAGCCTCGGGAGGGACACTAAGCACGCACCGTGCCAGGCTCATTCGGAGTTTCTGGGCATGGCTCAAGCCCAAATCCGGGGCCATTTTGACTCTCAGGCTGGAACTCCGAGTAAGTTTTGCGATCCTTCGCAAGTCGCCCTGCTCTCAAAAGACCTCCGAGCCTGGATTCATTGCGAACCTTCGCAGATTTTCCAAAAAACCAGATAGGAATAATAAGCACCTAATTTCATTAGGTTACCATAATTTGCCTCAAACTTTGCGAAGGTTCGCTGCGAACTTTCGCAGATTTCCATAACGCCACGCGATGCGAAAATGTTATAAATCTCACTCCCGACATCGATCGGGAGGGAGTTGAACGTGGCGTACCGCTTACTGCTGATCGATGACGACCCGCTGAATCTTCAGGCGACCCGTTTCCTCTTAGAGCGAAACGGCTACTCCGTTCACGCGGCCCAGAGTGGCGCGGAGGGCGTCGAGAAGGTCCGTAAGAACCCGCAGGAATATGCGCTGGTCATCGTGGATTACCAGATGCGCGACATGGACGGCGCCGAAACGGCGGAAGCCATCCGCCGCGTGAACCCGGAAGCGTACGTTTTAATATATTCCGGCGATTCCTCTCGCCTCGCCATGCAGAAAACCTGGCGCGCGGGCGCCGTCGAGTTCATCGAAAAGGAAGGCGACTTCGAAACGTTTTTGAAGACGGTACGCAACTGGTGCCTTAAGTACGATCACACCTACCGCACGCTGAACACGAATCTCGCGATGACCGAGAAGGAAAAAATCATCGCGAGCATCAGCATGGTGGGACGATCCGAATCTCTCGCCGAGCTAGCTCGTAAAGCGGTGCTCTACCGAGAGAACAATCAAAACGTTTTGATTTTGGGCGACACCGGAACCGGTAAAGAACTCGTCGCTCGCGCGCTTCACGATTCGAAGAAAGGTCCCTTCTTTGCGATTAACTGCGCCGCGTATCAGGGCAGTACGGATCTTTTGGAATCGGAATTATTTGGTTACGAGAAAGGTGCCTTCACGGGAGCCAATGCCGAGAAGAAAGGCATCCTCGAGACCGCGAACGGCGGGACCGTTTTTTTCGACGAGATCCATCAGCTTTCCCTAACGGCTCAAGCGAAACTTTTGCGCGTATTTCAGGAGAAGAAAATCCGCCGCGTGGGTGGAGCGAAAGAGATCGACGTCCGCTTCCGTTTGATTGCGGCGGCGAAGCCCGATCTCGGCGCGCGCGCCGATCGCGGTGAGTTCCTCCTCGATTTTTATCATCGCTTGAACGTCCTGAGCCTTTGTCTACCGCGCTTGAAAGATCGCCCCGAGGACATCGAGCCGTTGGTCGCTCACTTTTGCCGCAAAATCGCGGAAGAGACCGGCAACAAGAAGTCGTTTTTGATGCGCACCGTCCGCCAGCTCGAGACCTACGACTGGCCCGGGAACGTGCGAGAGCTCGAGCACACGGTCTATCGCCTTTTGACCGAATCGCCAGACGATAAGGTCACCCCCGAGCAGCTCGACGCGAAGTTTTTCTCGACGGAGACCGTCACGGCGAGCCTCTCTCTCACAGAGCTAAAAACGAAACACGAGTCCGAAGAGAGAAAGCACATCGAGACGATTATTCAGTCGTCCAAGAACAAATTCCAGGCGGCGCAGCGCCTCGGAATATCGCCGAGCACGCTCCACTCCATCATGAAGAGATTTGGCTTGTATCGAGCCGGAGAAGACCGTAAAGAAACGCCATGAACCGTCTATTTCTGGTCGATGCCTTTACCAAGGAAGCCAACCGCGGAAACCCCGCCGCCGTCGTCATTCTCGATGAGAATCGGACGGATGCGTGGATGCAAAAGGTCGCCGCCGAGATGAATCTCTCGGAGACCGCCTTCCTGAAAAAGGAAGCCGGATCGTGGGGCCTGCGCTGGTTCACCCCCACGATCGAAATCGATCTTTGTGGGCATGCGACTCTCGCCTCGGCCTTCGTGCTCTGGAGCGAAGGCATCGTTCCCGGCAATCAGAAACTCCAATTCGATACGCTGAGCGGGCGGCTCACCGCCAGCAAGAACGACACGTGGATCACCTTGGATTTTCCGACCCTCGCGCCGACGGTTTGCGATGAGCCGAAAGGGCTTCGCGAAGCGCTCGGTCTCACCGAAGCTCCCAGCTACGTGGGCATTAATTCGGCGGGCTTTCTCCTCGTCAATATCGGCAATCAAGACAAAGTCCGGTTGCTCACGCCCGACATCGAAAAGCTGAAAGCTCTGGAGCCTCGCGCCGTAATCGTAACGGCCAAAGGCACCGGCAAAACGGATTTCGTTTCGCGCTTCTTCGGCCCTAAAATCGGCGTGAATGAAGATCCCGTGACCGGCGCCGCGCATTGCCTCCTCGGGCCTTACTGGAAAAAGAAACTGAAAAAACCCGAGATGCGCGCGTATCAGTCTTCCAAGCGCGGCGGATTCGTTCGCGTGCGCCCCGAAGAAGAGCGCACTTTCATCTCCGGTGAAGCCGTTCTCGTCTCTCGCGGCGAGCTCCCGTAACACCTCGAAACATCTTTCGGCACGACCCTTGCTCTAGCGACCCTCCGGGAGTCGTTGATGCAAGAGGAAAGAAAACAACTAGTACAAGAATCCGGTTTCTCTCTACCGACGTTCGAAGAGACCAATGCGTTTCTTCGGCGGAGAACGAAGCCTACAGTCGCCCAAGTGCTTCGCGCGGCAGATCGCAATGGCAAGCTGTTGTTCCAGCCCCGTTGCGGTGTCGGCGGGCACGGGCCCATGGTTCAGTTACTCCAGGACATTGAGAAGACGGCACAACCCGACATTCTTTCCATCACCATCGACTCCTACACGCGCCTCAAACAGTTTCAGCGGGGAGGAGAAGTTCTCAAGAAAGACCCCTCTCAACTCAATGGATATCCCCTCGTCAATCACGGCTGGATGAAAGGCCGCGCGCTTGAAGCGTCCGTGGACGCACCCTTGGAAGTGCGCCACGGCTCTCCGGACGCGAGGCTCCTCTTCGAGACCGCGGTGGCGGCCGGGATAACTTCGTTCGAAGGCGGAGGCATCTGTTACAACCTGCCCTATGCGAAAGACGTCCCTATCCTCGAGTCGTTAAAGGCTTGGGATTACGTCGATCGCGTCTGTGGTGAGCTCGCGCTTGCGGGCATCCTCATCGATAGAGAGTTGTTCGGAACGCTATCCGCCGTCCTCGTTCCCCCTTCCATCAGTCTCGCCTTAACGCTGTTCGAGGCAATTTTAGCGACGAGTGCCGGAGTGAAATGCCTGTCCGTTGCCTACCCCCAAGGCGGCAATCTCATTCAGGACGTGGCCGCACTCCATGCGATTCGTGGTCTAGCTCGGGACTACCTCCCCAAGGATGTGGAGGTGTTCCCGGTGCTACACGAGTTCATGGGAGCCTTCCCAAAAGATCGCGTGGAAGCCGACTCTTTGATTTTCTACGGCTCACTGACCGCGAAGCTGGGGCGGGCAACGAAGCTCATCACGAAAACGAACCAAGAAGCTTTTGGCATCCCAAATGCAATGTCGAATGCCGAGGGGATACTCACCGCGAAGATGGCGGCCTTCCCGATGCTGGACTTCATCAGTCTAGAGGATGGAAGGGTTGAAGAGGAAGCTTACTGGATCCGGCGCGAAGTCGAAGAACTGGTGGAGCCGGTTCTCGCCGAGCCCAATCGAATGGAAGCCATCGCGCGAGCGTTTCGAGTCGGCAGGTTGGATATGCCGTTCAGTACGAGCCGGCACGCGAAGTCGGAAGTGATTCCGGCGAGAGACAGCAAAGGCGCCATCCGGTACCTGAACCCGGGAAAGCTTCCTTTCTCGGAGAAGACGAAGCAGCGCAACTCGAGACTCATCTGCTCTGGAAAGGCCAGTAACGACAGCATCGAGCGTGTCTTTCGAGACATTCAGTATTTCAGCGGCAATTTTTATCGGCAACGGACGGCGAGGCTGTCCGACTAACCAAAGGAGCGGGACATGAAAAGAAAAGTCATTCTGGGCGTCACCGCGAGCGACGCCCACGTCGTCGGAAATCATATGATCGCCTTCTGGCTCCGTGAAAAGGGCTTCGAGGTCGTTAATCTCGGCGCCTGCACGCCGGTCACCGAGTTCGCCCAGGCCGCGAGAAATCATCCGGATGCCGAAGCGATGCTCATCGGCTCGTTGAACGGCCATGCCGCTTCCGATCTCCAAGGTTTGCGTGATGCCAAACAATGCGGCGACATCCGTTGCCCCGTTTTGATCGGCGGCAATCTCTCGGTCGGCGCAGATAAGAAGGAGAGCGACCTTCGCCGGTTTTTCTCCCTCGGCGTCGATCACGTTTTGCCCTCGCACACCGGGATTCTTCCTTTACTCGACCGGCTCAGCGAAGAGCGCCGGATGCGGAGAGCGGTATGAACCCGTCCTCTAACCTCGACGTGCGGGAAGGAATGCGGCGGCTGCCCCGTTGGGCGCAGCCCGCCCTCACCCTTCTCACCGGAAAAGCCCATCAGGGTCAGAACGCCTTGTGGCGCTCGAACGGTATCGGGCACGTCGTTCTCGCTTTGGCGGGTCTCCTCGGAAGTGCCGTTACTGCCTCCTGGCTCTTTCGGGTGGGACCCGTCGCTTGGGTCGGCATTCTGCCTTGCTGGATTATTCTCGTGGGCTCCGCGCGAAAGATTCAAGTGACGCTCGCTCACCAGTGCGCGCATTACGCTTTGACCGGGCATCGCCTTATCGATCGCCTGATTGGCCAAGCTTTGACGACCTTGATCCTGGTCGATCACTTCGACTCGTACTACCACGAGCACGTCGAGATCCATCACACGAAGCGCCTCGCTTCGCCCGTGGATCCGGATTGTAAGTTTTTACTCGAGCTAGGCTTCAAACCTGGCATGACCGTCGAAGCGTTGTGGAGACAACTCCGCTACACGGTGGTGTCTCCCCGCTTCCACGGCAAGTTTATGAAAGGCCGCCTGCTCGCGAACTTCGTGACCGGCACGCCTTTGCGCCGCTTGAGCGCGGTCCTTTTCTATAGCGCGCTGCCCGGCATGGTGACTTATCTCGGCGGCTGGACCGGTTTTCTCGTGGGCTGGGTTTTGCCTTTGACCGCGCCTTATCACGTCGCGGCTTTGCTCAACTTCTCGTCACTCCACTTCTGGCTGAAAGTGCCTAAAGCGGGGGCGACGCCGAAGGAAACGATTTGCACGCTCACCGCGGGCCGTTTTGTCGGCGAGGCGGTGCCTCGGACGGATTCGCTCGGCGCTTGGGCGAAGTGGACGGCGCGGATGGCGTTCTTTCACCTTCCGATTCGGGTCGCGGTCTTGACGGGCGATTTGCCGGTTCACGATTACCACCACCGCCACGCGCGGTGCCCCGAATGGGCGGACTACCTTTATACCCGCCAGCGGGACATCGAGAACGGATGCCCCGGATGGCCGAGCCCCTACGCCGAAAACTGGGGACTGCTCAATGCGATTGGGCAAGTTTTTGAAACGATCAGCCGCGCGCCTACCATGGGGGAAGTCGCGCTGCTCTCCGAAGGGGAAGCTCTTCGGACCATGATCCAAATGTAAATAGGACGTAAGTTATGAACGGTTATTTAATGCTAACGATTTCCCAGGTGATGCTGGGTAGTGTCGCGGCCTTCGCCCGCTGGGCGAACCTTCCCGCGGAAAGCATCGTGCTTTTTCGCTGCGGGATAGGCGCTCTGGCGATTGTCGGAGTCGTTTTGTACCGCGGCTCCCTGAAAGGACTGCTTCGGTGGAACAAGACCCTGGGTCTATTGTGCCTCACCGGGCTTTTCATGGCCTCCAATTGGTTCTTCTTTTTCAAGGCGGTATTAACGACCACGATCACGAACTCCATTTTGCTCTATAACCTCGCTCCCATCTTCGTGCTTCTCTCGGCCATGGTGTTCTTGAAGGAGTCGCCAACGGTCCGTCAGGTCATGTGCATCGGGATCTCGTTCCTGGGAGTCGTCTTCATCTTGGCGGCGAAGGGCCTCCATTTGAGTAACGTCGACCCCGGTTGCCTCTACGCCATGGTCGCGGCGGCGCTCTTCTCGCAGGTGACGGTACTCGGCCGTTACTTAAAGGACCTTCCAGCCTTGGCCATCACCCTGTTTCAGACGACCGTGGGAGCTCTGCTCTTCCTCCCGGTGGGCTTGAGCCATATCTCGGCGCCATTGACCGGAACCCAGTGGGCGGTCCTCGTTACCATGGGAGTTTTTCACACCGCGGTGCCCTACTTGATGTACTTTAAAGCGCTTCAGACGGTTAAGGCGGCCGTCGCCGGAATCTTGCAATACGTCTACACGCTCTCGACCATCGTCTTCGGTGTGTTGTTCTTCCGGGAAGCGGTGGCCTTGCCGACGGTCTTCGGAGGGCTTCTCATCATCGCCTCGAGTTACGTGGCCTTGAAGAAGCCCGGTACCCAATTATTCTCGGATCTTTTCAAGGCCGAGCGCAAAACTTTAGGAGTCAAAAATGCTTAACGGAATGAACCCCAGAGTCGCCATCGTCGGAGCCACGGGCGCCGTCGGTAAAGAGCTCATGACGCTGATGCAGGAGCGTAACTTCACTTTCTCGGAAATGAAGCTCGTTGCCTCTAAGCGCTCGGCCGGCACCAAGATTCCCTTCCGCGGCAAAGACTACGTGGTGGAAGATCTCGAGACTTTCGATTTCTCCAAGACCGACATCGCCTTCTTCTCGGCCGGAACCGGCACGAGTAAGATTTGGGCGAGCCGGGCCGCGGGCCAAGGCGCCTTGGTCATCGATAACACCAACGCTCATCGCATGGATCCGGATAGCCCTCTGGTCGTGCCGCAAGTAAACGGCGATCTTTTGAAGACCCGCCCGAAGTCCGGCATCGTCGCAAACCCAAACTGCTCGACCATTCAGATGGTGCGCCTGCTGGACGTCATAGAGAAGGCTTTCGGCATCGACCGCGTCATCGTGAGCACCTACCAAGCGGCTTCCGGGGGCGGGTTGACCGGCATGGAAGAGTTGAACCGCGGCATCGCGGGTTTCATGAAAGATCCTTCCGCGCCTTTCGAATCGAAGAAGTTCCCGCAGCCTCTCGCCTTTAACGTCGTCCCCCAGGTCGACGTGTTTCAGGAGAATGGTTTCACCCTGGAGGAGCAGAAGATGGTGCAGGAGACGGCAAAGATCTTGCGTATCCCCGGCTTTAAGCTGACTGCGACTTGCGTCCGCGTGCCCGTCTTGAACGGTCACTCGGAAGCGATTTACGTCGAGACGAAGCAGAAGCTCGATCGCGGCGAATTGCTAAAGGTCATCAAGAGCGGCGAAGAGATCATCGTGTACGACTCGCAGACCACGTCCGACTACCCGACGCCTCGGATGCTGTCCTCCAGCAATCATGTGCATGTCGGGCGCGTTCGCCTCGATCCGCAAAGCCTCACGGCTTTCTGGAGCTGGGTCGTCGCGGATAATTTGAGAGTGGGAGCGGCGCTAAACGCCATTCAAATCGCGGAGAAAGTCGTCGGGAGGTAAGTATGAAGACACGGGTGCTTAAATTTGGCGGCTCTTCGTTTCCCAAGATGGAGAGCTATCGGGAAATCGCGCGTTACTTGGGATCACGCCTGCTCACCGACACGGATCGGCTGGTGGTCGTGGTCAGCGCCATGTCGGGAACTACGGGGCGTATCCAAGAGGCCGGGCTTTCCGTGAACCCGGAAATGTCTTCGGCTTTGACCGATTCGTTGCTGGCCACGGGCGAGATGACCGCGGCTTGTTTGATGCGCGCGGCTTTGGAAGCGGAAAAAATCCCCGCGACGCATTTCACGGGCTATCAGGTCGGGATTCTCACGGACTCTAAGCACACGCGGGCTTCTATCCTGGGCACGGACTCCTCCGCTTTGGAGAAGGCCTTCATGAACCACAAGGTTGTGGTCGTCGCGGGCGGCCAGGCCGTGAACGCGGACGGGCAAATCACCATGCTCGGTCGTAACAGCTCCGATTTGTCGGCGGTCATCTTGGCGTCGATGCTGGGGGCCGGTGAGTGCGAGATCTTCTCAGACGTCCCCGGCGTTTACACGGCGGATCCTTATGTGGTGCCTCAGGCAAAACCCATGGCAAAAGTGCCGTACGACGCCATCATCACTTTGTCTCGCAGTGGCGCGAAGGTTTTGCACCACGGCGCGGTCAGTTACGCAAAGCTTACCGGCGTTCGCATCGTTTGCCGGGGAACGGGCGATGGCACCGTCGGTAGCGTCATCGGGCTCGGGCCTCAGCCGAGTGCGGTAGTAACGAACTCGAAAGTGGCGGTCTTGCGCTTTTCCTCCCAAGAAGAGCGCGACACTGGCGCTTTTGTCGGCGAGAAGATGGGCATCGTTTGCGTGCCCGTCGATCAAGACGACGCTTTTTATTTGACGGTTTCGCAAGAGAACCGGGGCTGGCTCGAAGTGCTGCCCGCTCTACCGCAGACTTTCAACTTGGAGTCGGGGCAAGTGCTCCTCACCGAAATGGACGCGGGCGTAGCTCGGCATTCGCTGCTTCCAGAGTCCCTCTCAACGCTCACCGCCCGTGAGATTCACGAGCGCCTCCACCCCGGAGCGCTGGGCACGGGCATGAGCTTTCGCAAAGAACGCGGCCGGGAAACTGGCCTCTTAGTCGGCTAACTTTAACAGGAGATAACTATGAAGCACGTGCGCTTAATGGCGCTGATGGCACTCGTTTGCCTTCAGCCTGGGAAAATCTACGCGAAGACCGCGAAAGAAATCGCAGCGAGCACCCTTCCCTCGGTGGTCACGATCTACACGACCAACAAGGACGGGGACACGGTCGTCGGCTCTGGCTTCTTCATCATGAGGAACGTGGTGGTGACGAACCATCATGTGATTGAAGATGCTCAGTCCGGTCGCATCGAGCCTTTCGACGGAGTTGGCACGAAGGACATTACGAATATCATCGCTTTCGATAAGGGCAACGACCTTGCCCTTATCGAAGTCGATGATGCTGAAACGGCACCGTTGAAGGTCGCCACGAGCAACGAGGTAAGCGTCGGGGATAAAATCTACGTGGCCGGCAGCCCGAGTGGGTTGAGTGGCACCTTTACGGATGGCTTGGTCAGCTCCGTGCGCGGAAGTGAGGAATCGTCTGTATTGCAGATTTCAGCGCCTATATCGAAAGGGAGTAGCGGCGGACCCGTGCTGAACGTGAACGGCGAGGTGATCGGAATCTCCTTTGCGCTGATCCGTAAAGGGCAAAATCTGAATTTTGCGATTCCTTCGAACTATCTTTTGGGC
>JAYUGC010000130.1:0-26947 GCA_043767805.1 Pseudomonadota bacterium | reverse complement strand
CGCCGAAACCGCTCCCGCCCCCGAGATTCAGGGCGCGGACTTCCACACGACCCCCGAAGTGAAAACAGAGGAATGAAATGAGCACCGCACACGGACACGACACCCACGAGCTTCCTTTTTGGAAGAAGTACATTTTCTCGACCGACCATAAGTGGATCGGCATCCAGTACGGCATCACCGCGTCGGCGTTCCTGCTGCTTGGCTTCTGCTTCATGCTTTTGATGCGCTGGCAGCTGGCGTATCCGGGACAAGCGCTTCCGGTCATCGGCAAATGGTTCACCGACTCCATGTTCAACGACGGCGTGATGACGCCCGACTTCTACAACCAGCTCGGCGCCATGCACGGTACGATCATGATCTTCTTGGGCGTCGTGCCCATGGCGGTCGGAGCCTACGGTAACTACCTGGTTCCCCTTCAAGTGGGCGCGGGCGACATGGCCTTCCCGAAGCTCAACATGATGAGCTACTGGGTGTATTTCGTTGGCGGCGTCATCATGATGTCGAGCTTTCTCATGCCGGGCGGCGCGGCCGCCTCCGGCTGGACGTCTTATCCGCCTCTTTCCGATATCGCCAACAACGCGCAGACGACTTGGCTCGTGGCGATGGTGTTTCTGATTACCTCGTCGTTACTCGGCTCCATCAACATCATCGTAACGATCTTTCAGCTTCGAGTCCCGGGCATGACCATGGCGCGCCTGCCGGCGCACGTGTGGGCGCAGCTGGTGACCTCGTTCCTTCTACTCCTCGCGTTCCCGCCTCTCGAAGCGGCGTCCGTGTTGCAGCTGATGGATCGCGTTGCCGGCTCTAGCTTCTTCTTGCCGAGCGGCCTTGTGGTCAGCGGCGAAGTCTTGAAAGTGTCGGGCGGCGGTAACCCGCTTCTCTGGCAGCATCTTTTCTGGTTCCTCGCTCACCCTGAAGTGTACGTACTGATTCTTCCGGGAATCGGCATCGTCGCGGAAATTCTCTCGGTCAACTTGCGTAAGCCCATCTACGGCTACAAGACGCTCGTGTACTCGATGATCTTTCTCGGCTTCATGTCCTTCATGGTTTGGGCGCATCACATGTTCATGACGGGCATGGGAACGACCCTCAGCACGTTCTTCCAAACGACGACGCTGATCATCTCGATCCCGTCGGTCATCGTGCTGACAACGTTCCTCTTGAGCCTCTGGGGAGCGAGCATCCGCTTCTCGGTGCCGATGCTCTTTGCTTTGGCTTGGATGCCGATGTTCGCCATCGGCGGCTTGACCGGATTGCCTCTCGGGCTCGCGGCGTCCGACATTCACTTGCACGATACCTATTACGTCATCGGTCACTTCCATTACGTGGTCGCGCCCGGAACGCTGTTTGCGCTCATGGCGGGGGTGTATCACTGGTACCCGAAGATGTCCGGCCGCCACATGAGCTACGCGCTCGGCAAGCTCCACTTCTGGGGCTCGTTCGTGTCGATCAACTTCATCTTCTTCCCGATGTTCTTTCTCGGAATGAACGGCGTCTCGCGCCGCTTGTACGACCAGACAGTATACGCGCACGGAGCGGTCAGCCAGTACTGGCAAGTCATCATGTCCTACGGCGCCTGGGGTCTGGCGGTTTTCCAGATTCCTTTCATCTGGAACATGGCGACGGCTTGGAAGACCGGCAAAAAAGTCGAGAACGACAATCCCTGGGACGCGTCGACGCTGGAATGGGCAACCCCCACGCCTCCGCCTCATGGAAACTTCGCACATCCCGTGGAAGTCTTCCGGGATCCCTACATGTACAACGAGCAGACTCACAAGGTTATGCCCCAGAACGTTAAGGAGGCTTGAGAGCCGCTATGAATCACGACGCAGCAGAACACGAATTAATTCCGTACATCTACAAGCCGCATCCGGTGACGGGCGTAACGAACGCCAAGCTGGGTATCTGGCTCTTTCTGGCCTCGGAAGTCATGCTCTTCGGAGCGCTCTTTTCGACGCTCATCATTCTGCGCACGGGCGCGGCGCCGGGCACCTGGCCCGTCGGCATGGAAGTGCTGAACGTACCTTTGGCGACTCTGAACACCATTATCCTGATCTCCTCTTCGGTGACCATCGTAATGGCTTGGGCCGCGCTAAAGATGAATCAGCTTTCGAAGTACAAGGTTTGGATGGCTCTGACCATTCTCTTGTCCTTCGGCTTCCTCATCATCAAGTACTTCGAGTACGAGCATAAGTTCCATCTCGGCCTCTCGCCAGCGACGAACACCTTCTACGCGATCTACTTCACGATGACAGGGCTACACGGGCTTCACATCTTGGGCGGCATCGTCGTGAACGCCTATTTGCTCGGGCCCGGTACGAAGCTCTGGCATACGAACCCGGTTCAATTCACCGGCCGAGTCGAGTGCGCGGGCCTGTACTGGCACTTCGTCGACCTTGTGTGGATTTTCCTGTTTCCCACTTTATACTTACTCTAAGGAGACACCATGGGCGATTCAGCGGAAGATGTCCGGCATCACCTTAAGACCTACTGGACGATTTACGGCTTACTCGGCCTCGGGACGATCATCACCGTGGCCATCGCTTACTACCACTTGCACCCGCTTTGGGCGATTTTGCTCGCCATGGTAGTGGCGTCCACTAAAGCCAGTCTCGTCGGTCTCTATTTCATGCATTTGAACAACGAGAAGAAGATCATTTACGCGATCATCGCGCTGACGATTTTCATGTTTCTCGGCGTAATGATGATTCCGATCTTCATTCACGGTTAGCGGGAGGAAGTATGTCTCTCAAAGCGTTTCATCTCTTTTTCATCGTCGCTTCCATTTTATTGGCGGCGGGACTCGGCGGCTGGAGCTACGCGCAATACAACGCGCTCGGCGAAAGCTGGCTGCTCGCTTTGGGGATTGGCTCTTTCGTGACGATGACCGCCCTCATCGTTTATCTACCTTGGTTCATTAAGCGCTACCGCGCTTTTTCGTACCTGGCGATTGCGGCCGTGCTCGCCGCGGGCTCCCTGACTTCGACGCCCGCGTTCGCCTGCGCGGTGTGCTTCGGCGATCCGAACTCGCTCATGGTAAAAAGCGCCAGTACCGGCATCTGGCTGCTCATCGGCATCATCAGCACCGTGCTCCTGACCTTCATCGGCCTCTTCGGTTTCTGGTGGAGCCGCGCTCGTAAGCTCTCGCGCACCGAGATCACCCGGCTCGCCGCTTAGGCGTGCGCGACGCGCGGTGGTTTCGAGTCCCTGGTCAGCACGAATACGATACACCCGAGAAAAATCGCGTCCAGAATAAGGGCGGGGACCGGCAAGAACTTCCAATGCCCAATGGCCGCGCCGCCCACCATGGCCACCGTTGAAATAATCTTCAACTTCGGACGCAGAACCCGATGGTCTTCCCAGTCACGGACGGGCTCGCCAAAAAACTTGTTCTTTCGGATCCAAGCCTTCGGCTGGCCCTTGAGAAAAAGAAGGCGGCCACGATGACGAACGGACTTGGGGAACGACCGGAATGAAAATTCCCACCACGGCGAGAGCCAGGAAAAGGAGCCCCAGACCAAAGAACACCTTTTCCTTGGGAACTTTGTTCTTAAACTCTTTGAGGATCTTTTTAGTGTCCATGCACAAAACTTAATGCAGAGTCCGTGCCAGGCTTGGCTAAAAGTATCCAGACACCTTTTGGTGGGTTATAAATTGCTTATGCGTATCGTATTTAGTTTTTTGATCTTGGTGTCTCTGACTTCTTTCGCGGCTACTAAGAAGCCCGCGCCGAAAAGCCCTTCCGATAAAGTCGAGATGGTCTTGCAGGCAGGAGACGTGACCGAAGTAAAGGTCGCCGAGGTGATGGAAAAGAACGTCATCGGCACCGTCTTGGATGGCAAAGAGGTTCCCGGCGGTAAGAAGCTCTATCAGACGGAACGAATGACGATTCCCTTCTACGCCGTCTCGGTGACCTTGAAACCTTCCGCTGGAAAAGAGTTGAAACGTGTTTCCGCCGCTAACGTCGGCAAAACGCTTTCCATCCGCGCGGACGGCAAAGTGCTCTACGAAGCTAAAGTGCTCGCGACCATCGAGGACGGACGCTTGGTGATCGAGCCGCCTCGCCCCGAGTACGATCCGAAAAGCGATGGCGGCAAGGAAAGCGCCGAGTCCAAAGCGACCGCCGAGAAACTCACGGCCGAGCTCGAAGCGAAGCTCGTCAAAGGCAAGTAGTGTCGACCGACGCCTTTGTCGCCGCCGTCCTCCAGGCCCGAGATCCAGAAAATCGATTTGCCTCCTTACGCGAAGTGCGGCTCCCCCTAAAGCTTCAGGGCCGCTTCTTTAAGATGAATGTCCCGGTTTGAGGGTTCGGTTAGCGAGTGACGTCTTTCACGTCGAGCTCATAGAGCTGCTTGCCGTTCGTCTTGTTGGTATCGGGAGCGATGAGAAGGCGGTCGTTACGGGCTCCCATCACAACATCGCGCGGACGAAGGGTAGTCCCCTTAGCCGGAGGGAAGTAGTTACCCCGGTTGCGCGAAGTGAGGTTCATCAGCTCGAGCCCGGTTGCGCCCCAAGTGCCGACGATGGGCCGCGAATGGCTCGGCACCAAGAGTGGGCTGGTTCCCACATTGTAGTACTGACAGCCGGTGCCGTAGTCCCAGAACAGATTCTTCGTGGGGTGATCCATGTGCACGGCGTAGGAGCGTAAGTCGGCGAAGCGGTGCACGGAGAGAATCTTGGAATCAAAGGACTCTTTGTACGTGCCGTACTCGGTGACGTTACAAGTGCGCGCGTCCATCTCCAGGATAGAAAGCTCTTTGCCCGCGAGGCCTTTTCTCACCCGGTAGAAAGGCACAATCGGAAAGGACGCTCCTTCCGCGAGCGCGTACTCTTCTCCGACCGGCACGTAGTAGTGGCATAGGTGCCGGGTATGTTTCAAGCCGAGCCGGTAGCGGTGGATCTGAAGCTCCTGCGAATAAGGGCCCGTGGCCGGAATCGCGTTGAGCATATAAAGGTAATTGAGGTCCCAGAAGAGATGCTTGGGGCGCCCGACCGGAAGGTAAAAGCTGTACCAGAAGTTATTGTTGAAGACCGAGGAGATGCCGTCCAGCAAGAGATTCTGCTCGTCGGGATCGACGAGAGGGGAAAGCGGGACCTGGGACGTGCCCAGATATTGATCCGTCGTCGAGTTGATCTTACGGGCGCGGATCTGATGGCGATCGTTGCGGTACACGATCGTGTCCTGGCGCTCCCAATACTGGAACTCTTCAATCGCTCCGCCCAAAGCGATGGGTCTAGCGGTGGGCTCGTCGGAAAGATCGAAGAAAGGCTGCGGACCGTCGCCGCCACATCTTAGGTTCGTGGCTCCGCCCGCGCGCTCAGTACCAAGCCCAAGCCCCAAGATCATGACCGCAGAAAACAGAAACCGCACGGTACCCCCCTGACTTAACTCTCTATGAAGTGACTTCCCTTGTTTCGACTTTTGGAATGAACCGGTACCCGTCTTCATCCGTACTGATGGCTTCAGCGGGAATTCCGATGGCTTGCAGACGCTTTCTCAGCGCGTGGATATGATAATAAATGAGTCGATCGTCTTCCACACCATTGTAATCCCGATCGTACAGCTGGCGAACGATGCCTTCCTTATTGAGCACCCGGCCGCGCACCATCAAGGTCATCAGCTTTTCCGCGGGGGACTCGGGCTTCAGCTTCAGTTCCCGATTCTGATAGCTGAACACGCTACCGTCGGCACGGGGCGTGAACTGCACCACCCCCAGAGTCGATTTCTCCCGGAGCTGCTTTTCGAGCTCTTCCATCTGAGTCCGGAGCGACTTGAAGTTGCGGCCGGCAAAAAGCTGGCGCACTTCATTGACGATGCGACCGGCGTTCTCCAAGTCATCGCGCTTCAGGTAAAGGATCGCGAGCACCACCTTGGCGGAAAAATGCGCATACCAATCCGCTTCCGGCGTCACGGTGTCCAGCACCGCTTTGAGCAAGGTCTCGGCTTCGTCGAATTTCTTTTCGTCCCTGAGGATCTTGGCCTGCCAGATGCGCCAGAGCAGCCGTACGGTCGGATCCTCGGGTTCCTTGATGGAATCGATGAGCTGGCGGCAGGCCGCGGTGTCCCCATTCTTCCAGTCGTAGTAATGCGCGAGCATCATCTTCGACTTGATCTGATACACGCCGGCGTCCGGATGCTGGATCACTTCTTCGAAAAGCTTTCTCGCCGACTCCGCCCGCGGATCGGGAAGACTGCGGTAGACGACGGCCAAGGCAAAGCCGAGCGCCGGATCCTGGCACTTCTCGTAGTGACGCTCGAGCTCGGTCACATAGAACTTCAGCTCGTGGGTTTTTCCGAGCTCGGCCAGGATGCGCACGAACATGCCGACGTACTCGGCGTGGGCGCGATCGAACTGGAAAGGAATCCGATCGAAGTACCGCCGTAAAATATTGTAAGCCTCGACTAAGCGCAGGGAGAAATAATGATCCCGAGCCTCGTCGAGCTGGCGATTGATCTTAAGATTCATCAATTGGAAATTGGGATGAGGGGACTGTTGTCAAAAATAACACACTTTGCCCTCGGACCCAAAACTCGGTGCCTCATAGTAAGACGTTCCAGGCATGACGCTCCGTCGTAAAATGGGCGCTTAAGGTACTTCTGTTAACGAAACAAAAACGCGCAGTGGTATGATCCGCGCTGAACCCGGTTATCGTTCCGGTGATCTCATCCAAGTGCGTCGTACTCTCGAGCTCGGCGGTAGTTACTTATAAATCTGATGGTTTCGCATTCCACTGGGAGGAAGAGCCATGTCCCGCCCTTCTTTGTTAAGCGCGTTGTTGCTCACTTGCGTCTTGTTGACTCACCCCGCTGAAGCTCGTCAGGACGAGAGCGGGCTCTTCTTCGTAAAGGCCATGGCAAAAGATGCGGCCGAGCGGACGAAAGTCGCCGAGGCGGGCATTGCCATTGACGCCGTGTTCTCCGATTCGGTTTCTTTCGTCGGAACCCAACGGGATCTCGACGCGCTCGAAAGAGCGGGCGTCACCGTCGAAGTGCAAAGCCTTCCGGCAAACCGCGCGGGTTTCGAAGGTAAGGAGTCCGCCTTTCACGACTACCAAGAGACCATCGACGCGATGGATCAGCTCGCGACGAAATACCCGGCCATCGCTTCTCGTTTCACTATTGGCAAAAGTGTCGAGGGCAGAAACCTCGAAGGCATCCGGCTTTCCAGTCACCCGACTCCGGACTCGCTGCCAACGGCGCTGCTTCTTGGCTGTCACCACGCCCGTGAGCACTTGAGCGTCGAAGTTCCGCTAATGACGGCGGAGTATCTCGCCTCCCACTACGGCAACGAGGCTCGCATTACCGCGATGCTCGACACCCGCGAAGTGTGGATCCTTCCCATGGTCAATCCGGACGGCGCCGAGCACGACATCTCCGGCAAGGGCTATAAGTACTGGCGCAAAAACCGCCGGGTGAACGGAGACGGCACCATGGGTGTCGATCTGAATCGTAATTATGACGCCGGCTTCGGCGGCCCCGGCTCCAGCAGCGATACCTCGTCCGACACGTTCGCGGGCCCCAGCGCTTTTTCGGAACCCGAGACGGCGGCGGTTCGCGATTTCGTCCGCGCGAGAAAAAGCACGACGATGCTGCTCACCTTCCACACGTTCAGTGAACTGATCTTGTGGCCTTATGGGCACACGAAGCAAAAAGTCGCGAACGCGAAAGATAGGGAAGTGTACGAGACCATGGGCAAGAAGATGGCGACCTGGAACAAGTACAAGCCGATGCAAGCGAGCGATCTCTATCTCGCCTCAGGAGACACGACGGACTGGGCGTACGACGAGCTGAAAATTTTCGCGTTCACTTTCGAGCTCTCGCCTTCGTCCATGCTATGGGGCGGATTTTATCCCGGCGCCAAAGCAATCCCGAAGGTATTCAAGGCGAACCTCGAGCCGACGCTTTACCTCATCGATCAGGCTGAGAATCCTTACCGGATTTTGAGCCACCAAACCGATCCGCTTGGCGTCCTAAACTAGAAATCCCGCGCTTCGCGCGTTCGATCGACCGGTCACTGGACACGGGACACTGGTACGAGGAAGACTTCTTGATCTTACCCTCTCGGACCCGCCGTTAATGGCCAGTCCGGAAGGGGAGATCTAATAGACTTCCTCGTACCTGTGTCCCGTGTCCAGTGACCGGCCCTTTTTGCAGCAAGCGAGGCCTACTTTTTCTCCCCTTTCCTAGGGGTGGGCAAATCCCCTGTCCCTCTAAACCACTGAGATCCGGCCCCTAATTCGTGCCTGTAAAATCTAGTTGATCCGACTGTGTAAATTTTATATTAACCATCCTCACGCACGTAGTTAGTTCAAAGGGGTTGAGAGATGGATGCTGAAAAGCTGACGTTGGAGTCGGATTTCCTCACACAGGATCCGGCGATGCTGAATCTTCTCCAGATGGTCGCGAAAATCGCGCCTACCGAAGTGACCGCCCTCATTCAAGGCGAGAGCGGCACGGGTAAGGAGCTGATCGCGAAACGAATTCACGTCCTCTCCCACCGCCGGAACAAGACTCTGGTCTCGATCAACTGCGGCGCCATTCAAGACACGCTTTTGCTCAGCGAGCTTTTCGGTCACGAGAAAGGCGCCTTCACCGGCGCGGTCCAGCAGAAAAAAGGACTCGTGGAAGTGGCGGACCAAGGCACCCTCTTCTTGGACGAGATCGGCGAGATGGGCATGGAAGCCCAGGCGAAGCTTCTGCGCTTTCTTCAAGAAGGCGAGATCTTCCGCGTCGGCGGCAAAGCGCCCATCAAGGTAAACGTTCGGGTCATCTCCGCGACGAACAAAGATTTGGAATCAGCGGTCAAGCGCGGCCAGTTCCGCGAAGATCTCTACTACCGTATCAACACGGTCACCATGCGGATCGCGCCGCTCAGAAAACGGCCGGGCGACATTCCGCTGCTCATCAATCAGTTTCTCGCTTCCCGCACCGGCGGCGCGGGCTCAAGCCTTGTGCGCTCCGTCAGCGCGAAGGCCATGGAACTTTTGAAGCGGTACCACTGGCCCGGGAACGTCCGCGAGCTCCAAAACACCGTGGAGCGTTTCAAGATCCTGGTGGACTCCGAAGTCATCGGGGACAACGACATTCCGTTCAACATCCGTAATCCGGAAATCGAAGCCGAGTATTTCGATGGGGCGTCGACGTTTCTGCTCTCGCAGATCGAGAAGCGCCACATCCTGCGCGTCTTGAGCCACTTCCGTGGCAACAAAACGAAAGCGGCCAATGCCATGGGCATTACCGTTAAGACGCTCTACAACAAGCTCGCGCTTTACGAGCGGGAACGTCAGGAAGAAGCCGATCGCTTGGCGGATGCGCCTCGCCCGGCGAGACCTACGCCTGGGATTTCTGGAGCTGCTCCAGAAATTGGATCAGGCCACTAGCTATCTGAGGCTTGGTCCTGGCTTGAACTGGCTTGTCCTCTCCAAGATAAAGATAGGCCGGATGAGTCTTGCCCGAAATCTCGGAAAGGTAGTTGAGGCAAAGCGCCTCGAGCCCTTTTCGTTTCATGGTGGATCGCGCGAACTTATCGCGTGCGGCGGAAGCCTGCGCTTTCCATTCGAGCTTGAAGCCCACGCGCTTAACCATGGGGAAACGCTTGCCCACGTCGTCGATGATTTTCGGCGTGGGCTTCAAGGCGAGCGTCCACCCAGACGAGGACGAGGTCTTGCCCTTGCCCACTCTCACCGGCTGAAAATCGAGCACGGCGGCCGCGAACACCGCGTAGTCGGGCTTGAAGGTCTTACAGAGCTTCAAGACGCTCGCGTGCATCTGCTCGGCCGTCTCGACAAAAATCCACTGAGCGAGACCCAAGTCTCCGAACGGCGGGCAGCAAGGCCCGCTCACCAACGCGACTTCGACGCCCGCTTTGTGAAGCTGGCGGCACAATTCGTAGGCGAGCTCGCCCGTCGAGAAGTTTGAAAGAAAGCGAACGCGATCCAAATAGGCTCGCGTAGGCCCACCCGTGACTAGAACTCGATATCGTCGAGAAACCGCTCGCTTCATACCTTCAAGTCCAGTATCACAAATGTGCGGGAATTGTCACAATCACCGCGTTTCCCCGTCGATAAAACGTTTTTTCGGAGAGCGAGAAAGGCAAACTTTTCTCGCGCGGAGCTTTGAGAAAAAAAAGTGCGCTCGCTTGGAAAAAAACTTTTCCGATTTTTTTCGCGAGCGGCTTCCCGAAGAAAGTACTCATTCCAGTTAAACATTTTCGCCACGAGCCAGGTCGGACACCACTCCGCGTTAGAGGGAAATGGCACAACGCATTGTTTTTTCTTCTTAAATTCTTCCCCCAAGCGTCGAAAGCTTACTTGCACGACGGATAATCCCGGCGGGCGGTTCCAGCGCGTAGGATACGCGCCGGAAAATTCAAATAACCTGCGGCTGACGGATCAGCTGCCTGCGCGGGGAGCGCAGAACTCACGGAAGGAGATTATTTAGAAGGAGGACCCCCCATGGGGTTACGAATCAACACCAATGAATTGGCCCTGTCCGCCCAAAGAAATTTGGGTAACACGCAGAGAACCATGTCCAAGACGATGCAACGTCTGGCGAGCGGCTCGCGCATCGTCCAGGCCGGCGACGACCCTGCCGGTCTTGCCATCTCCGACGGACTGAATTCTCAAGTCCGTTCCCTCGGAGCCGCCATGAGAAATGCCCAAGACGGCATTTCGATGGTTCAGGTCTTCGAAGGCGGTACCAACGAGATCAACAACATGATGGTCCGCATGCGTGAACTTGCGATGCAATCCGCGAGCGACACTGTCGGCGACCGTGAACGCGGAATGATCGATAACGAAGTCCAGGAAATCACGAAAGAGATTTCCCGAGTTGCGAACACCACCAACTTCTCGGGCCGCTATCTCTTGAATGGCGACATCCAGGAGCTCGACATCCAGGTTGGACCGAACAACGATCCCGATAAGGATCGCATTCGGTTCTCGCCCGGCGAGACCAATCTCAAAGCCGACGCCCTCGGCGTCGAAGGCGTCAGCGTCTCGTCGAAAGATGGCGCGCAGAACGCTCTCGACGAAATCGACCAGGCGATGCTCCGGGTGAATCAGGTGCGCGCGAAAGTCGGCTCTTTCCAGAGCCGCTTGAACAGCACCCTTCAGTCGCAAGGCATCTTCCGGGAAAACCTCAGCGCTGCTTACTCTCGTATCCGCGATGCGGACGTCGCCGAAGAAGCGACGAACTTGGCGAAGGACACGATCCTTCGCGAAGCGGGTGTGGCGATTCTGAGCCAAGCAAATCAGAGTCCCGCGATTGCGCTCAAGCTCCTGCAGTAGAGACTCCGCCGCTGGGGATAAACTATGTACGCCGACTCCATTTATATTCTGGAGCAATTGGCGAACCCCCTGGTGTTCGTTGCGGTGTTGCCTCTGCTAGTCATATTCGGAGCGTCCGTATGGGTAACCGTTCACTCCCTCGCGTGGTGTCTTAAAGCACCAAAGCCGATGGTGTCGGTGCGCGCTACGGTGAGTCCCGCGGAAGAAGCTCTGAAAGAAGTCCATACGACAAAGCCACCGGCTCCTCCGCCGGTGGCTTTTGTCGTTCCGGTTACGCCGAGCAAAGTTTTCATCCCCACAGTTTCCGCCCCCGAGCTTTCCGTGCTCGAAGAGAAGCTTCAGCAGGCCAAGCAACAAGTGGAAAAAGAACAGGAGCTGCGCCGCGAGCTCGAAACGAAGACTACGAAGCTCACCAGTCAGTTCGAGGAAGTCGTCCACGAAGTGGAGCACATTTTTCACCAGAACCTGCGCGCTCCCGGTCTCGAAGAGCTCTCCCAGCGCCTCGGTCTCATCAAAAAAGGCGAGGCCCTGCCGCCGCGGGAAGCCAAACCCGATGAGCCCCCGGCCGTACCCAACAAGAATCCCGAAAAGCTGCTCATCGCCGAACAAGCCGGTGAAATCCGCAAGTTGAAGGACGTCGTCGCTTTTTACCGGGAAAAGTACGGAGAGTGATAAAATGGACCTGAGGGCCCCACTCATGACGCCAAAACCCCTCAGTCAAATCGGTGTTTTTGCCTTCCGCTCCCCGGCTCAGCCTGTTTTTCAGGTAGGCCGCAATCTCCTGCTGCTCTTCTGCGTGCCTGAAGCGAAGCTTTGTTCGGGCTTACTCACACACCCGGACTCTTCACCGGCCGAGCTCAAAGAGATGCTCGATAATGCATTCCGCCATTTGCTGGAGCACCTGGGCGATCATAAAAAGCCGGTCCAAGTGAAGCTTTTCGGAGCGAGCTATGGAGAAGAGACTCAGCTCCGCACCATTTATCAGTGGCTCGAGCAATATGGCCTGAAGCTCGCCGCGAAAGATTTGGGACGCAACTTCCCGCGCCAAGTCCGAGTCGAGATCGACACGGGCCGGGCGGGCGTGAGTTATGGCCGTGCCGCTACCGCGGGACTACCCGAGATCTTGTCTCTGGGAAGCGCCGCCAATCGGCTCGCGCCGACGGACTCCCCCTTGAACGTTCTCATTTTGTCGTCGAGCCCCGTCGAAAGACGTCTCGCCAGCCAGGCCGTCGAGGAATATGCGGGCTGGAAAGTGGAAGCGCCGAAAGATTCCGCGCATTGGCTTGCCGAGCACGCGACGAAAGGCTTGCCGTACGCGCTGGTCCTCGTCTGCGCGGGCGCCGCTCGTGAAATCGAGCTCGAGCACTTCTTCACGCACCATAAGTCGACCGCTTTTGCCTGGGTCGGCCCGACCTTTCCGGATTTCTTAAAACACTGCCCGGGCACGCTTTATTTAGGCCCACTCGATCCTGAATTTTTGGGCGAGTTCAAAGGCGGTCTCGCGGAGCTTCTCCGCTCTCTCCAGGGCGTCGACACGCCAAAGCCGGTCGCCGAAAAAACAAAACGCCACGACTCCAAATAGGGGCCCCTTTTCGGTTAGAGGGTTGCGATGATGAAACGAATTGGGGCGGGATTGGTATTGGTGGCGATGTTTGGGGCGGGAGCGGCTTTCGCGCATAAGGCGAAGAGCGAGGACGAGATTGATAAAGTACCAGGACGGCGCCCACGATCCAGGAATTTTTATAACCCGTGAGAGCCGCTACGAGGAGCTTTTCATTATCAGAAACGCAGAGAGCGCCCAAGCCGCGACGATGAACCAGCCAAATTCGTTGCGCCGCCGCGCCCACTTGGCTTCGTCCGAAACAAATCCCAGCTCACGCATGAGCTCCTCGGTCATCGCAGGCCCGAGCAAAACACACGGCACGCGCACGCACTCTCCCGTCTCGGTGAATAGATCCCAGCGGCCGTACCACTTGGCGAGAAACGATCGCTTTCCGGTTCTTTCCCGATCGATCCTGGATAAGGGAATCGTCTTCCGCTTGAAAAGGGAATGGCGCGAAGGTCCCGTCACTTCGGTCGCGGTAAGCTCGACCTTCGCCCAGCGCCTGAACATCCACCGGTTGACGACGACCACGGGAATCGCAATGAGAGCGACCAGCGCGCCAGTGCCGAGCGAATGTTGATAGGAACTAACCGCGGCTCCCACCAAAACGCCCACACCGCCCCACCACGCTTGGAGGCCATTGGACTTGTAAACGCGCGTCACAGTTTCACGGTCGCGGAAAGTTTTTTGCCGTTCCGGTAGTAATGCAAAATGATGGTCTCGCCGACTTTCTTTTCGAAAACGTAGTCGAGCAAGTCGCGTATGTTCGCCACCGGCGTGTCGTCGACCCGATAGAGCAGGTCTCCGCCGAAAGGAATGCGCCGGAAGCCCAGGATGACTTCCCTATCGGCCGCTCTCAAGCCCGCTCGTTTCGCCGCGCCCCGCGGATCGAGCGCCGTAATCATGATTCCGTAATTGATGGGCACTTTGAATGCTTCGAGAAGACCGGCGCTGAGGCCCACCCCGTCCATGCCCAGCTCGGGGCGCTGGACCTTCCCGAACCGAATCAAGGAATCGACGATACGGGAGGCCGTTTTTGCCGAAATCGCAAAGCCAACGCCGACGCTCCCGCCGCCGCCGGGAGAAACGATCTGCGCGTTTACGCCGAGTACGTTGCCTTGGCTATCCAAAAGCGGGCCGCCGCTATTGCCGGGATTGATGGACGCATCCATTTGAATGACGTCTTTCATGAGCCGCTCGGAAGGCGTGCGAATGTCACGCTCCAGGGAGCTGATGACGCCCACCGAAAGCGAGCCGCCCAGCCCGAACGGATTTCCGATGGCCAGCACCTTCTGTCCCACGGCCGGCTTGTCGGCCAAAGCGAATTTCAGCGAGTGCAACTTCACTTCCTTGGGATCGATTTTCAAAACGGCGAGATCGCTATCGGGGTCGATGCCGACCACTTGCGCCGGAAAGGAGCTCTTATCGAAAAGCGTGACCTCGAGTTTCCGCGCGTTCGCGACCACGTGAAAGTTAGTCACGATCAAGCCTTCGGGCCGGATGATGAACCCCGAGCCCAAGCCGGTCTGCGGGGCCACTTCCATCCAGAAATCCCGGGTCAGTGTCACTGAGGTGATGTTCACGACCGCCGGGTTGGAGGACTGATAGACCTCGACGTTGTTTTTCTCGTCAGGCAGAAGCGTCCCACCCAAACCCACCGAGCAAAGCCCCAATAGAAGAAGTGCCTTCACTTACTTCGCCTCCAGAGCGTCGATTTTGGCCGCCACGATGAAGTCGTTCTCGGAAAGGCCGTTGATGGCGTGGGTCCAAAGGGTAATGGTGAGCTTGTTCCACTGGTGGATATTGATGTCCGGATGATGGCCTTCGGTCTCGGCCACCATGGCGATCCGCGTTACGAAGCCCATGTTCTGTATGAAATCCTTGAACTTATAGGTCTTCAGAATCTGATTTCCTTTGAGCTCCCAACCTTTGACGTTCTTTAAAAGGTCTTTGGCCTGAGCCTCGGTCAAAGCCGGCAGCCCACCTTCGCACGGAACGCATCGTTTTTGGGTCAGATCGCACAGGGTCATAAAGCCTCCAAAACTACACGGGCTTCGATTATCACCAGGGGGTCCGTTAATTGACAAGGCGGAACCTATCCCGCTAAGGTTCTTGGGAATTTTTCAAGACTACACAAGGATTGACGCATGAGCCCATCTACTGGCGAAAAGATCACTTACTCCACTTCCAATAAGATTCAGGTCCCCACCCACCCCATCATCCCTTTCATCGAAGGCGACGGCATCGGCCCGGACATTTGGGCGGCCTCGCAACACGTTTTCGACGCCGCGGTTAAGAAATGCTACGCCGATAAGCGCGGTATCGTTTGGAAAGAAGTTTTGGCGGGCGAAAAAGCCAATAAGCAAACCGGCAGCTGGCTCCCGGAAGACACCCTCACCGCCATCAAGGAATACTCCATCGCGATTAAGGGTCCCTTGGCCACTCCAGTCGGCGGCGGCGTTCGTTCCTTGAACGTGGCCCTTCGCCGGTTGCTCGACTTGTACGCCTGCATCCGTCCCGTCCGGTACTTCCCGGGTGTGCCGAGCCCCATGAAAGAACCGCAGAAGTTAAACGTCGTTCTCTTTCGCGAGAACACCGAGGACGTGTACGCCGGTTACGAATGGAAGAGCGGCTCGACGGAAGCCAAACAGCTCATCGACTATTTGAACACCCAGCTCGGTTGCAAAGTGCGCACGGATTCCGGTATCGGCATCAAGCCCATGAGCCCGTTCGGCTCGAAACGTCTCATCAAGATGGCGATCGAGTACGCGCTGAAGCGCAACCGTTCGAGCGTCACTCTCGTCCACAAAGGCAACATCATGAAGTACACGGAAGGCGCCTTCCGGGAATGGGGTTACCAGCTCGCCAAGGAAGAGTTTTCCTCCACCACGATTACCGAAGACGAAGTTTTCGAAAAGTACCAGGGCAGAGCGCCGTCGGGCAAAGTCATCATGAAGGATCGCATCGCCGACAGCATGTTCCAGCAGGCCCTGCTCCGCCCGGAAGAATATTCCGTACTCGCGACCCCTAACTTGAACGGAGATTACCTCTCTGACGCCATGGCGGCGCAGGTCGGTGGTCTCGGCATCAGTCCCGGGGCGAACATCGGCGACCGCGCGGCGGTTTTCGAAGCGACTCACGGCACGGCGCCCAAGTACGCGGGCCAGGACAAAGTGAACCCGAGCTCGGTCATCCTTTCGGGCGTGCTCATGTTCGAGCATCTCGGCTGGGTGGAAGCGGCGGAAGCCATTGAAAAAGCTCTCGAGAAAACTTTCGACCAGAAGTACGTCACCTACGATTTCGCCCGCCAGATGCCGGGCGCGACGGAAGTGAAATGCTCGCAGTTCGCGGGTCGTATCGTCGACAACCTTTAATTTAAAGCGTCCCTTTTAACCAAGAAGGCGAGATCTCATGAAAAGAGCAAAAATTACGATCGTCGGCTCCGGAAACGTCGGCGCCACCGCGGCTCATTGGATTGCCGCTAAAGAGCTCGGGGACGTCGTCCTCATCGATATCGCGGAAGGCATCCCTCAGGGCAAGGCGCTCGACCTTCTGCAGTCCGGCCCCGTCGAAGGCTTCGATCTCAAGATCACGGGCGCGAACGATTACGCCGCGACCAAAGATTCCGACATCGTCGTCATCACGGCCGGTATCCCGCGCAAGCCGGGCATGAGCCGCGACGACCTCTTGAAGACCAACGCGAACATTCTCACCCAGGTGACGAAGCAGGTCGCGCAGCACTCGCCCAACAGCATCCTCATCGTGGTCTCGAACCCCTTGGATGCCATGGCGTACGTCGCGAAAAAAGTCTCCGGCTTCCCGAAGCACAGAGTCATCGGCATGGCGGGCGTCCTGGACACCGCGCGCATGAAGACCTTCATCGCCGAAGCGGCGGGCGTGTCGGTGGAAGACGTGCACGGTTTCGTGTACGGCGGCCACGGCGATACCATGGTCCCCATGACCCGCTTCTGCTCCATTGCCGGCGCTCCGCTCGAGACCTTTCTCACGAAGGCGAAGATTCAAGAAATCGTGACCCGCACTCAAAACGGCGGCGCCGAAATCGTGAACTACTTAAAGACCGGCTCCGCGTTCTACGCTCCGGCGGCTTCCGTGGTCGCGATGGTGGAATCCATCGTGCGCGACAAAAAGCGCGTCCTTCCTTGCGCCGCTTGGCTCGAGGGCGAGTACGGCGTGAAAGATTTGTTCGTCGGCGTACTCTGTAAGCTCGGCACCAACGGCATCGAGCAGGTCGTAGAGCTCCAGCTTAACGACGAAGAAAAAGCGGGCTTGAAGAAGTCCTGCGATTCCGTGAGACAACTCATCGAAGTTCTCGAAGGCTGAGCCTTCGGATGCAAATAGCGGGTAAAGAATGAAAATTCACGAGTACCAAGGCAAAGAGCTCTTTCGGCAATACCAGATTCCCGTTCCCAAAGGCCGCGCGGCTTTCTCCGTCGAAGAGGCGGTAAAAGGCGCGCCGGCGGTTTCGTCGAACGGTCCCTGGGTGGTCAAAGCCCAGATCCACGCGGGCGGACGCGGCAAAGGCGGCGGCGTTAAGGTCGCTAAAACCGAAGATCAAGTGCGTGAGTACGCGACGAAGATTTTCGGCATGCAGCTCGTGACCCATCAGACGAGCCCCGAGGGTCAAAAGGTTCGTCGCCTCCTTATCGAAGAAGGCGCGAACATCAAGACCGAGAGTTACCTCGCCATTACTTTAGATCGGCAAAACTCGCAGCTTTGCATCATGGCGTCCACCGCGGGCGGCATGGACATCGAAGAAGTTGCGCACAACACGCCGGAGAAGATCTTCAAAGAGTGGATTAACCCCGGCATAGGCCTCCGTCCCTATCAGACGCGGCGTCTCGCCACGAAGATGGGATACAAAGGCGACCAGGCGAAGCAATTCACCGAGATTTTGAAAAATCTCGTCCGCTTCTATAGCGAGTACGACTGCGCCATCGCGGAGATTAACCCCCTGGTTGAGACCCATGAAGGTAAGCTCATCGCCCTCGATGCGAAGATCAATTTCGACGACAACGCCATGTACCGCCATCCGCTCCTGCAAGAGCTGATCGACGTGGACGAAGAAGACGCCAACGAGCTCGCGGCGAAAAAGTTCGACCTCAGCTACATCAGCCTCGACGGCAGCATCGGCTGCATGGTGAACGGCGCGGGACTCGCGATGGCCACCATGGACATTATCCAGATGGAAGGCTCCAGCCCGGCGAACTTCCTGGACGTCGGCGGCGGCGCCACGGAAGAAAAAGTGCGCGAGGCATTCAAGATCATTTCCAAAGATCCCAAGGTGAAGGCCATTTTGGTCAACATCTTCGGCGGGATTATGAAGTGCGACATCATCGCGGCGGGCATCGTTGGAGCGGCGAAAGAGCTGAAGATGACGCTTCCCCTCGTGGTTCGCCTGGAAGGCACCAACGTGGAGCTCGGCAAAAAGATTCTCAAAGATTCGGGCCTGGCCATCATCCCCGCGAACGACTTGGGTGACGCCGCCAAAAAAGCAGTGGCCGCGGCCGGAGGTAAGCGATGAGCATCCTCGTCGATAAAAATACGAAGCTTTTGGTTCAGGGCATCACCGGTAAGGCCGGGGCGTTCCACACTCAAAAGTGCAAAGAGTACGGCACCAACGTCGTTGCCGGCGTCACCCCCGGCAAAGCGGGGGAAAACTTCGAAGGCATTCCGATCTTCAACGACGTCGCTTCGGCGGTCGCCAAGACCGGCGCCAACGCCACGATGATCTACGTTCCCGCGGCTTTCGCGGCGGACGCGATTCTCGAAGCGGCCGAAGCCGGCATCAAGGTCATCATCGCCATCACTGAAGGCATCCCGGTCATGGACATGATCCCGGTCAAAAATTATCTGAAAAGCAGCAAGTCGATTCTCATTGGACCGAACTGCCCTGGCATCATCACCCCCGGCGAATGTAAGATCGGCATCATGCCCGGTCAGATTCACAAGGCGGGCAGGATTGGCGTCGTTTCCCGCTCTGGCACGCTCACCTACGAAGCGGTCCATCAGCTCACTCAGCGGGGCATCGGCCAGAGCACCTGTATCGGCATCGGCGGCGATCCGGTGCACGGCGTGTCCTTCGTCGAAGTCCTCGAGCTTTTTAACGCCGACCCGAACACGGAAGGCGTCATCATGATCGGGGAAATCGGCGGCTCCAAGGAAGAGGAAGCGGCCGAGTACATCAAAGCGAAATTCAAGAAGCCGGTGGTCGGCTTCATCGGTGGCCAGACCGCTCCCCCCGGGAAGCGGATGGGTCACGCCGGTGCCATCATCAGCGGCGGCAGTGGCAAGGCGTCCGACAAAATTCAAGCGCTGGAGCGCGCGGGCGTGGCGATGTCCAAGAGCCCCGCGACTTTGGGCGAAACGATGGCAAACCTTCTCAAGAAATAGAGGAAACTATGGAACGTACTTTTTCGATCATTAAGCCCAACGCGGTCAAAAAACATTGGATCGGCAAGATCATCAACATGATGGAAGAAGACGGCTTGTACGTCGTCGCCGCCGAGATGAAGTCGCTCACGAAGGCCGAAGCCGAAGGCTTCTACGCCGAGCACAAGGACCGTCCCTTCTTCGGCAGCCTCGTCAGCTTCATGACCAGCGGCCCCGTCGTCATCCTGACGCTCGAAGCCGACAACGCGGTCGAAAAGTACCGTAAGCTCATGGGCGCGACGAATCCGGCGAACGCGGCTCCCGGCACCATCCGCAAAGCTTTCGGCGAAAGCTTGGAAGCCAACAGCGTACACGGCTCGGACAGCACCACGAGCGCCGCGCGCGAACTGAAGTACATGTTCGGCAACAAGCTTTAAGCCACATGACGGCTCGGGCGAAGACCCAGCTTTTATATTTTCTTAGCGCGCTTCTTTGCGGGGTAAGCGTCGAGCTTGCGTGCCGTATGTTTTTTCGCGCCCAGGCCGAGCGTTTTGTTTGGGCGGACCCGGCAGGCTTCACCGCGGCGCCCGCTCAGTCGGTGGAGATGAGCGGGGGCTTTGACGCGCGCTTGGGATGGACGCCCAGGTTCAAGACCCCTTTCGAAGAACGGCTTAGGACGCGCTCCTTCTGCATTCCCTACCTGGCCGTTTTCGGCAACTCCTTCACTCTGGGATCCGAGGTTGCCGATGCGGAGACCTGGCAAAACGTACTTGCAGAACGCCTCGGCGCTGATGTTTTCAACTTCGGCGTCGGAGGTTACGCGCCCGACCAAGTACTCCTTCGTTATCTCGGGGCGCAAACTCCTCGGACTCAGGTAGTCGCTTTCGAGCTTGCCCTGGAAAATATCAACCGCGCCGGGGCCACCCAAAGCGCGCTTTATGGCTTTGAGCCTTTGACCCGGTGGAGAGAGAGCTCGCAAAAAGGGTCTCGCGAAGCAGGGTCTTCGACGAAGGAAGGCCGCATTTCCATCTCTTCCGACCAGCGCGGATCGATGGGAACCGATTTGCCGATGACCACGTTATCGGCCGGGCTCGAAGTAATGAAGATTTCGCGGCCGTCCGGATGGACGAAGTACCCTTCAAGCTCGTCGTGCGGCGGAAATATCTGAGTGCCGACCCGCACCCCTTTGGCTTTCAGGCTCCTGGTCCGCACCGCTTTTGCCAGGTCAATGGCCTCTAGCTTCCAACCCACTCCCGCGATTACATTTTGCACGCCGGTCAGGATTCCCTTCTGCGGGCTCCACGCCAGGTTTTGCGTGAACGGGGCGAAAGGCATTTTGGCAACGAGCACGCCTTTGGCGGTGGTCTTGCCGAACTTTAGCATCAGTTCGGGATCGTAGAGACGAAGGCTTGGCGTCTTATTCCCATAGTCAGCGGTGGCGACGAGCGTCCTGCCTCCCACTTCGACGAAGAGAGGCCGCGTGCCATTGACCGCGGCATCATCCTGAACGATCGCTTTCACCGCGTGATCCAAATTACCATCGCGCCAGGCCGCTTCCCAATCAAGAGACACGATCCTCCCCTTTTGCTCGAAAGTATCGCCGAGCAAAGTGCCGAACGTCGGATGCTGAGTCAGTCCGGTCGGATGAGTGAGAAGCGGCTTTCCTCCCTGACTCAAAGTGACGGAACGGCCCGTGGGAACCAGGTTCTCGTCGTACTCGCGGATGATTCCCACGCGAGGCGTAGCTTTGGAGAGATCGCCGTAGAGATAAATTTTCCCGTTCAGTACCGAGCCACCTTGGGCCTCGCCGAGATCGGACAGGGTAACGACCTTCGACCCGTGAACGCCGGCCGTCGCCTTCCAACGAGACTTCTTGGGGGGCTCGGCACTTGCGCCTAGGGCGAAAAACGCGAGGAGGAGGACAACTCTCGAGATCACGCGGCCTTCTTCTTGGCCTTCACTAGCCCTTCCCGGCCCACTTGAATGAGCACGGTCTCGAGCTGAGTACGCGTGAGCGGGACGTCGAGAAAAGCGTCGATAAGCACGTCTTGGCGTTTCTGATAGGCCACGCCCGCGGGAGTCAGCCGGAGGAGCGGCACGCTGGAAGTCGCCGATTCGCCTTTGAGCATGTTCACCATTTCGGCTTCGTTGATGAGGCCCAGCTCCGCACCAAACAAAATCGCCGCGGGCGGCTCGTGGAAAGCCATGGCGATGGCCGAGACGCCATCTTTGACGAAATGAGACTCGTAGCCCCATTCGGCGAACTGCTTTTGCCGAATCTCGCGGTTTTCAGGCACCGGCTCGATGACCAGAAGCCGCGTGTGCGTCTTTCCCTTATCGGCGTTCACCCGGCTGATGACGTGCGGAAGGAGCACGTGGAAGATGGACCCCTGCCCCTCTTCGCTTTGCACCCAGATGTTGCCGTCATGCAAAGTGGAAATCTGTTTCGCCACCGTAAGTCCGAGGCCGCGGCCACCTTCCCGCGAGCTGTCCCGAATCTGAGCGAAACGATCGAAAATGCGCTGGAGCTCACGAGGGGGAATTCCCTTGCCCTCGTCCTTCACGCTGATGACCACCATCGGATAGGGCGGATCGCTCTTGCGGCGGCCGATGAAGGGCTCGACGGTAAGATAGATGTTCTTTCCGCCTTCGGTGAACTTCAGGGCGTTGACGAAAAGATTCTGCAAAAGCTGATTGAGCCGGTCCGAATCGGCGAGCACGCGCCAATCCTGAATCGCGTTCTGATAGTGAAACTGCACTTTCTTCTCTTCGGCTTTGGAGCGGTAGTCGCCGTAAAACTCCGAGAGAAGCTGGTGCAGATTGAGCACGCGGTAGTCGGGCTTCAAACCTTGCTCAAAAGACATTACGTCGAGCAAATCGTTGACGAGACTGATGGCGCTCACCGCTTGGCGCTTCGCCCGGGTGAGAAGCTCGAGGTGGACCGGGTTCAGGGTCTTTTCCTTTGCCTGCTGGTCGATGACCATGCCGAGACTCGCCTGAATCAGGCCGAGCGGAGAGCGAAGATCGTGAGCGGCTACGCCCAAAAATTCCTCCCGCTGCTTCACGATGGTTTCCGTGCGGGCGGAACGCATCTGATGATCGCGCAGCGCCTGACGGGACTCTTCTCTCTCCTGCGAAAGGCGGCAACGTACCGTCACGCGGCTCGCGAAAGCGTCGGGGCTTTCGGAAAAATAGAAAATATCGTCAACGGGCGCTTGAGCAAACTGGGAGAGCAAATCCGGCGAAGTTTCGGCGCAGCCGGCGATGATCGCGGGGCCGGGGACACGGACAGCCACTTCGGCGCGAAATACTTTTACGAAAGACGCGAGCCGTTCCGCCGAAGGCACGGTGAAGAGCACGGCCGACACATTGCCGGGGACTTGCGTCTCGGTCCATTGTGCCTTGGTGAAATCCGTCGTCGCGGTGACGCTCACCCATTCGTTGGTGAATCCGGCTTTACGAAGTGCCGCGCGAAGGGTTTCCGTCGCCTTTTTTTCGACCGGAGATCCCAGCCAGTAAACGATTTTAGATTCCGATGGCATACCAGTGACTTATCGGCGCAATTGCCCGGAGAGTGGAGACATACCGGGGGACCCAGGCTGGAGCCAGGTAACTAACCGGGATTCCTCTGATTGACTTAACGAGCCATTACCCGAAAGCCGACCAGGCCTTGTCGAGGCTCTTCAAGTACTTGTGGGTTCGGATCTCGAGCTTCGCGTCCGGGTTGATTTCCTTTTTCACGGCGTCATACAAAGTCTTGGCCTGCGCCTTGTCGGGAATCGTCGCGTAGAGCTTCAAAAGCAGAATCGCCGCGCGGATGCGGTTATCGCCGTAGGAATTCTCATACGCTTTTTTCGCGACCGGAATGGCTTCCGGAAAACGCTTCGCTCGATTGAGAAGGCCGGCCGCCTGGTAGTGAAAGGTGAAGTCGTCTGGGAATTTCGCGCGGTACTCGTTGGCGAGCTTTAAGGCACCGGCCACGTCCCCCGCCTCTTCGAGGCAGCTGATGCGCTCGATGGTGAAACCGCGAGCGTGACTATTTTTGGGAAGTTGCGCGGCCAAAGTCTCGAACTCTTTGGCCGCCTGCGCCCACACCGCGGTGGCTTCGTCTTTTTTTCCCACTCTCCCCAAAAGCTCGGCTTTGATTTGCAGCAAGTCCGTTTGACTCACTCCCAGCTCGTCTTTGTCGGAACTCGCCATCATCTTGTCGAAGTTAGCGAGGACCTTGAGAAGGAGATCTTTCTTCGGCTCCTGCTTCTCCCCCTCTTCGAAAGAAGTGGCGTAGGTGTAAGCCCAGAGCGCGGCCTTCGGGCTCTCCGGAAACTCAGCCATGAGGCCTTCGAGGCCGTGGCGCTTTAAATCGGGAGTCGCGGAATTATCGACGGCAAAGGAGCGGGCTTCCAGATAGCGAGGCGTTCCCGCTTTCAAAGTAGGCTCGAGCTTTTTGTACGCGGCTTCGGCGGCGGCCTTCTTGCCGCGCTCCTGGCTGATTACGGCGCAACGCCAGAGATCTTCCGCGTCCTTGCTCTGGCACGCCGCTGAGAAATCGCGGTTACCCGCGGAAAGCACGAGGCCCATCACTCTCATGAACTCGGCGGGAGCCCGGTAGCCGACAACGCGGTAGAGTTCATCGCCTTTTGGCGTCGTGAAGACTATCGTTGGATAACCGCCGACCTTGTACTTGTCTTTCAGCTTGAAAGAGGCAACCGCATCCACGTCGAGCTTCAGAAGGACGAAGTTTTTCGCTTTTTCCAGAAAGCCGGTGCTCTCGTAAACCGTCTCTTCCATTTCGTTGCACGGCGGGCACCACACGCCAAAGAAGCTAATCAGGACGGGAACCTTTCGCTGTTTCGCTTCGCTAAACGCTCGCGCGGCGTTCGTCTGAAATTTTACCGGTGGCGCGGCAAACGCGATTCCCGAAATTAAAAACAAAATGGCCCAGTAACGGTTCATGATTTGCCTTTCTTTTTTTCCGAGAAGAGACGGCGGATGTTGGACTGGTGTCTCAAGACGACCAGAAACGAGATGCCGAGGGTCAGGAAGACGATTTCCCGGCTCGGCGACAAAAAAACCAAATAGAGATTCGCAGCCACGATGCCCGCTAGCGATCCGAGCGCGCTGATTCGGGTGGCCCCCAAGACCGCGAGGTAAGTGAGCGCGGCGGCGAGCGCGAGCCAAGGCGCCACCGCGGAGAGGCAGCCAAGACTGGTCGCCACTCCCTTGCCTCCGCCCAATTTCAAGTACGCGCTGAAACAGTGACCCGCCACCACGGCGATTCCCACCGCGGGAACCAGCATCGGCAATTCGGGGAAATACCAGCGCACTAAGCAAACCGGCAAAAAGCCTTTCAGGCCATCGATGAGGAAAGTGAGCGCTCCGGCGTACCAGCCGAAGGTGCGCGTGATGTTGGTCGCGCCGATATTGCCGCTTCCCATGTCGCGGACGTCGATGCCGTACTTGCGCCGGGATAAGACTACACCCGTGGGGAAGCTTCCCAGGAGATAGGCAAAAACGGTAAGCGCGGCGACTAGCATGCAGGCCTTTCTTTTACCCCGGAGGGGAGATACAAGGAAAGCCACCTTTGAGAGGGCGGTTAGCTCAGCTGGATAGAGCACCTGGCTTCGAACCAGGGGGTCAGGGGTTCGAATCCCTTATCGCCCATTCTTCGCTGGCCCCTTGGGGGGCTAGGCTACGAATGGCTAGCCTTTCGGAGAATGAATTCATGTCCACTCAATCTCTCCAAGAAAAATACGCTCCCAAGAACTCCTGCTTTGGTTGCGGACCTTCCAATCCCAAAGGCCTCAAAATTCGCAGCTTCCCCGAAGGCGATACGGTCGTCTCCGAATGGAGACCCGAACCGCATCACGAAGCGTTCCCCGGAATGCTAAACGGCGGCATCATCGGCGCCCTGCTCGATTGCCATTCCAACTGGACGGCGGCCTGGCATCTGATGAACCAAGGCAAACTCGATCAACCTCCGTGCACGGTCACCGCGGAATATGCCATCCGCCTCACCCGGCCGACGCCGACCAACGGCCTCGTCCGGCTCGTCGCGAAAGTAGTTTCCTCCGAAACGGATCGCGCCCTCATTTCCGCAGAGCTCA
This sequence comes from Pseudomonadota bacterium, assembly GCA_043767805.1. Lineage (GTDB taxonomy): Bacteria > Bdellovibrionota > FAC87 > UBA2466 > UBA2466 > CAZZHG01. Next base: position 1,561 of record JAYUGC010000130.1, on the reverse strand, counting down.
TCGCGGGCGGCAAAATCTGCGCGACGTGCCAAGGCACCTTTGTCGCCGTAAAGCCGGGCCATCCCGCTTATCACCGCTGGTAATCGCGGGCGTTTGACGACGAGCGCCGATTTTTTACGCGCGCGCTAAGAGAAAAAGAAGTCAAGAATTCGGGCAGGAAGTATTGTCTTTACGGACAATTGACTGGCCATGCGATCTCCGACGAGAGTATCTCCGTGAAGCAGGGTTTCTACTTGCGTTCACATAAACGGATATTTGGGGGTTACATGTCATTAGGAGTTGTCCGAGTTCTCGGAAGTCGCCTCGCTCTTGGTTTGTTCCTCTGCGCTCTGAGCGCGCATGCCTCTGATCAACAAGTAGTGCAGGGTGTTATCGCCAAGATCGTCGACGGCGACACCGTCAACGTCACGCCCGATCAGCGCACGGTCCTGAAGATTCGCATGCTGGGCATCGATGCCCCCGAAACCCATTTTCCGACGCCCGATCACGGCGTCGTCGGCCAACAGCCTTGGGGCGATTACGCCACGGCTTACCTGCAGGGCTTTCTGAAAGTCGGCAACAACGTCGCGCTCCAAACCTGGGGTCTGGACAAGTACAAGCGGACTTTGGGCTTCGTCTTCGCAAAGCAAGTCGACATCAATTTGCAGATGGTCCGCGGCGGATGGGCCGTGCCGTACATCTACTGCACCGGTCCCGGCTGTACCCGTGACTTCTTCAAGAACAACCGGGTTCGCGAATACCTGATGAGCTGCGACGCTGCCCGCAAAGAGCGCCGCGGAATTTTCAGCGCGACGAAGCCCTTGAAGGAAATGCCCTTCGAGTTCCGCATGCGCATGACGAACCGCCAGGCGGACAAGTACGTCGGCGATTACGACACCATGACGCTGCACGAGCCGGATGACTACAAAGGCATCGACGTCTGCCGCCGCATCTTCTTCTCGAGCAAGACCGCGGCTCACAAGATCGGCTTCAAAGACGCGCAGTAAGCGCTCTTACGGCGAGACCTTGTGAATCTGATGGACCAGCTGGGTTACTTTTCCAGCCACCAGGTATTGGTAGTTGGTGAAAGTGACTTGAGCCGCTTTGGACTCCCAGGTGTAGCGGTAAGTCTTGGCACCGTATTGGGTCACGAGCTCCACCACGAAGTGGTCGGGAGCTAGCTCTTCGCGGGTCGCCTGGGTCTTGGCGTACGTAAACTCTATGTAGCCCGGATCGCAAAGGCCGCTCGTACCGCAGAACGGCAGGGTGAGAATACCCTCTTCCGTGTCCGCGTAGACTTCAGCCTGATTGTTCTGGGAGGTCGGGATATGACCCCCAGCCATGTCGATTTGGTAGGTCCCTTGGATGCGGTCGATGAACTGCAGCGCATCGATGGGAGCTCCCGCCGCTTGGACCAGCCGGCCAAAACTTAAGAACGCCGCCAAAATGAAAAGCGAAGCCGTCTTCATGTGAGCCTCTTGGTTAGGGTACGTAGCGCTACGTGTCAAACCAGCGAATCGCTATATATATCATTAAACAGGAAGGCCGCCGCCGACGCCATGGGCGGTGGGACATGGAGGGA
>JAYUGC010000129.1:0-11033 GCA_043767805.1 Pseudomonadota bacterium | reverse complement strand
TGAGAGCCACGCCCATGCCCGCTTTCAACGGACGGGAGTCGGTCGCGAAAAGTCCGTAGGCGAGAGGGCCAAATCCGGGCACCGTTAGGATGGCGGCTATCCACCCGGTCCGTTCGCGCTCAGGGCGCTCAGGGTCGCGGGCGCAGTCGACGACGCACCAGATAGGAAAGGCCACGAAAAGGAACGCGGCCAAGACGGCAAAGGTACCCCCGGACACAAGTCCCAGAGATTCCATCATAATATTGAGATTCACCGTTTCCATGTCTTCCAGCAGACTTATCGGAAGATTGGACGCGGTGCTTTAATCGATCGCGTTAAGTTAACGCAGCGTCTTTAAGCCAGTTTCGATGAGGGCGAGTCCCTCGTTCACTTCGTCCGGCGTCGCGCAGAGCGGAATCAGAAGGCGGAGTACGTTTCCGTAGGTGCCCGCATTCATCAAAACGAGGCCGTGCTCGTAACCAAAACGAATCAAATCGCGGGCGAGGGCCGGGTTCGGCTCCTTCGTTTTGCGATCCTTTACGAACTCCACCGCGCGCATGGGGCCGAGTCCGCGCACGTCGCCCACCGAAGGGTTAAAATCCGCCCATTTCGCCATGCGGGCTTCGAGGGTCGCTCCGATGGCCCTAGCGTTTTTAAGAAGGTTTCCGTCCGCAAACATTTCGAACACGGCGAGAGATGCCGCGCAGGAAATCGGGTTACCGCAGTAGGTGCCGCCGATGCCGCCTTCGCTCGGCGCATCCATGATGTCGGCGCGTCCGGTGACCGCCGAAAGCGGAAGACCCGCGGCGATGCCTTTCGCGGACACGAGAAGATCGGGCGCGGCGCCCAGTTGCTCGCACGCGAACATTGTTCCGGTACGGCCAAAACCGGTTTGTACTTCGTCGGCGATGAGAACAATGCCCGCTTGCGTACAGTACTGACGCAGCTTTTGGAAAAAGAGAGGAGGACACGGCACGAAGCCGCCTTCCCCGAGAACAGGTTCCATGACGATGCAAGCCACGGTAGAAGCGCCCACCTCACTATCGATGAAGGCGACGAAATGCGCGAAGCACTCTTCCGAGACTTTGTCGGAGTCGGAAGTCGTGGGCCAGCGGTACGCGTACGGGAAAGGCGCGCGGTAGACTTCGGACGGGAAGGGGCCGAAGCCGAGCTTATAAGGCTTCGTCTTCGCGGTGGCCGCCATCGCCATGTAGGTGCGGCCATGATAGGCGTGCTCGAAACAAACGACGGATTGGCGCTTCGTGAAAGCGCGCGCGATCTTAATGGCGTTTTCGACCGCTTCCGCGCCGCTATTGGCGAGAAACGTTTTCTTTTCCCAGCCGCCCGGAACTGCTTCGTTCAATTTCTCGGCGACCTTCGCGTAGGCCTCATAGGCGACCACGTTGAAGCTCGTGTGCAGAAACTGTTCCGCCTGCGCTTGGATGGCTTTGATGACGGGCGCGGGAGCATGACCCACGTTGGTCACGCCGATGCCGGAAGCGAAATCGAGCAGTCGATTGCCGTCGACGTCTTCGATGAAAACTCCCTTCGCGGATTTCGCAAATAGGGGCGTCGTGTGGAAGGGGCCACGAGCGACGTGTTTTCTGCGCTCTTCCATGAGGCGCCGGCTCTCGGGACCCGGGAGCGGAGTTTTCAATCGAATGCTCATCTTAGTACCAGCCTAGGGGAGCTTCATCGAGGTTCACGTTCACCTGCTTGGTTTCGAGGTACGCCTCGATACCGTGGAGGCCGAGCTCGCGGCCGTTACCGCTCTGCTTGTAACCGCCCCAGGGGAGCTCGTTGAACGTCGGGTGATAGGTGTTGATCCAGGTGATGCCGGCGCGAAGTTCCCGCACTACGCGGAGGCCGCGGTTGATGTTGAGTGTCCAAACGCCCGCCGCAAGGCCGTACTCGCTGTCGTTGGCGATTTGGATCGCTTCTGCTTCGGTATCAAACGCAATGACGGAGAGCACGGGTCCGAAGATCTCTTCCTTCGCGATACGCATTTTCGGCGTGACGCCCGTGAAGATCGTGGGCTCCAGGAAATTGCCCTTTTCGAAAGCGCCGCCCTGGGGGCGCTTGCCGCCGCAGGCGAGCTTCGCGCCTTCATCGATGCCGATCTTAATGTAGGCTTCCACTTTTTCCCGGTGCGCGGCGGAGACCAACGGTCCCATCTTCACGCCGGGCTGTAAGCCGTGGCCGACTTTGATGCGCGGGATTTTCGCGACCATGGCGGCGACGAGTTTATCGTGGATAGAGCGCTCGACGAGTAGGCGCGAGCCGGCCGAGCAGACTTCGCCTTGGTTCGCGAACGCCGCGAAGAGGGCGCCGTCGACCGCGCTTTCGAAATGCGCATCATTGAATACGATATTGGGGTTCTTGCCGCCGAGCTCGAGGGTGACCTTTTTGAGATTGCCCGAGGAGCTGAGTAGAATCTTGCGGCCGGTGACGGTGCCGCCCGTGAAGGCGACTTTGTTGACTAGCATGCTATCGGCGAGCTCTTCGCCCGCGCCGGCGCCAGGGCCAGTGACGATATTGACGACGCCGACCGGAAGCCCGGCTTTTTCGATGAGCTTGGCGAGCTCCAACGCCGTGCAGGGCGTGAACTCGGAGGGCTTCAGGACGCAGGTATTACCCGCGGCCAAAGCAGGACCAAGTTTCCAGGCCGCCATGAGAAGCGGATAGTTCCAGGGAATGATTTGCCCGCACACGCCGACCGGCTCACGGAGCACGAAGCTCAGTGAGTTCGCGGGAACCGACATGGTTTCGCCGTGGATTTTCGTGGCGAGGCCGCCGTAGAACTCGAAACAGTTCGCAGCGTCGGCCACGTCGAACTCGGCTTCGGCCAGCGGCTTACCGCAGTTTTTCACTTCGAGCTCGGCCAGGGCTTTCGCGTTCGCGCGAATGAGATCGCCGATGCGGAAGAGGGCTTTGCCGCGCTCTTGGGCGAAAGAAGGTTTGCGCCAGTCGCCTTGATCGAACGCTTTGCGAGCGGCCAGGATGGCGAGCTTCACGTCGTCTCGGGAGGCTTCGGCCACTACGGCGACCGTTTCGCCGTTACCCGGGTCGATGATTTTGCGGGTAGCGCCCGATTTTGCGCTAACCCATTCTCCACCGATCCACATGCGGTACTCGTGCATAGAGAGACTCCTTAAACCTGATTTTTGCGCTCTCAGGCGCAGCTTGAAGCGCTCGGAAGTAGCATGAATCCGATGGCCAGGACAAGCCACCCCCTCAGTTGCCTCTTTTTAAAGTTGGTTTCCCAGCTTATCCTATTGGAATGACCAACCAAAACGATAAAGACGCCGAGCAATTAAAGGCCCTCGGCTATACCTCCAACTTCGACCGCACCATGAGCTTCTGGGAGAACTTCTCCTTGGGGTTCACGTACCTCTCGCCGGTGGTCGGGGTTTACTCGGTCTTCGCGATGGCGCTGAAGGCCGGCGGGCCCCCGATGTTTTGGAACTACCTGCTGGTAGGTTTAGGGCAGTTTCTGGTTTGTTTGATCTTTGGCGAAGTGGTCTCGCAGTATCCCATCGCGGGCGGTCTTTACCCCTGGTCCTTACGGCTCGTGGGCAAACGGTGGGCCTGGATGGCCGGCTGGATTTACGGTTGGGCGCTCTTTACTACAGTCGCGGCGGTAGCCGTAGGTGGGGCCCCCTTCTTATCTCAGCTGATAGGCATGGAGCTCAGTAACTCGACTAGCATTTGGGTGGCGGTGGCGATGATCCTCGTCACGACTTTACTGAACGTCAGTGGCACGAAGCTTCTTGGTCGCGTGGCCATGTTCGGTTTCGTTTGTGAGTTAGTAGGCGCCATTTTGGTGGGCGGGTATCTGCTCATTGCAGCGAGGCATCAGCCCCTCGGCGTCCTGTTCGAGACGGGAAGCTTCGGGGAGGGTTTCAGTTATTTCCCGGCGTTCCTCGCGTCTTCCGTTGCAGCGATGTTTTGTTACTACGGCTTTGAAGCGTGCGGCGATCTTGCCGAGGAAACGCCGAACGCGGGCGTCGCGATTCCGAAATCCATGCGCATGACGATTTACGTCGGCGGCGGCGCCGCGACCTTCGTCTGTCTCGCGCTGCTCCTCGCCATCCCCGATCTCGGCGCGGCCATTTCCGGCGCGGACAAAGATCCGGTGGGAACGACGCTGAAGGCCGCCTTGGGCATGACTGGCTTTCGCGTGGTCATCGCGGTGGTGATGGTCTCTTTCATGTCGTGTCTTCTCAGTCTGCAAGCGGCGGCGAGCCGCCTCTTGTTCGCCTTCGCGCGCGACAAAATGATTTTTGGAAGCCACAAGCTCAGTGAGCTTTCTCCCAAGACGCGCGTGCCGGTCGTGGCGCTCATCGTGACGGGCGTGCTTCCGGCGCTCATCGCGAGTCTCGGCCACTGGCTCCAGGATGCGGTGAATACGATCATCAGCTTCGCGGCGGCCGGTATCTACATCGCGTTTCAGATGGTCATCGTCGGCGCGGTGTACGCGCGTTTGAAAGGCTGGAAGCCGGCGGGCTCGTTCACCCTCGGTAAGTGGGGCTGGCCCATCAACCTCATCGCGCTGATTTACGGGATCGGCGCCATCGTGAACATGCTTTGGCCTCGCGCGCCGCTCGATCCCTGGTTCGTAAACTACGGCATGATTTTCACGTCGGTGATCGTCATCGCGGCGGGCTTTGTTTACATGGTGGTCGCCAAACCCTTCCGCCACGCCCACCTCTAAGCCAAAAGGTGTGTGGATACTTTTTGGCTTTAACCGCGGCGTGTTTCGCAAACAGCGCTTTAACCGGTTTTTTTAGAGTTTTTCGCGCCTGAACTCGTCGCGATAGCGACGCAGTTCCGGCCGGATTCTTTAGCGCCGTATAGACCTTCATCCGCCGTAATACGGACTTTTTCCGGGTCGTCCCCATGAGCAGGACTCGCGGCAATTCCTACACTGAAAGTCAGTCTGACTTGCGAGCCGGTTTTTTCCGACTTGCCCCGCGCTTTCTTGGCCTTCGGATTGGGCTTTTTGCCTCGGGGCGGCCGGATGGTGAACGTCCGATCGGCTAACGTCCGCCGCGCGTACTCCATGGTCACCGCCGCTTCTTCGGCGGTCGCCTCTTCGAATATCACCGTGAACTCTTCGCCGCCGTACCGATAGGCGCGCCCCTTCGTCGTGTGGTCGAGGTGCCCCGCCACGAATCTCAGGACGTTGTCGCCTTCCTCGTGGCCATAATTATCGTTGAAGCGCTTGAAGTGATCGATGTCGACCATGGCGACGGCGTATTTCTTTCCGAGGCGCGCGAGGTGCTCGTTCAAGGCTCGCCGGTTCGCGATGCCCGTGAGCTCGTCGAGATACACGCGCTCCCAGTAGAGCAGGAAGACGCCGTAAACGAGCAGCAAGGCCTGACAGGCGAAAGCCAAGGCGGTGACCACGCTGACGTTCGGAAGGTTAACTCCAGCGCTGCGGTAATGAAGCGCGGCCCAAAGCGGGACGAGACTGACCGCGAGAAATACGTGGAGCAGCCGGCGCGCGGCATTGGCGTGGAGAAACGCGGAGAGCGCGAAAGCGGCCGCGAAGAGGGTCATCGCGTCGGGGACGTGAAAGAAGCCCTGCCGTCCCAAGAACTGCCAGTGAAGGAGGCTTTCCAGAACCGGCCAGCGCGCGCGAAAACCAAAGGCGAGTAATTCCAGCGGGGCAAGCGTCACGCAGAGCGCGACCCAGCTGCGCCAGTTGAAGAGCCGTCCTTCGGGACAAAGAAAGATGAGGCCGAGGGTCAGCGGCGCCGCCGCGGTTACCGCGAGCGTTCGCAGATAGGGACTCGCGAAGGCGACGAGATCGCCCTGAAGAAAAACGTAGCTCGCCGTCAGAAAGAGACTCACGAAGAAGAGCCGCGTTTGATTTAGCTTCACGCCGACGAAGGCGAGGGCGGCGAGCAGCAGATAAGGCAGTGGCGGCAAGAAACCCGCGAAGGCTTGGCTCGCGACCAGCGAACCGGTGGGCCTAGAGACCGCGATCCAGGGCACTGCGCAAAAGGCCAGCGTAAGGAGGAGAGGCTGTAGGGAGCGCTTTGCCATGACGGATTATTATAACAGCCGATCCGTCGGCGCGGCGGGCTCAATAAACTAGGCCTATCTAGGACCGCCGACCGAAGCTCCGCCGCCTTTGAGGAAGGAACGGGAGAAGCGGGAATTGACCCAGCTCGGGATGACGTAGCCCGGCACCTCGCTAGTGGGAGCGAAGAGGGTAACGCCCTCGACGGTCAGCGAGACCTCTTCCGAGAAACAGCGCGGAATTTGCGGGCATTCTCTCAGAAAACGAACCACCGAACGAAACGTGTAGTCGACTCGAAAGGCGTCGGCGTGAAAAGCCTCCAATTCGACGGAAGGCACCGTGCCGTTCTTCTTGAAGCCTTGCCGCGTGAGCGAGCTTTCCAGTTCTACGTAGAGATTTTGAACCACCGCGTGTTCCGGCGTCGCCATCGCCACCGAAAGGGCGCGAGTCAGTTCCTGTTTCATGGTCTCGGTAGCGATGGGTACCGCGGCGTGAGTCAGCGACGCCGAACCGATGAGGAAGAGAAAACCGAGAGCCAAATGTCTTTGTAACTTCATGGCCGCACCTTGCCTTTTTTCGGGGCGCCGTTGCAATTGATACTTTATAAATATTCCACGAACTGGTTTAATAATTTTAAACGATGACCTCTATTTTTGAGTTCGATACCTATCTCGGTTTCCTGAAAAAACTCATCAGCGAGAATAGGGCCCAAAGGGGATATCAAAAGCAGCTCTCCTCCCGGGCAGGCTGCCACCCCACCTTTCTTTCCCAGGTCTTGGGCGGGCGGATTCATTTGAGCCAGGAGCACGCGCTAGGCATCGCGGAGTACGCCGTGATGAGCCAGGCCGAGACGGACTATTTCGTCGCGCTGGTGGACCACGCCCGCGCCGGAAGCCAGCGATTACGCAAGTACGCCGAGGCGAAGAAAGTCGCCCTGAAGGCCGGACATGAAAAAACGAGCGGGGGAAAGCCCATTCGGGAAATGCGCCTCTCCACTCAGGAACAGGACACCTACTACTATGGAAAGTGGTACGTCCCCGCGATCCATTTGCTTTTGGACATTCCAAAATTTCAGAGCCCCGAGGCCATCGCGGAGCGAGTAGGCATTCCGTTAAAAGAGGTTAGGGCGGTGTTGGAGCAGCTGGAGAGCATGGAGCTCATCCGGCGCGATCACGGAAAGTGGAAGCTGCAACGCCGGCAATCTCATCTCTCCCCGCACTCGGCCGTGGCCGATCATTACCAATCCCTCTGGCGCATGAAGGGGTGCGTACACGTACCGAAGGAATCGACTCTGCGTTATACTGGCGTGCACACAATCTCGCGCCAGGACGTACTCAACTTGAGAGCCCTGATTAGTGAGTTTCTTCAGGCTTTCCGAGACCGGGTCGCGGTTTCGTCGGAAGAAGAGCTCGTCGCGTTTACTTTGGATTATTTCGTCGTCTGAAGAAAGGCGCCGGCTTGCTGCCGAAGCGCTTCGGTTTCCAAGCGCTCCGCCAAAGTCTGAAGGACGGCTTGGTTCCCCGACATGCCGATTTCGACAATCGCGGTCGAGCGCACCGCAATCGGTAGCGTCGGATCGAGGGCAAGGTGAGAGAGCTCGCCCAGCGCGCCCATTTCTTTCAGCGCCACGAGAGCGAAGCTCTGATCGAGTGAGGCGACGGACTTGTCTTTCACAAGCCCAACGAGAGCGCCGACCACCCGAGCGTCGGACTCAATTGCGCTCGCTACGGCCGATCGCTTTTTGTCGACGAGCCGTGGCAAGTTCGGCGACGAGCGCGGTGGCTTCTATTTCGGTTAGGACGGGCTTACCGCCATACTGCTGCTTCCAGGCGCGCGCGGCTTCCGCTTTGAGCCAAGCATCCGCGCCTTCGCGGCCGTCTTTCCAGGCTTCGAGCAGGCTTTTGTAATGAGGGCGGAAGAAGAACTCTCTCGCCACTTTACTTCGCAACCCATTGCCGACTTGACCGTCGATGACGATGGCTTTGAGAATCGTTTCGGCTTCGGGGGCGGGTAGAAAGAGTGCCAGCAGCGGCACGCGTTTTTGTAAGGCAAGCAGCGTCGGCTCGAGGACGAGCAGCTCGAGAACCTTCGCACTCTCGCTCCCCTTCGCTTGAATGCCTAGCTCTAGCTCCGCCGACCAGCTGAGAACGGGGTCAGTGTGCTTGAGATACTCCCGAGCCCAAGCCAAGCGGCTCACGGCCGAAGCATCGGCCAAGTAGGAAGCAAGAGCCCGTTCTCTATCGGCAGAGAGAGTCAGCGAGCGTCCAATCCATCTTTCCTTCCCGTCGAGCCGGACGAAAAGCAAATCACCGGTCGTCGGAGTAAATCGCCCACGTTTGACGATGTCCACGTCGAGGGCCGCGCCTAAGTACAGTTTTCGAAAGCTGACATGCCAGGGACCGACGCCGCTGACGGAGCCTACGACGCCGACCAGCTCGGCCTGACGGGATTCGTATGGGATGGACCCCGAGCCGAACGGTTCGTCTCCGCCGCTGCTATTGCCGCCCTCCGAGCCGAGGCTCGCGGCCGCCCAAAGACCGAAAATCAAAGTTAGTAGGTGCTTCACTGTTCTTCTCCTGCAGTTATCTAAAACAAGTCAGGTATCGCCAAAACGCATCGCAGCATCAATAGTTATGTTCTCTCGGTTTGAAGAGTTACGAGAGTTTTACTCCCGAACGAGAGGGAAGAAGTCGAGACCATAGTAGTAAAGCGCCTTGGATTCCGCGGCGGAAATCTCGTGCCGGGTCTGTTCGAGGTGCTTTAAGACGATCTCCCGGAGATTTTTCGCGGCGGATTCGGAGATGGTCATGACGGAGGTGTAGTGAACGGCGTCCTCGGCGAGCCCGCCCGCCAGCTCGTGCAGAGTTTTCAGCCGCCAGTTGGTGTGGAGGCGCGAGACCAGGCGGGAGTCTTTACCGAGGTGAAACGACTCGAGAAGGCTTTTGAGCCCGCCTTCCTTTTGTTCGAGAAAACCGGTCTCTTCCAGAGCGCGCGCTTTCGATTCGACTCGCGAAGGGTCGAGCTTCAAGGCACGGGCGAGAGACGCGACCGTATGCTTGCCGGGTAGCTGACACAGCATATGGATCGCTTGAGTCGCCCAATCTTCGTAATACAAGCTCTCCTGTTCGCAGGAGAGCGAGCGCTTTTCTAGAAACCGGCGCTTCAAATTGAGGCGCTCGGTGTTGCGCTTCTCAATGCGTTGCTCGAAATAAGCGCGGGCTTTTGGCGTGCCCGACCGATCTCGATGGAGCAAATCGAGGAAGTGTTCCGTCTCTTCCGCGCCCAGTCCGAAGAAGTCCGCGGCGAGCAGAGCTTGATCGACGTTCAAATGCGATTTACCGAGCAGAACCTGGGAAACGAAGCTCGGATGTACGCGCAGTTTTTCCGCCAATTGTTTCAAGGCTCCGCGCGGCCGGCGCTTGGCCTCACCGCGTAGTCCGGCTTCGAGTGAGGCGGCAAAGCTCTTCGATAAGAAGGGATTCACGACGCTTAAGGGTTCCGTGAATTGGCAGCGGTGGCAAGCCGCGGCTGGGCGCGCCACCTTCGGTAAAACTGGAACGGCGATTGCATTTTCTTAAGGGAGTAGCAGTGAATGAAGGAGGGCGAAACGAGCGGAAGCGAAAATGGCCTCTTCTATTTTCCAAGATGGTTTCCCGTACGAGAGGCGCCCTAACCCCCAGCGGGTAAACATTTTGGAAAACGGCGTGCTCACCGTTTTCTTGCCCCAGGCCGAAGAGCAGATTCCCGGCCGAGCGGAAAATTGAGCGCTTGCTCTCCGGGCGGAGCTGACACGAGTCAGTTCCGCTTTTTTAATTAGTAGCGCGGGAGCTCGGGATCGATTCGCACCGACCACTGGTCGATGCCGCCACGAACGTTCGAGAGCTTGGTGAAGCCGTTCGCCAAAAGGAAATGAGCGGCATGCAGACTGCGCACGCCGTGGTGACAAAGCACGACGATTTCCTTCTCGCGGTCGAGCTGCGCTAATTTTCCGGGAAGCTCGTTTAGCGCAATGAGGGTGCCGCCAAGATTGGCGAGAGCGAACTCTTCCGGCTCCCTCACGTCCAGCAAGATGAAGGACTCATTGCGGTCCATTTTGGCTTTGAGCTCATCCACGGAAAGCGATGCAATTTCGGGCATGGTTCCTCGTATCCGTTTGCCGGGCTCAAATCAACCGCTTGGGCCCGCTGCGTTTAGGATTTCCTTCCGGGCTCGACGATAAAAAGGCGAATTTTTGATTCCCAGAGGGAGAACCGCTTGTTATAAGATGCGTCATATTGTGGTCTCATTCCTGTGGAGGTTTACATGAGAAAACTATTGTTCCTGGTGTCCGTGTTGGTGGCGACGCAGGGTTTTGCCGAAAGCCGTTACGTCGATAGCGCCAGTCTTTATGACTGTGGCGGCAGCGTCGAGTTGCGCGAGTCGAAAGACAATCTGCACCTCAAGTTCGAAGACGTTACCGATTGCGATACCCTCATCGTTCAGACCGATCGCGGTCAGACCCTCGAGACGTACTCGTTCAAGAAGGGCGGCCAGCGCGCTCCTTTCTCTCCGAGCTATACGCTCAGCAACGAAATGTGGCGTAATCTCGGCCGCGGAGACCTCATCTTGAAGGTCCGTGGCGGTTGGTTTGTGCAGGATTCCGTGAACCTCCGGGTCAATCCGTGGGGCACGCCCGATCACGACAAGCCGAACAAGTGTGGCGGTCACACCGCGCACAACTTCACGGGTTTCGCTCTGACGAACACCTGCAAGTGCGCGTACTACCGCAATGGCAATTTCGAGCGCCCCGCGACCCCGCGCGAGCTGTCTCGCTGCCGTAAGTAATAGTTAGTTCGAAGGGCCGGTGCTCGAAAGGGCACCGGCCTTTTTTTTTTTGGTGCGCCCGGCAGGGCGCAGCCACTTGAGAGTGAAAGTCTCTTAGGGACCCGGTCAGGGGAACCGTTAGCTGGACGGCAAGGGTGTCCACCGCGAGGTGGAATCTGAAGGAAGCCGCAGGCAAAGGGCTGGCTCGACGAACAGGAAGCGC
>JAYUGC010000128.1:0-11072 GCA_043767805.1 Pseudomonadota bacterium | reverse complement strand
CAACGGCCGCAGTTGTCGGACGTGGGGGTGGCCGCGAACTCCCCGCGATCGATGCGCTCTGCGATTTGTTTCAGCTGCGCCCAGCCCGCCTCGCCGATGGCCTCGAAGGCGGCCTCGTTCAAGACGTGGCCGCGGGTGATGGCCTTTTTGGTCTCGGGCGGGAAAGCCTCTTCGTGCAAAATGCCGCGCCGGATTTCCCCGCCCTTCAAATCGTAAAAGAGCATGCCGACCGGAGCGCGGCCGAACATCTTTTGCGCGGCAATCAGATAGATGAGGGCCTGAAAGCTTTTGCCCTGGGAAATCTGCCCCGGCGAAAAATCGACGAGTCCCGTCTTGTAATCGAGAATGAGCAGATCGCCCTCGGGGCTCCGGTCGATGCGATCGATTTTTCCGCGGAGGCGCACGCCGTCCAGTTCGAGAGTGAAGTCTTTTTCGAACGCAAACGGGGTGAAGCGATTGCCGAGTGCCGCGCGCATCTCGCGCTCCAGGCGGGGAACTTCAGCTAGGAGATCCAAAAACGGGCCCCGCAGCTCGGCGGCGAGCCGGGACGTGGGCGCGACTTCCGGCGCTTCTTCGGCGAGGGCCATGGTAAAGGCCGCGGGGAGGGCGTCTTTCCAGGTCGTCTCGTCGGGAATCTCGGGGCTCGCGGTGAAACTAGTCTCGAGAGCTTTGTGTACGACTTGACCCAGGACCAAGGGATAGCCCGCGCCGTCTCGGTCCGTGCGCCGGAGTTTCAGCCGGTGGCCGAACCAATAGCGAGCCGGGCAACGAGCGTAGGTTTCAATTTGCGTCGCCGAAAGCGGTTTGTCGCGCTCGACCGGAAGCGGAGTCTCCACGACGGGCGGCGGCTCGGGAGATCGCGGGAGCCGAAACGCGCGGTGAGGTGACGAGACCGACTCGGCGCCAAAGAGCCAGCGGCGAGTGGGCGCGGGCTTTCCCCAAAATTCCCAAGCGCTTCGGCCTTCGGCGCGTAACATCGAGGCGCGCGGCAAATAAAATCCCGCCGCCGCGAGCCCTTCGCGCTCTGCCTCACGGATGAGCGAGCTAGATTCGGGCCGAGGCATGGCGTTTTTATTCACATGAATGAAGACGGGAAGCGCGGCGGGAAGCGAGACGCCGGGAAAAGGAAGTAGGGACACTCGCGCTTCTCCCCGCCTGTCTTTCGGGGCAAGCGAAGTGTCGGAAGGAGTGCTCAATCCTTTAAGAAACGCGAGCTCCGCTTCTTTGAGGCTTTTCGTCTCGGCGAGGCGTGCGATCGAGCGGTTCCACGTGGGCTCGTCCCAAAGCGGCGCGCCGTTCTCGCAAAGCAGATGGTTCAGCCGCAAAATTTCAGAGAGCGGAAGCTCGGCTGATTTTCTTAAACTAGTGAGATAGACGCTGCCCGCGCTGATGCCGAGCGTATGAGCCGGTTCGGGCGGCGCGAGCCAGTCGTGGACGCGAAGGCCTTTGGCGGCGAGGCTAAACGTCAGCCAAGCGCGCTCCGCTTCCGATCCTTGAAAGAGGACGACGCTTTTTTCGGCGCGGGCCGCGAGAAGCGCCACGGTCTCCAAGCTTCGAGGCACCGTGAAGGGGAAGTTAACGGATCGGTGTTTGCCCTCTTCGAGCAGGGCCACGGACCAGGGATCCGCGGTACGCGCTTCGACGACCCCTTCGGCTGCTTGAAGAGCGCGCGTCAAATCGACGAGACCTTCTGGCCTCGCGGAGTCGGGAATCACTCGCCAGCTTCCGGCGGCGGGGGCGGGCTCGCCGCGTCTCCAGCTCTCGGCAAGGCTCATCAGACGAGCGGTGCGGTCCTCGGCCAAGGGAGAGCCCAGGTAAAAGCGCAGGAGGCTTTTTAGCGCTCGGTTCTTGGGGCTCTCGGGCATGAGCGAAAAAGCGAAATCCAAGTCCTCGGCGCCCGCGAGCGGTGCGGCACGAAGCTCTTCGAGGGCCGCGAGAAAGTCTTCGGCTTGCGCCGAGGCTTCTTCGGGCAAATGCCCTTTCAAAAACGCGAGACGCTCGGGGGCGTCGCCCTCGGGAGCGGGCACGAGCTCGTCCAAGGAAAGCACCAGGCCCGCGTAGCCCGGATTGAGCGCGCGGAACAGGGTGGCTCGGGTGGTGCGCTCAAAGAGTATGTGCGGTGTGTCGTCTTTCACGGGGTGACTTTCCTGTGGGCACGAATAACATACCGGTTCGGAGAATGCGATATGACGGAGTTCGTGGTGGGCGTGGGGAGATTGACTCTCCATTTGAGACACGCGCAGTCGCTCAAAGATAAGAAACGCGTGTTGCAGAGTCTCGTTCAAAAGCTGCGCAACGAGGGTTTCAGTGTGACCGAAGCCGGCTACGGCGAGGAGGTAAAGCGCGGCAGTATCGGTTATGTGTACGCGGGCGGGTCTGCTTCTTATGTAAAGCAGAAGCTCGAGGAGACGAACCGGCTCTTCATCGGGGATTACCTGGTGGTGGAGAACCAGCACGATATCGTCGATTACGGGGGCGAGGACGCGTTTGACGAGAACCCGTTCAAATTTTTGGCGGATGAGGAGGACTAGACTATGCGGTTGGGGTTGGCGGCAGTATTTCTCTTTGGGGCGATGACGGCGCAAGCCACGGGCGCTTGCCAGTATGACGGGCAGAATTTCTCGGTGATTCACCGGGCGAAACTTTTCAAGCAGCCGGTGGCGGCGAATTTTTCGGGAACGAGGGTGGCGTGCGGTGCGTCTCTTTCCGCGATTTACGACGGCGAGGCTCTTACGGTATTCGATGGGCGCACTCAAACGTTCGAGGGCCGGGCGGTAAAGCGGAACTTTCGCCGCGCCGTGGTCGTGGTCAATGAGCGTTTCGCCGGGCTATACGACGGAGAGGCATTGGTCGTCTTTGACAGTAAGCGCCGGGGGTTTTCGCAGGAGAAGGCCGCCGCGGGATTTAATTTCGCGCAAGGTTCCGCCGCGAAAGACAGTGTTTCTTTCTACGACGGCGAATCGTTTGTCGTGTACGACGGGAAATTTCATAAGAAGAAAGCGGCTCGCAAAAACCTCAACACGCGGATGGAGAGCACGGATCGGTTCACCGTCTTTTACGACGGCGGAACTTTGTTCGTTTTGGATGGCAATCAGCTGACGAATGAGCCCGTCGGGAGGACGTATTTCTCGACTCTCGTCGTTGGCACGCGCTCGGTCTTTTTCTACGATGGAGATAGTCTGGTGGGATTCTGCTCGGGTAAGCGGGGCTTCTCGAAGGAGACCACGGGTTTCGATCCATTTACGCGCGGCTACCTCGACAAGGGATCGGGCCAGCTCGCGATTCGGGTAGGAAGCGATTACTACCGCCTGGATCCGAAGTCCTGCCGGATTACGAAATAAGAGATCCTCAGGCGGTCGAGGATTCTATAAGTGCTTTAGGTTTTACGGACTCCAGGTGATTTTGTCTCACCTGGTTCACGATGCCTTCCAGCTCCTTGAACTCGTCGTTATGACGCAGGCGGAAGTCGCGCGTCCAGTCGCCGCGGCTATACAGCCAGAGTTGACGCTGGAGGGCGACGACTGGGCCGGTGAGTTTGCGGGTCGCGTAGAACGTCGCGGTGAACATCACCGTGATGGAGAAGAGAAACAAGATGAAAAGTGAAATTTCGAGGAGCTTCTGCTCGCGGCGCACGACCTCGATCACTTGGGCGGAAACTCCCAGCTCGTCGCCCATGAAGAGGTTGTAGTTACGCTGAATGAACCAGGCCATCACGAAGATCATCACCAGGGTGGTGAAGCCAGCCACTAGAGTCAGCCCCATGGCGTACTTCAGCTGGACCGGAAGGCCTTGGTACTTCCGCTCGGTCGGGTATCGGAAGCGCATGCCCTCTATTGTACAAGCAACTCGGCCAGGCGCGCTAGTGCGGGGAGGTCGTGCAGCGTCCCAGTGCGCCGGGGAACGCGGTAGGTCGGAAGACCGGGAAGGAGGCCCTGAAAACGCTCGATCCAAACCTGCTGCGCGGAGCGCAAGGAATGGTAGAACTTCAAAATCTGATTGAGCCGGTAACGCGACTCTTCATCCTCGGGCCCCTCGGAGCTAGCCGGAGAGTCCGGCTCGACCCGATTCAAGATGAGAGCCGCGAGCGGAATGCGCCGCTCTTTTAAGGACTCGAGGAACGCTTCGCATTCCTGGAACCGCGTCTCACTCGGGTAGGTCACGAGCAGGAACGCCGTTTCGGCACTCTGCAAAAGGCGGATGACTTCCAAATTACGATCGTGAAAGCCGGATTGCATCCCGCCGAGATCGTCCATGAACTTGGAGAACGTTTCCATGAACTCGGAGCCGAAGAGCTTTTCCAAAAATTTCATGGCGAGCTTCGTGCCGCGCCGAAATAGGTTGAGATACCCCGGCTGATTGCCTTGGAACCATCTCAGCACGGAGGAGTCCATGAAGTTGGCGAGCCTTTGAGGGGCGCTCAAGAGATCGACGGCATTCGAAGTAGGCGGAGTGTCGACGAGGATCTTGTCCCACTGCGGATCTTGCGCGAACTCGAGAAGCCGCTCCATAGCCGCGTACTCCTCAGTGCCGCCCATGGTCTCGGTGGTGGTGCGGTACAAAGGGTTATTCAAGATGCGATCCCTTTGCTCCGGGCTCTTCGCGAAACGGGACATGACTTTGTCCAAGTACCGTTGCGTATCGAGCATGGTCGCGTAGAGCTCGGCCTTGGGGGATCCGGGAATGTCGACCTTTTGCAAATCGGAATCAAAACCGGCAAAGCCTAACGCTTGGGCGAGACGGCGCGCGGGGTCCACCGTGAGGACCACGGTCTTCTTTCCTTGTTTGGCGAAGTGAACGCCGAGAGCGGCGGCGAGCGTCGTCTTGCCGACGCCGCCCGGTCCGCCCAAAAGAAGAATGCGTCGGTCCGTCCAGGGAGATGGCTTCAAGCCCCCTCCAACGCTTCGGCGAGACGAAAGACGGTCTCGGCTCGTTCTTCACTGGCGAGCCGTTTCAAGTGCGTCGTCGGCAGCTCGAAGCGAGGCACTTTCGACAAAGCTTCTGTTTCTTCCGAGAGGCGCGCTTCGTGAAAGGCGAGACAAGCTTCCACTTCAGGGGTTAGTCCATTTCGGGTCTCGGGCAAATGCATCTCGGGCGTGCAGCGATTCAAATGCAAAAAGCCCCAGTTAAAACGGTGAAGCCCGGTGAGCGTCGCTTTGAGCTCCATCGCTTCCGTGACGGGAAGCTCCTCGGGAAGGGTGACCAAATCGAGGCGCACGTTACTCGCCTGAAACATCGCGCAGATTTTCTGCGTGTTCTTGAAAACGGTACCGAAGGAGAAAACTTTTTGCACGCCGAGCGGCGATTTGAAAAAGCTCGCGGCATGCCCGCTAGCGGGCAGGTCGACGAGGATGAGATCGACGTCGCCACGATCCCAAAGATCCCAAATCTTCCCGGCGATCACCGTCTCGGAAAGACCGGGTGCCGCGAGCAGAAACGTTTTTAGGATGGGGTTGTCGAAAACCGCTTGAAAGATCGCCTCGAACTTCACGATGTGAAGTGCGTACTCCTTGAAGCAGCCCATCGTCGTGAGAGGCACCCATTTGATTTGGGGATCCTGGATGGGAACCGGTGGCGCTGATTCTCCGTACGGGTTCCAGCCGCAAACCGCGACCTTGAGACCGTGATGTCTGGCAGCCACGGCCGTTGCCCAAGCAAGAGAGCTTTTGCCCACGCCGCCTTTTCCCGTGAAAAAGACGAGTCGTCTTTGGAGCGTGTCTTTTAGGTAGGGTCCGGACGACATCAGGGCGGTAGGTTACACTGCGCCGTTCCCGGGGGAAAGGGGCACCGTCGCTCGAAATACGTTTAGGGGTTAGGGTACGAAGCGGGAGCCGGTATTCGTCAAGCGCCTGGTTGAGCTCCGCCCCAAACAGTCAAGTAGCCGGCTCCGTAAACCTCGCTCGCGTGCGTACGCCAGCCCGCGTTCACCAATGTACGGCGTTTCGCGCGGTGGTCCTCTTTTAAGAGTCTCACGGGCTGTAGTAACGGCCGCCGTGCGTATCTGCGGTGTTGCCGCCCCAAATTATCATGAATTTTGCTCCGTAGACCGCAGTATGCGAACCGCGGGCTGTCGGGGCGTTTACTGTCGTCATGTTAGTCCATGTTCCCGATCCGCTAGGATCGTAAATTCCACCATCTCCAAGGTATGCCTGCGAGGAATTCCCCCCAAAAACCAGCATTTTTTTGGAGCTATTGACCACGGCCGTGTGGAAACCTCTCGCGACAGGAGCATTTGTCATCGAAGTACTTGTCCATGAATTTGCGGAGGGATCGTAGACTCCGCCAGAGTTGACGTAACCCCCCGACGGGGCGTGGCCTACATAACCTCCCCACACCACCATTTTTCCGAAAATCATTACGGCCGTGTGGAAAGTGCGGGCCGTAGGCGCTCCTGATGTTGTCACTGCGGTCCAGGTGTCTGAAGCAGGGTTATACTTCCCCCCCGCATTCGAGTTCCCACCCCAGGCGATCATTTCTGACCCATTCCAGACAGCGGTGTGCCCAGCGACTGATGGCGCACCGGAGGTGGTGGTTGCGGTCCACTGCTTGGTTACTGGATTATAGGCTCCCCCAGTATTCGTATGTCCAGGCCATTGGTTAGTGCCGGGGACGCCCAACATTCCTCCCCAAACTAGCATTGTGGTGCCAGTCCAGACTGCGGTGTGGCCCTGTCGAACCGCCGGCACATTGGCCCCCTGTCCGGTCGGTCCCCAGGAGTCTGTGGCAAAGGTGTATTCCCCGCCGGAATTGAGACCTTGCATCAAGCCGTTCTTTCCGCCCCAAACGATCATTCGAGTTCCATCCCAAACGGCCGAATGAAAGTTACGTTCGGATGGAGCCTCGGTGGTGGACGTCGCCGTCCATGAGTCGGTCGTGGGGTTGTAAATTCCTCCGGTATTAACATAAAATCCTCCCCAAATTATCATTCGTGATCCCGTCCAGATGGCAGTATGGCCGGTTCTCGCTGCGCTGCTACTGGTGGCAGTGCTAAGCCATTCGCCCGATCCGATATAGACGTAAGCATTCTTAGTTCCAAACTGAGTATCAGGGTTAGTGACTTTGACCCCCACCGAGCCGGCCGTGTCTTGGGCGGGAGTAGTGCAAGTCAAGCTCGTTGCTGAGACGAAGGTAAGTCCGGTACAAGAAAGACCTGCAAAAGTTGCGGTGGCTCCCGATACGAATCCAGTTCCCGTGATGGTTACCGCTGTCCCTCCAGGTAAGATTCCTACGGAAGGAGAAACGGAGGATACAGTCGGAGCGTTCCGGTAAGTAAAACCGCTATTGAGGGTTCCGGTGCCAGTCGCGGTAACCACTACGTCCACGGCGCCCGCAGAATGAGCGGCGGCGGTACATGTAATGGAGGTGTCTGAAACCGCGGTGAAAGAGGTGCAAGCGGTACCACCAAAAGTCACGCCGCTTGCCCCTGTAAAATTCGATCCCGTAATGGTTACCGGCGTTGCTCCCGCAGCTGGGCCTCCATTGGGAGAAACGGAAGTAACCGATGGAGCAGCCTGGTAGGTAAACCCATTGGTGAGCGTTCCGGACCCCACCGAAGGCGTCGTAGCGACTACATCGACAGTCGCGGCCGCCCGAGCGCCGGTGGTACATGTAATAGATGTGGAATTCACCAGCGTGAGTGACCCGCAGTTTACCCCGCCTATTGCGGCTGTTGTGTTGGATTGAAAGCCAGTGCCCGTAATGGTGACGGCGGTGCCTCCTGAAGTGCTTCCTCCGGAGGGTGTGATGGCAGAGACGGTGGGAGCGGCAGTACTGTAGGTATAGGCATTACTTCGCGTTCCAGACTGGGTATCGGGGTTAATTACTCCTACGATGACCGCGCCGTTGGCGTGGGAGTTCGTCGTGCATCGAATCTCGGTTGCGCTCTGGACGGTCAATGATCCGCAAGCAGATCCCCCAAAGTCCGCTGTAGCACCTGAGAGAAAACCGGTACCCGTAATCGTGACAGCGGTTCCGCCCAATACTGGGCCACTGGAGGGGCTTACATCAGAGGTGACCGCAGGCGCTGCCTGGTAGGTGTAACCGCTAGTCAAGGTCCCGGATTGACTGACGGAGGTTACCACGACGTTGACGGCCGCGGCTGAATGGGCTCCGGTAGTGCAAGTGATCTTGGTCGTCGAATTTATGGTCAACGTGCCGCAGTTTACCCCGCCCACCGTAACCGTAGCGGCTGATTGAAAGTTTGTGCCTCGAATGACAACGACGGTCCCACCCGCCGTAGGCCCTGCGGCAGGGGTTATGGTGGTTACTGTCGGGGCCGCCCAATAGGTGAAGGCACTTGCTTTGGAGCCGATTCCGCCGTTGGTATTGGTGACTGTGACGGCGATAGGCCCTGCGTTATGGGCTGGGAGGGTGCAGGTCAAAATAGTCGAGCTGATAAAGCTGACCGATCCACAGTCGACTCCGCCAAAGTCTATGGTCGCTCCAGTGATGAAGCCGGTGCCATTGACAGTAACCGTTCCCCCGCCGGCAATGGGTCCGAAGTTGGCTGAGACACTGGTGACGGTGGGAGGAGCCGCATAGGTGAAGCCATTGGTTAGGGTGCCAGTCTGGCCATCCGGGTTAATGACGACAACATTGACCGCACCCGCCGCATGAGCGGGTGTGTCACAAGCGATCTGAGTGCTGTCGGTGAAAATTAAATTGGTGCAAGACGATCCGCCAATCGTGACTGCCACCCCTAAGACAAATCCAGTTCCCGCGAGGAATACCACCGTTCCCCCATCGGTAGTGCCGACATTGGGTGTTATGGAGGTCAGGTCGGGGGTAACTAAGTAGAGAAAACCATTGGTGAGAGTCGCAGTTTCCGAGCCAACGGTAACGACCACGTCGACCGTGGCGGCTGAGTGTACGCCTGTGGTGCACCTGACTTGAGTGGCGCTGGTGAAGACGAAGGAACCGCAACTAGTGCCCCCGATAGTGACCGAGGTCGTACTACTTGTGAATCCGGAACCCGTAATGGTAACTGGAGTTCCGCCGGCAGTGCCGCCCATCTGAGGAGTAATGGCCGTAACTTGGGGGGAGACGATGAAGCCTCCCGTCGTCGCGTCGATTTTTGCATTGAGCCCGGCGGTGAAGGTGCCGTTACCGCCGCGGCCGGCGGCGTAAAGGTGGGTGGTGCCACCCAAGTAAGAATAGGCGTTCAACACTTCGTCGTAAGAACCGATGCTGCTTGTCGATGAGAGACCGCCGGTGCCGAAGCCCGAGACGAGCGCGCCGTTCGTATCGTACTTGGCGGCGAGTGGATCGTAGTTCGTGCCGTTGTAGACGGTTCCAACGTTTAGGACGTCGGTGCCGGAGGCGGGCCTTACGATGCCGTTCAAAATACAATCTTTCACGGGCGTCAGCCCGTCGGGTGAGAATAGAGTGACGCCCTTTAAGTCATGGGCCGGGTTCGAAGTGATGGTGACGGAGCCGAAAGTGGTGTCGAGTAAGCCAGTGGAGAGAACATGCGCAGAGGCGGTGCAATTCCACGGAGGCGTGCTGCTGTTGATGCGGTTGGAGCCGACGGCGATGACGTGCGTGCCGACGATGTCGATGCCGGCCGGAATGGAATCGGTACCACCGCCCGCGGTAAGAAAATCGACGGCGTTACCCCAGGGCGCGGCTGAAACCGTGAGGTTCGCCGTATCGAACTTGTGGACGTAATAGTTATGAGCTGGCATCGCGGTGAACGTGATGCCGGTGCCGGTCGCCGTCGCGGCGTTGGAGATAGTGAGAGCGCTTGCCGAGATGGCGGAAATGTAAGTATTAGCCGGAATGTTCGTGCCGGTGATGTGCATTCCGACGGCGAGGCCGGAGAGGCTTGATAGGCCGTTCAGAGTCGTGTTCGAGTTCGTATTACCCGTAAGCGTCGTTGCCGAGAAGGTGGGGCTTTCGGTCGACGCCGTGTAGTAGAAGCCATTCGTACTGTCGTACGCGATGGCGGTAGCCGTACCGAAAACAGATTTTGAAATGACGAGACTCGTTCCAGAGACGGAGACGGTCGCAGCTTTTGAGAGAAGCATCGTCGAACCGGAGAGACTTAAGATCGTCGTATCTTCTGGAACGCCGCGACCGGTGACGAGCTGGCCCGGAGAAATGCTCGCGGTACTGGACATGTTGGTGACCGTCGTCGTGGAGTTTAAGTCCGCCGTGATGGTGTTGGTCGCCTGAATGCCGCTCAAGATCGTATGCGCGAGGGTAAGCGCAACACCGGTGCCAGTGCCGGTGGCCACTTTGGAAATAGTGACCGTGCCGCCAGACACCGCGACGATAGTGGTGTTGGAGGGAATGGTAGTGCCGGTAATGACTCGGCCCACTCTTAAGTTCGTCGTCGGTGAAACGTTCGTTATCGATGTGGAGTTCGCGGCGGTGTCGCCCGACGCCGAGTCTGTTTTCGCAGCACCCGTGGTCGCGTCATAGCGGGAGACGTAGGGATGATAAAAATTTGGAGCGTAGAAACCTTTTGCGCCAGCGATGACGATTTCAGACGCGCTCGAGTTGTAAACCATGCCGCGAACGAACGCGTGGCCGAGCGTGCTGTCGCCACCGATGCCCGTCGACAAAACCCCTTGCGTACCGAAGGCGCTGATCACCGTGCCGACTTTGCTGTATTTGGTGATGCGCACATCGTAGTAGCCCGTTGATTTCATCGAGCGGCAGGCGACGTAGTAATTCGTGCCGTCCTCGACGATGGCGCCACAGAGGTTGTCGTAACCAATTGACTGGAAGTCTTTTAAAATTTTCCCAGCAGACGAGACATTCGCGACGAAGCTCGCATCTTGAGAGCCGTTGGCGACGAGATACCCGCCGAGAATCGCTTGGTACTGAGTGCCGACCCAGCTTCTTCCTACTACGATAAATTGCGTGCTGGCGCCGGGCTCTTTGGCGATGGCGCGGAAAACCGTATTACCGGGCCCGAAAAGCTCAGGGATACTAAAGGCCGTGCCCCCACGCGCCACCGACCCCAAGGTGAGGGCAAGAACCAATAGCGATGAGTAGAGTCGACTTAGATAAGCGTTTCCAAGCATACGTGCCGCAGTGTCTCGCCTCTAGAATCGAGGGCAGAGCTAGAC
>JAYUGC010000127.1:0-27097 GCA_043767805.1 Pseudomonadota bacterium | reverse complement strand
ACCAAAGCGAACGCGCCTTTCGGGACTAGCAACCCCGCACAAGGACATGGCGGGAAACTCTAAATTTTGTTGGGGGGGGGGGATACTTCCTACAAATTGCAAAGCTGGTGCCCGGATTTTCCCTCACGAGAAACTAGTCACCTCTGCACTAACAGTAGACAGCGCGAATACCCATTTTATTAAGTCGTTGAGGACATAGAGGTTTTGCTATCTAAAACCTCTGTACTACCTTTGGGCGGCAGTAGTCAGACATTAGACGATCCCGCTTCGCGGCTCGATCCGGGGCGGTCACGAGGAGTGCGGCAGGCAAAGATCAAGATGACCTACCTCGTACCAGCATCCAGCAACCAGTGACCGGGCCGGATCGAAGCGGAAGCGACGGGTGGGAGGCCGATGCCTCCGACCCGCCCTCACAACGACTAGAGACCTAGACTCTTCAAAAACGCGTCCTGGTTCGGCTCGCGGCCCAAGAAGTCCGTGATCAAAGAGAAGGCACTCCGCGTGCCCCCCGGCGCCAAGATCATATTGCGATAATCCGCACCCGTCTTCGCATTCAGCAGGCCGTCTTTGGCGAACCGCGAGTACATGTCGGCGGCATACACTTCGGACCAGAGATAGCCGTAATAACCCGCATCGTACCCGCCCATCAAATGACCGAAGCTCGCTTCAGGATAAGTTCCTTCCTGAATCGGGATCATCATCACGTCTTTCATGGCGCGCGCATAAACTTCCGTCGAATCGGCGGGAGCCTGCGTGTGGTATTCCATGTCGAGCGTCGCAAACGACGCCTGACGAAGATAGAGAATGCCGGAGTTGTGCAGCTTCGCCGCCACCATCTTCTGGATGAGCTCTTCCGGAAGCGGCTTTGACTTATCGAGATAGTGCCCCGAAAGTTTCGCCAAAGCCGAAGGTTCCCACACCCAGTTCTCTAGCATCTGCGAAGGCGCTTCCACGAAATCCCGGTTCACGTTCGTACCGGAGAAAGTGGAGTAGCGAGCGGTCGTCAGAGTCTGGTGCATGATGTGCCCGAACTCGTGGAAGAGCGTCTCCACTTCGCTGTGCTCGAGCAAAGAAGGATTGCCTTCGGAGGGCGGGTTCATGTTGGCGACGATGGAAGCAACCGGCGCGCGGTACTTGCCGTTGGCCTGCAGGTAACCGTTCACGAGAGTGAACGCCGCCGCGTGCCCGTACTTACCTTCGCGCGGATAAAGATCCATGAAGAAGTACGCGACCGTGCGCGCCCCGTCCATGACCTTGAAGAGCTGCACGTCGGAGTTCCACTTAGGCGCATCCACCGCGACGAACTGCACGCCGAGCATGGTCTGATAGATCTCGAACATGCCCTTCAATACGACGTCCATGGGGAAGTACTCGCGGACTTTTTCGCCGTCGAACTGATACTTCTCTTTCTTCACCTGGTTGGCATAGTAGCGCCAGTCCCAAGCGTCGATGGAGCTTGCGGCCGCGTCGTCTCTCTTCTTGAAAGCGAGCATGTCGGCGAGATCCTGCTGACCCTTCGCCTGAAGCTTGCCGATGAGCGGTTTCAAGAAACCATCTACCGTCTCGGGCTTCTTCGCCATCTGCCGTTCCAAGACGAACTCGGCGTGGTTCTTGTAACCCAAAAGCGTCGCCAGCTCCTGGCGGAGCTTGATGGCCGCCCGCAAGAGATCGCGGTTCTTCTCGCCGCCGCGGCGGTTGAACTTGAACTCGAGACGCTTACGCGCGTCCACGTTCTTCGCGTTCTCCATGAAGGGGTAGTAGCTCGGGTAAGAAAGATCCACCCGGTACTTGCCGTCGTCGGTGCGCTTTAAGCCCTTGAGGTAAGCTTCCGGCATGCCGTCCAGCTCGGCCAAGCTGAGCACCAGCTCATCCTTGTACTCGTTCAAGTTCGTGCTGAAGTCCGCCTCTAACTTCACCAAAGCTTTTTTCTTCTCTAAATAGGTCTTTCTGCCTTCAGTGGAAAGTTCCAAGCCATTGCGCTTGAAGCCGACCAAGTACTCCTTCACCAGCTGATCGGAAGCCGCGTCGAGCGACTCGTTCTTCTCGGAAGCGTTCTTGATGGCGCGGTACAAATCTTCGCGAGTATAGAGCTCGACGTAGAACTGGGAGACTTCCGTCTCGCAGGTGTCGGCGGCGGCCCGAACCGCCTCATTGGGGGAAACGTATTTCAGGAAGGTGACGGGGTTGATGAGGTTCCCAAACTCCGTGGTGGAGTCCTCCACTTCCGCGACCGTATTGGCGAAATTGCTGCTAGCGGGACCGATGGCCGCGACGGCGTCGAGGCGCTTTTTCAGCTTGGCCTGCTCGGCCGAGCAAAACGAGCTCACGTCCGTGGGAGAGTAATCCCAGCGAAGCGCCAGCGAATCATCGACGGGCCCATTTTGAGGCGCGGTATTTACCGGCTTGTTATCGCTGCAAGCAACGACGGCTAAAGAGACGGCACCGAACCAAAACAACAAACGCTTCATGAAAAACCCTCCAGTCAATGTCCGTTCTCTCGCAAAGCAAGAGATAGGCCAGCGGAGGGTGAGCTTAAAGCGATCCACCCACACGAACGCAAACCCTTTTTTTTCAGACCGACTGGGGGCGTTTTGGCTCTAGAACGTGAAGAACGACTCGTGCAGGTGCGCCTGAATTTCGTTATCCGACAGGCGCATGAAGTCCTTGTCGAGGGTCGCCGTCACGGCCGCGTGGGTGGGCTTATCGAGTTTCGCGCGGATCTGACCCAGAAATTTCGGGGCCGCCACCAAGATAAGGCGGTCGTAGTTATGATTGACCCGTCCCTCGTGCAGCAAAGTGCAGAGCTCGCCCGCGAAAGCCTCGCCGTGGTGCCGAAGCTCTTGCCCGTCGTGGGAATCGTCGTGACGAGGCGTGGGATCCCCGGGAGACGCGATGTCTTTTACCTTTTGAAGCTGTTTGCCAGGGCTCACGTTCAAATAGAGTTGAGCGCGAGAATGGTCGGCCACGAGGATCCAGGTCTTTCCGGTATTCATAGGTGCTATTTAAGAATTGACCCACCCAATGGTAAAGCCTAACTTTTCGAAAATGCGTGGTTACTTGGTCTTTTTGGTCTGGCTCACCTGGTCGGGATTGGCGCACGGCAGCATCAGCCGAGGGGGCTTCGGCCTCCTTTATCCGGACTCCAATTCCCTGAACAACCTCGGCCACACCGCCACCAATGCGGGTTTCGCGGGGGAAGTACTCTTTGCCAAGTTCACGGGAACCCATGAGCTAGTCCTCTCTCCGTCGGTTTCCTGGTCCTCGGGCAGGCTCGCCGTCGCGGCCTATGGTTCTCGCTACGGAAAGAACCTTTCCGATAGCGGCCAATTCGAGGAAGCCCTCGGTGTCGGCCTTGGCACCGCCTTTGGCGGAGGCAAGTGGACCTTGGGCGTCGCCTTGGACCGAACGGTCGACGTGCACCGGTCCATCGCCCGAAACGGAGCGTTTTCCACCGTCACGGGAACCTTGGCCCTCAATACCGGCCGGACGGTCGGCTTCGCCGTCTCGGTAGGCTCGACCGTGGACAAGCCCGGCACCCAAGTGGGGCGCCTGGCGGCGGCTTTTGGCGCCAAGATAAGCCCGACGGTTTACCTCGAAGCGGTGGGCGCCCTACCCGACATGACCGATACGGGGAACGCCGAGCTGGGCGCTTTCGCGGCTTGGCAGGGCACGCACTTCTATCTTTCGGGCGGAGCCAACTACCTCACGCGTCTTTCGGCGCCCCAGACTTTGTTTCGGCTTGGCGTGGTTTTCGGGCCCGTCGATCTCTCCGTGTTTTTCACTTACATCGTGAAAGACGCCGAGAATCCGTTCCACGGCGCGGCCTTACGCATCGGCCTTTAGAGAGCCGAAAAGTGTCTCTAGATCGGGAACGAAGCCCTTTGCTATAGAAGGTGCCCCATGGCACCTCACAGAAATCAATTATTGATTCCGATTCAAATGAGCGCCCCCGACCGTTCGTACGGAGCGAGGCGTTTGCAAGACATGGTGGGAGTGACCCGGTTTCTCGCCGAGGTTTTGGTGGTCGATACTTTCTATCTCGCGGGCTACTTCGGCCAAGCCGTAGCGCCGACCTTGGTCTCCTCCGCACGGCTAGGTGTCGAAACGTTGTCGAATCCGAAGCTGCATCGCTGGCTGCTCTTCTGGAGCGCGTATCTCTTCGTGACTTGCTACTAATGGGTCGAGGTACCGCGCGGGCGCGACAGGGCCACGTCTTCTTTGGGCTGGATCACTTGTCCCGTTACCGTGGCTTTCATATCTCTGGCCAATAGTTGTTTGATGAGCGGGAGCCGATGCGCGAGCGAAGTCACCGCGGCGGCGTGGGCTTCGTGACCAGACACGTCCTCGTGCACGGAAAATCCACTGGTGACGCCCATCAAGATGCGCTTACCGTTCGCGTCGTCGCATTCCAAACCGCCCCCTGAATCCCCATGACGAATGGCATTGGTGAGATTGCCTTGCGCATCGAAATCCTGAGCCCGGAATAAAATGGTGGAATTATCTTTGTTCCAGAAAGAGACGATGTCTTCCACTCGGCGCGAGAGGATTTTTTTCGTCCGAGGATCGGTCGCGGTGAAAGTGTTTGTGCCCGTCTTCCACTCTTCGAAGAAAACGCTGCGCCCATTATGCGCGCCGGAAGAAAGAGTGGCGTCTTCACCATAACCAAAGATGGAACACTCCGGAGGTTTCCCTTCGCGAGTCTGCTCGAAAAGTCTCTCGAGATCCGCGGGCCCTCTGGGAAGCGGGAGCGGATCCGCCTTGAACTCGCCTTCGATGCGAATCGCGGCGAGATCGAAAGGAGCCAGGCGCGCCGATTCCGCGGTGTCATTGGTCTCTTTGAAATCTTTCGGAGTGGTCCAGTTGGAAATCGTCTTCGAAGTATCGTTCGGACACTGCACCACCGCTTCGGCGAATGCTTTTCCCACAAAACAGTGAGCCGCGCCCAGAAGGACGGATTTGCCAATAATTGTCGCCGAACATGTCGTTACCATGACCGAAAGCCCGCCTTTGGCGTTTTTGACGGGCGCGCTGGAGAGCGTGAGCCGGCAGCTCTGCGGGGAAAGCTTGGCGGCCGGCAAGTTGCCGATCATCCAGCCGTAAACGGAAGTGCTTACGAGCGCGAAGCTCATCGAAGTGAGAGTGAAGACCGCTAGAATGCGAGAAGACGCCCGTTTCATCGAGCAAAGTAAGTGCAACCTAGGCGCCGAAGGATAAAAAAAGGGGGGAAGCGACCTTTCAGCCGCTTCCCCGTCTCAAAGAGTCCTTACGAGAGCTTAGCGGCGGATGCCACGAAGGGTCTCGAGCAACGTCACGAGACGCTTGGCCGCGGGCGAGGTGTTCTCGAAAATCGCCGTGCAGATGTTTCCTTTTTCGAGGAGAACCTGGTCGTTATCGGCGGAATAACGAGCTTCCGAAGACGGGGCGACGATGCAGCGGGCGGACGTTTTCGAGCGGACGATGCGGCCGCGGCGCGCGGCTTCGATCAGGTGGCCGATCGAATCAATCTGATACGCGTTGTAGCGCCGGATCGTTTTGCGATCGCAAGCGCGGGGGCTGAAAGCATCGCAGGTCACGCGAACCGCTTCGCCGTCGCCGTACACGATGACGGAGTTGAGAGACGGGTTAAGCTTGGCGTGACCGACGGGAATTTCGCGGTACATCAAACGGACGTCGCGGATAGAAGTGGCGAAAGCGCTGGAACCGAGAGTGAGAACCGCAAGAGCGGCGATGAGAGAACGTTTCATGAATGACTCCAAAAAATATTGTTACAACCAACCGCAGTCGCCTTGAGCAAGAGGCGTGCCGGAATTCCCAGGCAGGAAAAGGAAAAATCAGCTGGTGCCAGATGCGGACCGGCTCCACTGGTTTGGGACCAGTGGGATCATTTTGGCTCGATCTGAGTGCGGCGCTTATCGTGAGGAAACAGGTGCCGCACCGAAATTTCTTTCCGGTACAGCGAACGATGTCCTCCGTTTAATTGATGTCGCGGACTCTTCGGCCGTCGGAGCCTACGTCGCTCACGACGAAGACGTTGCGATTGCCTTCTTTTTTAACGGAGAGCTGCAGAAGCCACGACACGAAGCTCACCATGAGAGAGGCGAGAAAAGCGGAACCGAAAGACGCCACATGAAGCCCCGGCAAGAGTCCCGCGGCGAACTGAAACACCAGGGCGTTCACGATAAGCAGAAAGAAGCCCAAGGTGAGGAGAGTCAGCGGCAACGTCAAAAGAATGAGAAGGGGCTTTAACGTCACATTCAAAATACCTAGCAAAAAAGCCGCGAGCAGCGCGGTTCCGATGCCATCCACCTGCACCCCGGAAACGATATAGGGCACGGCGAGAATGGTGAGCGAAGTAAGCAGCAGACGTCCAAGCCATTTCATGCGGTCTTGCTTACCATTTTACCGAGGAAGGTCAAAATTCAACTTTGGGCGTTTGCAAACGCCGAAGCGCCTCTCGAGTTCCCATCCCGACAACACGGGGCACCAACCGTTAAGATCCGCTTGTAGCAAGTGTTAGCGGAGGGGGTCATAATTAGATCGTCCCCGCCGAATTCCTGCCAAACTTATCCCTATCCTCATACAAGGAAGGCCTCATGCGCTGGCTATGGTTTGTGCTTTGCCTCGCACTCCCCGCTTGGGGGGGATGCGAACCTCCGACTACTCACCAAACCGGGCTCACGGTGCGAGACGGATATTTGGATTTCATGACTCCGTCCGTGGTGAAAGACTTGAAGACTCGCTTGCCTCGCGTGGGCGACACTGAGACCGAGACGCGCCTGAAAGCCGCGGACACGATTTGGTACGACGAGGAATCGATGGTCTATCTCTATCAGGACTCTATCGAGGTCGTGGTGGGAGGCCGGGCCAACTGCGTCGGCCGTGAGGTCGGCGAGACCAACACGCTTCCCGCCATCCACAAGCTCGTGAATTATTTTGGCCCCGATTACCGTTTCATGTTTCCCTTCCGCACCGCCGCGGGAACCGATGACGTGACCAACGTGAAGGTCATCAATTTCTGGTCGCCGCCGCTAAAAGGCGGGCGCGCCCTTCCCGTGAAATATTGGCGGCCCACGGGCCGCGGCCGGTGGAACTGGACCTTTCCGGTGGGAACCCTTTTCGGCGAAGTCCTTTTAGAGAAGGGACCCGACGGCAACTACTACGCGTTCGAAGTGCGCACGCGTAAGCGGTATCTCGACGGCTGGGAGGTCAACGCCTTCCGCCCGTTTCCGAGAGCGGAAGATTTGGCGAACGCCATCGAAGCCGAAGAGCCCGACTGGGGCATGTCGGTGGATTTGAGAAAGCTCGTCACCCATCTCAGAAACCCGGCGACCCTCGTGCCGGACCGGATGGAGTCGAAACCCTACGGCAAAATCTTTCCCACGATTGAAGGAGCCATCGATCCGCTCCCGGGTATCGCGAACACCCAACTCATCGCGACGCTCCTCTCAAAAACGGTGTTCGTCTCGGCCGAAGGAAAGATCTGGAAAGAGAACGGAAAGCTCCAATCCTACGCGGCCGGGTCCCAAGCCGATTTTCATATCGTGCCGAAGGGCTACAAGATGGGCCTCATTCCGGTGAACGAAGTGTCGTGCGCCCGTTGCCATTCCGAGACCGGCCGCAGGCTCGGCGACTTGGAGTTCGACATTCAGCTCTACGGAGAAGTTTGGGGAGAAGATCGCATCTTCACCTGGCATCTCTTCGAGCCCAATCCGAACATCTTCGGCACCTATGACGACGCCGATAAGAGCCGCGTGGTGAACCCGCGCTTACTCACCGCAAAATTACTTGTGAACGAGAAGCCCGCGAGCGGAGATCCTGATTACAAACCGCTTCCGGGCGTCTTCAAACCAGAGAGTAGAAGGAGAGCCCATGAATAGAAGAGAGTTTCTTTTGAAAGCGGCCCTGACCGGCGGGGGCATCGCCCTCTTCGGTTGCGGCAAGGATTCCACCTTCACCGCACGTGCCGTGCTGGGAGAGCGGGGCTCAGTCACATTGTACGACACCTACGCTCAAGCCCTCTACATGGACGGCAGCCAAGGGCCCAAGACCGGAACCATCAAGGTCGACTACATCGTCGCCAATCAGCCGGTGGTTCTCGAGTTCTGGCACGGACACGGCGGCAAGAGCCACATGTTCACGCTCACCCAAGCGCACTACGACGATTTAAAAAAACTCAAACGCGTCTACGTCACCACCAGCGTGGTGGACGGGCACACCCATAAGCTCTTCATCGATCCGGTCGATACGAAATGGCGCGTTCCCGGCGCAAAACCGGTCGTCGTTATTACACCCGATCAGGAAAAAGCTTAAGGATGCGGGTCTGGCTCCTCATTCTCTGTCTCGTCGCGGGCAGCGCGCACGCGGACGTGGCCTACACGGTGGGCAAGCTGCGCAAATACTGCGCGGCTTGCCACGGACTCGGTGACTTGCGCTTCATCCATAGTGACGACGATGAAGTGGTTTGGGATTTCATCCTCCACAACCCGTCGCCTAAGTCCAAGCGCCGGTGGGCGGACGCCATCCTCGACGTCCTGGATTGGCCGACCGACAACCCGCCGCCCTTCACGCAGCTCAAAAAACCGCCCAGCGAGGATTGGATGCCAAGAGGCAAGAAGCGGCTCGATTTCGCGGCTGACTATGAGAGTGGCATGCCGGCTCGCCGCCGGATGCGAGAAGACATTCAACTAGCGCGGGACGGCCTCGAAGGTTTTTAGCGACTGAAGCTCAGCGGGGGGAAAAGTCTCGCCGCGAGCCTTTTCCCAGGCCATCACCAGAAAAGTGATGTGATCGTTGAAGCTCTCCCGCTGCTCGCCGACTTTGAGCCTCTCGAAGAGATCTAGGTCGCCGAGCATCACCTTACCGTCGGGCATGACGAAAATCTGTCCGTCATGTGCCTTTACCCCCAGCTTTTCCAAAGTG
Source organism: Pseudomonadota bacterium (assembly GCA_043767805.1). Classification (GTDB taxonomy): domain Bacteria; phylum Bdellovibrionota; class FAC87; order UBA2466; family UBA2466; genus CAZZHG01. The sequence continues at coordinate 18,178 of JAYUGC010000127.1, read as the reverse complement.
ATCTCGATCTCCTTAATCCGGGCCACCATCTTACCCATCTGATCTTTCGAGAAAGTCGCAAGCTCCGGCGGCACCTCGCTCGATTTAGTCACGCTCCAAGGCCGTTCGAGCGACTCCATGATGAGCGCAACATGGTTGCCGGAACTATGAGGAGGGAGAGAAAGTCCCTCTCGTCTCAGCCACGCAAACGCGTCCCGTTGGGGTAGAACGGCAAATAGCCTTGGCGCCATATCCAACTCGGCAAGCGCTTGCTGAATGAGGACGGGCTCCGCGAAGTTTGGGTGAACGAGTCGGGTGCCTCCGAACCCTCCTGGCCTGGAGGCATCATTATAGGATTCGGCGGGCACTAACTTCAAAACCACGCGACTTCCCGCAATGAGCGTCACTTGATAAACACCGCCATTATAAGCGCCAGAGGATTCGCTCCTTCCCTTCAGGACATCGGGGTTGAGCAACACCGGCCTTGTGAAACCCATTATTGCCGTCGTCTTCCTCAGAGAAGTCATGGCGTCTTTAGGATTGGCGATCTGAGCGTTCATTCGGGCGGCTACCGCTTGAATACGAGGAGCGGCGTTGAGAACACGCAGCGCGAGGTCGCAAAACGCGGTGCCGCCAAACGTCACCCGGGCCGTCAGCAAAATCATCAGCAAAAAGACGAAGCGCTTCAAGCCTATACACCCCTCAAAAGGAATACTGAAAAGCTCCCGCACGCCACCTTGGCAGCATGATTGCAACCTTATCCTTCGCTCCAGTGTCAGTCGGGTGCTGCTACGTTCATTCTAGCGCACCCGGGTGCCCTTGGATCTCGAAGTTTGGGTGGTAGCGGAAACGTGCTGTGGAACCTGGTAATCGGGGGTTAGTAGAGTGGGACTTCGTTCAATCGCAATAATTTTTGTCTTAGCCTTCATAATTTTGCCCGTCCGCGCACGCGCGGAACTGACCGACAAGTCGGAACAAAACATCGAAGAGAAGCTCAAAGGATTTCAGACCACGATCCGCATGCGGATCCAGGCGCTCAACAACAACGTCCTCGAGTTCACTTTTAGTGAGACGGAAGAGTACCGCCTCAGTCTCGAGAACAGCCAGCAAAGGCTAGCCGATGCCGAAAAAGCGGAACGCCTATACGCGGCAGCTGGACCCGCCGGGGAAAAGAAAGCCAAAGAGTACCGGGCCTCGGCGGCGAGGGCGCGAGAGGACATCAAGGAAACTGAAAAAGCTTTGAAAACGATCGCGAAGCTGGAAGCCGCGGCCGACAAGGCGAAGATCGATAAGGAACAAGACAAGAAAATCGCCGAACAAGGCAAGAAGCTTTCCCCCAAGGAAAGAGCCACGCTCAAAGCGGAGCTCGCCAAATGGCGCTCTGACGACGACGCGGAATCCAAAGCGAAATTGGAGAGAATTTACAAGCACCGCACGAACCTGGTGAGAGAAGTCCTCGACAAGATCAAGAGCGATACTTCGAGCCTCACGCCTGAGGAGAAGGTGGTCTTTCTGGAGAAACTGGTCACCACGTTCGATCCGGACTCCCGGATTCTGGGACAGCTCGATTTGAAGCAAGCTTATGGTCCCGGTTGGGGCCCGACGGAATTTCAGGCCCGCTTTGGCAGCCGGGTCATCGACGTGCTCGCCGAGCTGGGTACGAAAGAAGCGTGGGCCGCTATTGCCCTCATTTCCGACAAGGGCCGAAGCGGAGCGGCTCGGCTCACGGCCGTGCAGCACTTGCTCGCCGGCCCGACCGCCGAGAAAACGAAGGGCATTCAAAGCGTCACGAGCTCAGGCCCGAACCTGGACTCGGTGAAAAATCTCCAGGCGATAGCGCCTCACAAATTCAGCGCGGACGCGAGTTACGTCGACATGACGACTGGCGCCGTCGTGAAATACGATCCGGCCAACAAAGATTTCAAGGCGAAGGATGCCAAACAGCGTTTCTTACCCGTGACTCCGGTCGCGCCGTTTAATGAGGCGCTCGAGGTTTCCACGCCGGTGAACCGGTGGTCGTGGCTTCCGGGAAAATTGAGAAACCTGATTAAGCCTCCGCCTCCGCCGGAGCCAGTAGTCAAAACGGCAGCACCGGCCGAGGAACAGCTGGAACCCCTAGTCGCTGGCACGACGGGCCGGACCGTCGGCGAGCAACCTACGGCCCTTCCGAATCCCACCGAATGGAGAAATTTCGAGCACGCCGTTGGTACGGAGCGGGCGCAGGAGTTGGTCACGTTCTTAATGGCCTATCTGCATGTCAGACAGATTGCCTCGGTGCCTCCGGAATCTGCGCCGACGGTAAGGGGCCGACCTGAACCAAATTACGGTCGTCCCCAGAACGAGCGTTCGAGCTACGCGAAGGATTGTGGTTTTACCCAGCTGGGCCGCTACAACCATCGCGGTCAACGTTAAGCGCCCTATTTCAAAAGTCCCATGACAGAGAGCGTTTCCCCGAGGAACGCACGAGCGGCTTTTCCCAAAGTACGGTCCCCCCGATGATACAAGACCGGAAGATGTACGTGCTCGCTCGTGCGTTCCCACTTTAGGGGGCGCACCACGCCTCGCTTTAATTCCTTGCGAATCAAAGGCTCCGGCAGCCAGCCGTAGCCGATCTTTTGAAGGACCGCGGCCTTCTTCGCCGGAAAATCCGAAAGATGGATGAGCGAGACCGGATCGAGATCGCGCGTGCTCATGCCGAGCCTCTCATCGGACCCGCGCACGGTAAGCAGAATGTGTCGTTGCATATCGTCTGGGGTGACTTTTTTCCCGGTGCGAAGAAGTGGATGACTGCGGTGAGCGACGAGAAAGCTGCGCACCGGCGCGAGATCGATTCCCTTCAAGCGGCTTTGCGCGGGGGGAACGACGGCGACCATCATGTCCGCCTCTACTTCGTGAAACTTCGCTTCCACGCCACTCAAAAATTCCGTGTAGAGCGAGACCGGTGTCGAAGCCCCCAGCCGCTCAAATCCGGCGAGCACCCGAATGACGGGATCGATGGGCAGCACGCCGTCGAAAACCACGGCGAGACGAGGCTCCCACCCTTCCGCCATTTCAGAACAAAGCCGCATGACGCCGCGCTCCGCATCCAGAAGCTTCACGCATTCGATCCAGATGAGCTTTCCAGTGGCGGTTAGCTGAGTGCGGTAGCCGGTGCGATCGAGGAGCTTCAAACCGAGCCCTTCCTCCATCGCTTTTAGAAGGTAAATGACGCCGGTATGACCCTTCTTCAGCTGGTCGGCGGCCGCCGTGAAACTTCCCGTACGGGCCACCGCGTCTAAAGCCTTCGCTTGATCGAGCGTTATTTCCATCCGATCCTCACTGTCAGTAATTCTGACAGTTACTTACAGTTTTTAGTTCTTTTTTCCAACAGTGAGGCTCCTTATTCTTTCCTTTATGGAAAATCCCGTTGGCTTACAAGGCATTGAGTTCATCGAATATGCGGCGAAAGACCCGGAAATGCTCCGGCGCCTCTTCCTGGGACTCGGTTTTTACGAGTCGATGCGGGACTCGAAACGGAAAATTTCCCTCTGGCGGCAAAACGACATTCGCTTCTTGTTAAACGCGGAGCCGGGAACTTTCGCGGCGCGCTTTTCCGAAGCGCACGGCCCTTGCGCTCCCGCGATGGGCTGGCGAGTGAAGAACGCGAAATCCGCGCAAGAAGCGGCGGTGAGCCGCGGCGCTCGCCCTTGTAACGAAGGCGATTACCCGGGCGTTCCCGCCGTCTACGGCATCGGCGACAGTCTCATTTATTTCATCGACGCCGACATCAGCTACGAAAGCGTGGGCTTTCAGCTCATCCCCGCGGCCCGCCCGACGGACAAAGGTTTTTTGCGAGTCGATCATCTGACCAACAACGTTCCCAACGGAACCATGGGTCAGTGGGCGGATTTCTATAAGAAGATTTTCGGTTTCACTGAAGTGCGCTATTTCGACATCAAGGGAAAGAAGACGGGCTTACAGTCTTACGCGCTTCGCTCTCCTTGCCAGACCTTTTGCATTCCGATCAACGAGGCGAAGGAAGAGAAGTCTCAGATCAACGAGTACCTTCGCGAGTACAAGGGGGCCGGCATTCAGCACATCGCCCTTTTGACGAACGACATCCTGACGTCCTTGAAGAGCTTGAACCGCGACGACGTGAGGCTGCTCGAAGTGGATCCGAATTATTACGAGGAAGCGTTCCGCCGCGTGCCCCAAGTGACCGAGAACCGCGATACGATTAAGGAGCTCGGCGTCATGGTCGACGGAGATGCGGAGGGCTACCTCCTTCAGATCTTCACGCAAAATGCGATTGGGCCGATCTTTTTCGAGATCATCCAAAGGAAGAACCACCAGTCGTTTGGCGAGGGCAATTTCGGCGCCCTCTTCCGCGCCATCGAGTCCGACCAGGAAAAACGCGGTACGCTCTAGCGCCTAGATTTTTTGCCCGCGAGCTTATTTAGTTTTCGTTGGGAAACGAAGTTCCCTAACGAAAACTATCCTGAGCGAAGCGAAGGATCTCAGCTAACCGCTCGGACTTATTACAGCGAGATCCTTCGGCGAAAGCCTCAGGACAGTTTTTGGCGGGAAACCCGCCAAAAACTAGTTACTTTTTCTTAACGTACTTTTCGAGCTGCTTGGCGAGTTTTTCAGCACTGACTTTGGACTGCGCGCTCTCTTTGGAGCCGTCGCTTTTCGCATCGTACTTGGGTCTACCCGGATCGAGGTCGAGCGCGCCCCCGTAAATGGCGTCCCGAAGGTAAACTTCGGACAGCTTGTGGCCCCCCGCTTTTATGATGAGCTTCTTTTTCACGTTCGCGACGGTAAGCGCTTCGAGGGCTTTCGTGGCCTCGGGCTCGAGCTTGAGGCTGACGACGTAAAACGGTATGGCTTCCTTGTCCGTTTCGTAATACCGCTTTGCGCCCGCGATAATCTTTCCTTCGTGCATCAGATCGATGCTGTTCTTTTGGAGCACTTCGCTCACCGCAACCGAGCTGAGATCTCCCTCTTTGATGACGAAATCCACCGGAGCGGCCCGCTTTGGCTTCGCGCTGGGCCTGGAAACCGCCGGGAGGGAAAAAGAGCTAAGCAGGAGAACACTCAGAAGAAAACGCATTCCACTTTATAGCTGACTCCCGCCTCATCCTCAACGTCAGTCGTCGACTTACGTTAACGAGCGCCGAGGATCGGCAAACGATCGATGACCCCGCAGGCGATTCTTCCGCCCGAGGCTCCCGCGGGCTGAGACTTGAGATCGTCTTCCGAGGCATGCACCACCACCGCCTTACCGATGAAGTCCAAGCCCTCATCCACCTTCTTGTCGCCGGTCTTTGGGAGGGTCAGCACCAAGGTTCCCCGTCCGTCCTCGGTCACCAGGACATTGCCGAGGTCCCCCCGATGCCTGAGCAATGAGTTGGACCCGCCGTGCCTGGAATGACCGGGGTTGAAGTGGCCTCCCGCGCTCGAGGCATCCTCGGCGCCACAGTCGCCCTTCTCGTGAATGTGAATCCCGTGGTTTCCGGCCTTGGCTCCCACTAGGGTCGCTGTGATTTGGAGGCCTTCCTCGATACGGGCGATTTCGACCGCTCCCGTTACCTGGGAACCGCTCTTCGGCTGCAGCTTGGCCCGGGCGAAAGGACCAAGCTGTCTGGTGATGGTTGTCCTTTTCCCTGCCCCCCGGGCAGCGCCGAGACACAAAACTGAAGCGATCAGCACCAGCCGTGACAAAAATCCCATAGGTAGCCTCCTGAGGTAGGGGTACTCAGGCTTTTAGAGCAGAATTCGTGCCAGCCGAACTCAAGGCAGAGTGGGGTTATGGAGCCCAATGCAGGTCATCATGAGGTCCCGAAGCAGACGGAGCCGCGGCAGGAACCCGATAATCTTAGTGGGGAGCTCGCCTGAGGGATAAGCGCGGGACACGGGTATTTCGGTGGTGCGAAACCCCAGTCGAGGAAGCCGGTAGTTCAGATAAAACTGAAAGGCGAACTGACCTAACACCGGCCGAAACGCGAGGAGCCCGGGATGGGAGAATATGTCCCGGCGAAATCCTTTGAAACCGTTGGTCGGATCCGTAAACGCAAAACCCGAGGCCGCTCGCATGAGCGGCCGGATCAGATAACGAATGCCGAGCCGTCTCTCGGCGGGAAGATTCAGGCTTTCCCCTCCGTCGAGGAAACGGGAGCCCTGGACGAAATCGTGTTTCTCCAAGGCCGCGAGAAAACGCGGAATGGCGTCGACGCCGTCCTTTCCGTTTCCATCCATGGTCAGGATAAAATCGTACTCGTGCTCCAGCGCAAAGCCGATGCCCAGCTGAAGCGCCCGGCCCAGCCCGCGCTCGGACGTGGAGAGACAAACCTTAACTCCGAGCTTACGTAGCCGTTCGCTTTCGGTCGAGCCGTCCGTGCTCTCGCCATCGGCGAGAATCACGTCCACCCGATCCAGATAAGGCCGCAGTCGGCGAAGCTGCCGGAGTAAGCGCTCCCCTTCGTTCCAAACGGGAATGACGAGCGCGGCTCGCCTCATTTCAACGCGGTGAAAATGCGATGAACGTCGTCGTTATCGTCGAGGTCGTTCAAGAAAGTGGTGATCTCTTTCTTGGCCGCTTCCGCTACTTCGACGGGATCTTTCGGAGTCCAGACGAACTCGGACGCGCTCACCTGCCAGCCCATGTCGGTCAACGCTTTCGAGACGGTCAAAAGATCGGTTTTCTCGCATAAGAAACGCCCGCCGCCGTCTTCCGTCTTCTCCACTTCCTGAGCGCCCGCTTCGATGGCCGCTTCTTCCAGGTCGAGATTCTTGTTCGGATGGGTGGCTTCCACCATGCCCTGGTGGATAAAGAGATAGGAAACCGAGCCGGACGCGCCGAGGGTGCCCTTCTTGAAGAGAACCCGGATGTCCGCGGAGGTGCGGTTACGGTTATCGGTCAGGCACTCCACCAAAATGGGTACCTTATGAGGGGTGAAGCCCTCGAAAGTCTGAAGCTCGTAGTTGATGGGCTCCAGAAGACCGGCGCCCTTCTTGATGGCGCGCTCGATATTGTCTCTAGGGACCGAGGCCTTCTTCGCCGCTTCCACGACCGTTCTCAAACGGGCGTTATTGGCGGGATCGGGATCTCCCGATTTGGCCGCCACGATGATTTCCTTGCAAAGCTTACTGATGACAGCGCCGCGCTTGGCCGAGTTTTCCGCTTTACCTGCTTGTTTCCATGACGTTCCCATAAGGGAGGAGAATAGACCGGCTTTTCGACTTTCGGCAACGGTCTCGATGGGAGTTTGGCAGGCCCCCGGAGATTGATGCACAAAGATTTGCCAGCGGCCCCGGCGCGGATTATTTAATCTGCTGCGCCATACGAGGCCAACTAACCTTAAATACCCCTCCTTTTATTCAATGAACTTCGAGCAATGGTTTCACGGTAACGAGCCCCAAATTCCTGTCCCTTCGGCATTGGCCGTCCTGCGCCTCGCCGAGGAAGGGGGCACGGTTCCTTTCATTGCCCGCTACCGCAAGGAAGCCACCGGCAACCTGGACGAAGTCGCCATTCAGATCGTCTTGAAGGCGAAAGAGAATTGGGACGAAATCGTCAAACGTCAGACCTTCATCCTGAAAGAAATCGGCGACCAGCAAAAGCTAACTCCGGAGCTCAAAGCCAAACTCGAGGCGACCTACGATTTAACGGTCCTGGAGGATCTGTACCTGCCTTATAAGAAGAAGCGGCAGACCAAGGCGCAAAAAGCGCGCGAAGCGGGACTTGGGCCTTTGGCCGACTGGCTTTGGGACTCGTCTCATGGAGTCGCCGGCGCGGAAGCGTCCGACGTGCCCACCATGTCCGGGAAATTCGTAATCGCCGAAAAACAAATCGCCGACGCGGAAGCCGCGCTCAATGGAGCGAAAGACATTCTCACGGAAAAGATCGCCGAAACGGCGGAGCTCAGGCAGCTCACCCGCGATCGCGCCTTCAAAGACGGCGGCATGAAAACCGGCAAAGGCGTCAAACCCAAAGAGGCGAGCAAGTTCCAGGATTATTTCGACCACCGCGAAAGCGTCGCGTCCCTCTTGAAGCCGCAAAGCTCTCACCGCTACCTGGCCATGCGCCGGGGCTGGATGGAAGAGGAGCTAGTGCTGGGTCTCCATCTCGATGAGGCCACCGTTCAGTCTCTCGAAGGATCGTTTGAGAAGTTCGCGGTCAGCGCGCCCGCCTCTCCCGCGGCGGAGACCATGAAAACCGTCGGGAAGATGGCACTCAAAGCCTATGTGCTTCCGGCTGTCGAAACCGAAGTGCACAAGACGCTCAAAGACAGCGCCGATGCGGTTGCCATTAAAGTCTTCGCCGAAAACGTGCGCAAACTTTTGATGGCGGCTCCCTTCGGCGCCAAAGCCGTGCTCGGCGTCGATCCGGGCCTTCGCACTGGCTGTAAGGTCGCGATCCTCGATAACTCGGGCAAATACCTCGGTAGCTTCGTTTTCCATCTGCATAACCAGACGGAAAAGCCTCAGGCGGCGCTTCTCATTTCGGAAATCGTGAAAAACGGCAACGTGCAAGCGGTGGCCGTCGGTAACGGTACCGGAGGCCGCGAGGCGGAAGGCTTCTTGCGCTCGGCCCTGAAAGAAAAAGGCGTGAACGTTCCGGTAGTGATGGTGAGCGAGGCCGGCGCGAGCGTCTACAGCGCGAGCGACGTGGCCCGCGAAGAATTTCCCGATCTGGACATCACCGTGCGCGGCGCGATTTCCATCGCCCGTCGACTGCAAGATCCCCTGGCCGAGCTGGTTAAAACCGATCCGAAAAGCATCGGCGTCGGCCAGTACCAGCACGACGTTTCCCAGCCGCAGTTAAAGCGCGGTCTGGAAGAGGTCGTCGATTCTTGCGTAAACTCCGTCGGCATCGATCTAAATACTGCCTCCCCTTACCTTTTGGCGCGCGTTTCCGGTATTGGGCCCGCCCTCGCCAAAAACATCGTCGAGCACCGCAATAAATCGGGACTCTATAAATCGAGGCAACAGCTTCTGAAAGTCGCTCGCTTTAGCGAGAAGGCGTTCGAGCAAGCCGCCGGTTTTTTAAGAATCGCGGGCGGCGATCATCCCTTGGACAATACGGGCGTTCACCCCGAGCGTTACGAAGCGCTGGAGACGTTTGCGAAATCCATCGGCAAGAGTACGACGGATCTTCTCGGCGAAGGCGTTTCCCTGGTGAAGGCCGCCGAGCCTTTGAAGGCCGCGCTCGGCCCTTTCACGTTTCAGGACGTGGTCCAGGAGCTCGAGAAGCCGGGCCGCGATCCCCGCGAGCGCTTTGAAGTGTTTCAGTTCCGCGAAGACATTCAAACCGTCGCGGACTTGAAGCTCGAGATGATGTGCCCCGGTATCGTGACGAACGTCGCGAACTTCGGCGCCTTCGTCGACATCGGCGTGCACCAGGACGGCTTGGTCCATCTCTCTCAGCTTGCCGACAAGTTCGTCAAAGATCCGAAAGACGTCGTCAGTCCCGGCGATAAAGTCATGGTCCGGGTCATCGAAGTCGACGTGGCTCGTAACCGCATTTCGCTTTCCATGAAGAGCCCCCAGGCCGCGGCCCAGCCCAAAAAACCGCGTGAGCCGCGCGCGCCTCGGGCCCCTCGCCCGCCGCGGCCCCCTAAAGAGCTCAAAAAGGGTCCGCCCCTCATTCTTACCGAGCCGAAACCAAAGCCCGAGGTCAAGAAGGGACCGCCGCTCATTCTCACCGAGCCGAAACCAAAGCAGGATCGGGGACGGCATAACCGCGACAGAGACCGCGACCGGGATCGAGATCGCCGCCCTCCGCCGAAGCCGCGCCAATCGGAGAAGCTCACCCAGAATCCGTTTGCGGCCCTCGCTGCCTTGAAACTGAAGAAGGACTAAATTGAAATTCCTCTTTTGCTTTATGAGCCTCGCGCTCGCGACCAATCCGACTGACAACCCGGGAGTCGCTAGACACGAGCTGCTCACGCATTTGCGCGAGACCGCGCTGTCCGAGCCGGTCAAAGTCGGGCAAGACGAGACGGCCTACACCGTCGTGGTGAATCATCCGGCGGTCGCCAAGAAGATTCAGGCCTCGTACGACGCCGCCCAGCTCGAGATGTGGAAGCAATGGCTCGCGACTCCGCTACGCATTTCGGTAACCGATCGCGGTGTCGTGCCGGCGGCCGAGCGCGTGACCGAGAGCGAGAAAGATCCGACCAACTACGACGCGATTTGGGTCCGAGATAGCCTGTGGGCGTACCTCGCTCTCGCCTCCAGCGTCGAGACCGAGAACGATGCCATCCGAGTCATCACCACGCTTTGGGATTACTTCGCGAGCCCCCGTCAGCTGGAGCGGCGGCGCTTGGTCACGGCCCGGCCCTCACTTTTGCAAGGGACTAAAGGCGCGATGAACGTGCCTCACATCCGGTTCGACGGCAACTCGAAGCGCTTCGGCGACGTTCAGGTGGGAAAGTCCGATCAACCTTGGAACCACAAGCAGAATGACGCCCTAGGGCTCTGGCTCGATCTCACCGTGCGCGCCGTGACCGAGACAGGACGATTCGACAAAAAGACTTGGACGCCGGCTCGCTTAGAAGCCCTGGCGCGGCTTCCCACCTATTTCAAAGCGGTGAAGTACTTTGAAATGGAGGATGCGGGAAGCTGGGAAGAGATCGAGCGAACCAATAGCTCGTCGATGGGTCTGGTCATTTCCGGACTCGAGCGGTTGCAGATTCTCGCCAAAGACAAGGCGCCTGAGACTCAAGCCTTCTACAAAGCACTCAAAAAGCGCGGGCTTCTCTCTGAAAAAGAAATCGATAAGCTCGTCGACCAAGGGTACGAACGTCTCTTCAAGCAGCTCGATGCTGGTGGCGAGTCTCCTCTGTATGCGGTGGACTCTCCCCGTTACCGCAAATCAGACGCCGCCCTCCTGAATTTAATCTATCCGGCTCGCCTGTCCCGGTTGACCTCGGATCGGCAGGAGCAAGTCTTGAAGCTCGTACGGCCTCTCGTCGGGGAAGTGGGCATCAAACGCTATATCGGCGATTCCTATCAGTCGGGAAACTTCTGGTTCCCCGAGGAGAAGCAAACTCTCGCCGAAAAGACCGATGACTCCAGCTCGGCGTCCAAGTTCGCCGCCCGGGGTAAGCAATTTCTCGAAGGGACCGAAGCCCAGTGGTTTTTCGATTCCTGGATGTCGATAGCGCTGGGCTCCGTCTACGAAACGACGAAAAAGTCTGAGTATCGTCGTAGCCAGATTGAGTTTCTGAACCGGGCGCTCGGACAGCTCACCGGAGAGAGTCGCCTCGGCGCGGATGGAAGACCAGTCCCCGGACTTGCCTTGCCTGAGTCTTACAATACGGTAGTCGATAAGGGCGATCGCTTCTTTGCTCCCAGCCCCATAACGCCGCTCAACTGGGCCAAGGCAACGCTTCGCCTCGCCCTAAAAACCGCCGCGACGGGAACCTAGTCTCTTAAAAGGTACTAAGTAGCTCTTAAGAGAGCTAAGCGGCTTTGCGGGCGCGGCACAGGCGTGCGAAGAGCTCGATCATTTTTTGGTTGTAGGCCCGTAGATCTTTGGAGCTGCGGCTCGTTATCAAGTTACCGCTCTGCACGACTTCCTGGTCGACCCATTCTCCGCCCGCGTTTTGGATGTCGTCCTTGATGGTGGGATAGCTCGTCAGGGTTATGCTATGAAAGAACCGCTCAGCATCCTGAAACACAAGTCGTCTCGACCGAAAAAAAGCCCTTTTAGACGACAGCTGTTCGGCTTCTAGAAAGCCCTCAGTGACTTGAAGCCGCGGCATCCAAAAACGAAAAAAGCGACTTCGCGACCAGCTGGCTCCCCTTCGGCGTGTGATGACACTGATCGTAAAAGAGAGGCTCACCAGGCGCCTGACGGTAGGCCGCTCTCAACTTGGGCAGTATATCGAGAGTCATGGTCCCCCGCTTTTGAAGTTCCGCAATCAGCGCCCTCTGCGGCTCGTCCGAGTCGAAACTCGTTTCCGTCTGTTGGCGAATGGGCAAGAGAGCTACCACCAATTTGGCGCCCAACTTGCGGCAATCGGCTTCGATGGAGGCCACCTCCTCGAGGATTCGTCCCCGGGCGCTCTCGCTCCACGCAGAACCCCAGTCCCGAAAGCTGTCTTGAATGAGTTGGTTGAAAGCGGGTCGGCTGTCTCGGTAGTCCCCGGAGCCGGCCGGAAATTGCGCCGCGGTTTGCTGCTTCCACGCGTCCCATTCGCCCGGACGAACCGTGATGGCGTTCTTTTCGGACAAAAGAAACCTGCCGGTGGAATAAGCCTGATACGCGTATTGCGCAATCCAGCTATGTTTCAGCAGCGGAGGCAGCTGAACCAGTTCAACCGCGGGGGAGGAAACCAAGTCGTTTAGATAGAGTCCGAGCACGACCATGTCGGGCTTGATCAGCGGGCCTAGTTCGCGCAAAATCGCATGTTCGGTGCCTATACCAATCGAACCAATACCGGCATTCAGCGTCTCCCAAGACTTGCCCGATCTTTCGGCGAGATCGCGAACGAGAGCCACGAAGGTTTCCCTTTCGTCCAAATAGTCTCCATGGGTGATGGAATCGCCGAGAAACAGAAAGCGGGGCCGCCGGCTCCAGTCGATTTCGGGGCCACGCAATCCAAGCGAATTGGTCCGAATCTCGATGTCCCGGCCATTTAGGTAGTGCCTTTGGATGAGACCTCGGACGTTGGGCTTTAACCTGCGGCCAGAGGGGGTGCTTTGGTACAGCCAACTTTTAGATCCCCCTTGAGTGACGGGGTTCGAAGCCTTCGACAAGGCGGGTAACGCCGCGCTCTCCATCTGAGAGAGAAGCAAGTAACGGGGCGGAGAAGCCAGCTTTCGCACCAGCGCTTCACAACCGATGAAGGCGAAGCATACGGATAGTACGACCGCGCAAATTTCCCTGGCACTCATGTGCGAATGGCATATGTTATCGCCCATGCTTTGTCCAGAAACGGGCTTTGAGAGAAGTTCCCGAGCCGCGAAGGGGTTGATTGGACTCGTAGTCTTCGTCTGCTTTTTCCAATTTCTGCGGTCAGTGGATTTCTCCGACTATTACCGGCGCACCGCGGAAGCGGTGGCAGGGCAGTTTTCCCACTCTCCTTACCCCGTCGACAAAGGCAACTGGGGTGACTTTTTCCAGTCTCCTGTCGTCGTTCTCGGCCTTGTGCCTTTAACCTTTCTTCCGCTCCTAGCCGCCAAGTTGATTTGGGCTTTAGGAAACGTCGCGAGTCTCTACTACATCGCTCGGCGGACCGTGGAGCGCGGGCTCGATTTTCGGCAGGCCTTCTTTTTCGTGCTGGTATTCGCTCACGCGCTTTCGGATGTTTTTCTCTCAGGCAACATCAACATGCCGCTCTTTCTACTTTGCGTGGCCGGATGGGATCTGATCCATCGCAAGGAAATCCGCTATGAGCTGGCAGGAGGCATTTGCTTCGGACTCGCGATTCTTATCAAGGTCCAACCGGCGATGTTTCTCGCCTGGTTCGCGCTGACCAATCGACCGCGCAAGGCCGGGTGGATAGCACTGGGTGTTGCCTTTCTCGTTCTCCTCTCCTGGCTTCTGCTGCCGTTCGGGACATTCGGTCTTTGGTGGAAAGGATGGTCTCACGCCTTGAGCCTGTATCCGTTCGCCGCCGGACCGGGCTTAGTGTCTTATCAGTCACCGCCGGCGGTGCTCTACCGCTTTGTAAACGGGGTGTTTCATATGTCTCCTTCATCGGCCTTCTCGCTGGCGAGCACGTTCGCTTTGCTGATTCAGGGGAGCCTTTTCGTTCTGGCTTGGGTCTTCGTCAGACGAGGAGCCGACGAAAATCGTGTCGCGTTTCCGCTCTTGTGCTCGGCTTTTTTTCTAGGCGGTCCCTTCAGCTGGGCTTTGACGGCTCTCTTTCTTTTTCCACTCGTCTACCGAGCCGCGGAAGACTCAATCCCTTGGCCGATGTGGTTTTTTGCCGGCCTTTACGCTGTCATTCCCAAAGCCCTGTGGCCGGCTGAGCTTTGGCAGCGGATGGCGGAAGCAAGCCTTCCGGGCCTCTGCCTTGCCGGGCTCGCGCTCTTCAGCGTGGGTCGCCTTCTGCCCAAACACGCAAAATAGATTCTTTCGGCGTTGGCGCTCGTTCGTCCCAAAGCGAACGGCCGCCGGTTTTCCGGCGGCCACACCTGCCTACTGAGGCATCAGCCGACGCGCTTGGGCGTCCGAGATAAGGATGGCGTTGCGTCGGAAATAGTCGTGCTCGAAAGCGGCGAAACCGGGCTGAAGTGGCCTATCCATTCACATAACGTCGATTACGACGTTCAGAGCCGCCGACAAATCTAGCGTTTATCCTGCCTATCCTTGGAATTGCATGGCGGCCAAATAGGAGTAGAGTCCCATCCCGGCGAAGGCGCGTGCTTCTGGTTCACATTGAAAAAAAAGATAGGTGACTGAGTTTTATGAATGAGATCCCGCAAAACGAAATCGCGGAAGAAGGCGTGGAGATTCCATTCGACCAGCTCGCTCCGGAGACCCTTGGCGGCGTCATCGAGGCGTTCATTCTTCGAAATGGGACGGACTATGGGACTCAAGAAGTGAAGCTCGAGACGAAAGTCGCCCAGGTCAAGCGCCAGCTCGAGCGAGGCGAAGCGGTCATCGTCTACGATCTCGTTTCGGAAAGCTGCTCCATTCAGCCTCAGTCGAAATCGAGCCGCCGCTCGTCCTAGGACGTCGCTCGTCTTTGGTGGTCGCGAAACTCCCGGTGCGATAAACGCTGGTAAGGCAGGAACTGATCGAACCAAGCGACTGCCCGCTCGGCTACTTGCTCGAGCGTACCCGGCTCCTCGAAGAGGTGCCCGGCGTTCGCAATTTTTTCGAGTTTTTTGTCTTGGGAAGCGATGCGGTCGAGCGCGGTCTCGTTAAGAGCAAGCACCGGAGTGTCCGCGGACCCGACGAGGAGCAGAGTCGGGCAACGAACGAGTTCCAGACAATCCTCGGCGAGGTCGGGCCTTCCACCGCGAGAGACCACGGCTTGCACCGAACGGGGAAATTCCGCCGCCGCCACCATGGCCGCCGCCGCGCCCGAGCTCGCCCCGAAATAGCCGAGGGGCAGATCGCTTAGCTGGGGGACTTGAGCGATCCAGTCCGTCGCGCCGCTGAGCCTCAAAGCAAGAAAGGGAATGTCGAAGCGGAACTCTTTCGTCGCCGCGTCTATTTTCGCCTCTACCGGTGTCAGCAGATCGAACAGAAGTGTGGCAAAGCCTCCCTGGTTCAGCCTGGTGGCAATGGAAATATTACGCGAGCTCTTACGGTTACTCCCGCTACCGTGAGCAAAGAGCACTAGCCCTCGTGCGGAATCGGGCACGGCTAGATCGCCCTCCAGCGCTACGTGCCCCACTGGAATCAATACGGCTTCTCTCTGGAACATACGTTGGCACCTCGGGCGCCGAAAGTTGCAGGCGCCGTGCCAAATCATCCGAAGAGGCCAGAATCTTTTCAGGGGGCGAACCGGCCGCGGCAATGGGAAAGGCTTTTCCGGAAAGCAGCCAAGCGGTCATTAGGCCTTTTTCCTCAAGGAAGGACAGTGTCCAGGACGGGCCGCATTTTCGGGAAACTTACGGCAGACAAAAGGTCGGCGCTCGTAAATCTTGCAGCGTCTTTTCTCGTCGAGAAAGATGCAGTCATCCGCTTTGGTACGCTGCAAGATGAAGGTGCGGGAGCGCTCTCGGTAAGAGCGAATGATACCTTCCCGCTTCAAGCGGTTGGCGATGCGCTTGAGTGGGCCGTTCACTTCATAGAGCGTGAGAAAACCCATGTGAAACAGATCTTCCGAGTTCACCACTACAGGCAAAGTACAGCACGCGGCCCAGCAGCCTCGGCACATCGAGGGCTCATAGGGCACCCACGTTTTAGGTTGTAAAACGTCTACTTTCGCCACGGGCATCCCTTATCACGAAATCGCCGCGATCGCTCGGCACATCGAGGGCTCGCCTCGAACCAGAGATTGGGGCTGCCATCGTCGGCTAGCATAGGAACATGGATGATAATAATGGTCCTGAAAACCCTCCAGTCCTTTCAACCGCGCGTCCTTGTTGGAGCTTGCTAACATCGCAAGTAGAGCGTCGGCGGCCTCTCGGGACCGACTCATCCAAGGCAGAGGCTGAGGCAGCGAAGAGAAAGATGGCGCAGAGGGTCAGAAACGAAGCTTTCATCCGTCTGTGAGCGAGCTTCAACGCCCCGTGCACGGACAGGTTGGATGAGCTTGCTCAAAAAGTGAGCGCGGAGACGGCTTCCCCTCTGATATAGTTAAACTATGACTTTCGACCCTACCTCTAAAGACGAAAGAGCCGACCTAGAAAAACGCCGCGAGCTTCAGTCCAAGCTTCAAGAAGCCATTCGCCGTTCTGCTCCTCCTTCTGAAATGCGTAAGATTCAAGGTGAAATCGAAATCTTGAACCGCCGCCTCGAAGCGTACGCCGTTCGCGATCTGGTTCCTAAGAAAGCCTAAGCTCTCTACGTCGCCAAGCGTTGCCGCCGTCCTGGAATTTGGGCTCGCGCCATGCTACGTCTTTTCCTCTAAACCTGAGGAGCGACAAGTAATGAAGGCGTGGTTCCAGCTATTTCTAATTTCCCTTACCTTGGCGGCAAACGGCGTGACGGCTAAACCAGTGACAGTGAAAACTCCCCCGCTGAAATGGACAGCGAGCGAGCTGCAAAAATCGGCGGCTCAGCTTACCCCCGTTACTTTGACGGCGGATTTGTCGGTGCTCCCTCAGTCCGAGCAGCAAGCGCTCGCGAAAATCATCGAAGCGGCCAAGTACATGGACCCGATCTTTCTGCGCCAGGCTTGGGCGGGTAATCCCGCTTTGGAAAAACAGCTCGCGAATGAGACCAATCCGCTCGGCAAAGCTCGCGCCCATCTCTTCCGGCAAAACGTCGGCCCTTGGCTCCGCCTCGAAGAGTCCCTACCCTTCGTTCCGGGCGCGCCGGCTCATAAGGCTCAGGGCGCGGGTTACTACCCCGAGGACATGACGAAGGAAGAATTTCAAAACTGGACTGCGGCCCTTCCCGAAAAGGACAAAGCGAGCGCGGTCGGTTTCTTCACCGTCATTCGGCGCACCTCCGGCAAGAAGCTCGAGATGATTCCTTACTCTCAGGCGTATCAGCCTTACTTGGCTCCGGCGGCGAAGGCTTTGAAGGAAGCCGCGCAGCTCACTAAGAACGCTACGCTTCGTAATTTCCTGAACACCCGCGCGGAAGCGTTCGGCAAAGACGATTACTATGAGAGTGACGTCGCCTGGATGGATCTCGACGCGGCCCTCGAAATAACCATTGGGCCTTACGAGACCTACGAAGACGAGCTTTTCGGCTACAAAGCGGCGTTCGAAGCTTTCATCACGGTTCGTAACGAAGCCGAGACCAATAAGCTCACGAAGTTCAGCTCCGAGCTTCAAGACATCGAAGACCACCTTCCGATGGACGCGAAGTACAAGAATCCGAAGCTCGGCGCCATGGCTCCGATTCGGGTCGTCGATCAGGTTTTCGCCTCGGGTGAAGCGCGCCGCGGAGTCGCGACCGCCGCCTTCAATCTTCCCAACGATGAAAAAGTCGTTCAGGAAAAAGGATCCAAGCGGGTGATGCTCCACAACGTGCAGGAATCGAAATTCAACCGCATCCTCACGCCCATCACGGACGTGGCGCTCGCCAAGACCGACAAGCCTCAGGTGCAGTTCGAGCCGTTCTTCACGCACATTCTCATGCACGAGCTCGCGCACGGCATCGGGCCGCACAACATCGAAGTGAACGGCAAGAAGACCACCGTTCGCGGGGAGCTGAAGGAGCTGTACTCGGCCATCGAAGAAGCGAAGGCCGACATCACGGGCCTCTTTGCGTTGCAGTATCTGGTCGACAAGGGCGTGCTCGATCGCTCGCTAGAGAAGACCATGTATACCACCTTCCTCTCGAGCTCCTTCCGCACCGTGCGGTTCGGCATCGGGGAAGCGCACGGCAAAGGCATCGCGCTCCAGTTCAACTATCTCTGGGATGAAGGCGCCTTCGCGCACCGTAAAGACGGCACGTTCGAAGTGGTTCCGGCGAAGACGAAAGCCGCGGTTACGAAGCTCACGGGGGAAATCCTCACGCTTCAGGCCGAAGGCTCTTACGCGAAAGCGAAAGCGCTTCTCGACAAGTACGGCGTCGTTCGCCCGGAAATGGCCATGCTCCTCGACCGGATGAAAAACATCCCGGTCGACATCG
>JAYUGC010000126.1:0-27126 GCA_043767805.1 Pseudomonadota bacterium | reverse complement strand
TGGGGCATTAGAAAATAAACCCGAAGGGAAGTCACAGCAGACACTTATCGCAGCGCGATAAGTGATCAATGATGAGCCCCGGGGAACGTGGGGGTGGGTGGGTTACTGGACGCCCTTGCCTTCCGACGCTGGCGGGGTGACCGGTGTCCAGCCAGGACAGCGGGATCTCGGGGAGGAGTCCGCGCCGAACGGCCCCCGCTGCCTTTTGTCCCGGCCCGATCCGACCGCTTCCTTATTAGGAGCTCGGCCATCCGCTCCTACTAGAAGACATATCTAAAATTGGGTTTCCTGATCCGGATCCCCCAAACCAAATTTACTCTTATGATGAGAGCTTTCGTACTTTGCAGGATCGGTTGCGGCGCAAATTTCCCGAAGGGCGGATGGAAGACATCGTGCGTGAATCGTTCCGGGTCTTGGTGGAGCCGACAAATCCGGCGCGCGAACCTTCTCGGAAAGTGACGCCTCGCCGGGTGAAGCACAGAGCACGTCTTGGTTCGTAATCCAACGATTGGGGTGAGAACCGGTCCATAGAATCAGGCAAAGTGACGTTCTTTGGGACGCGAGCGCCCCAAATGGGCCACGAATTGGCGCGTCCGTGGTTCGCTCGTGCGGGAACTCGCGTGGCGCGGAGGTTGCACAAGGGGAAATCCGGGGAAACGGAGGAGGCTGACTGTGAAAGATACCTTCCTAGGCATTATATTTTTAGCGGGAATCGTGGGGGCATATATTTATTTCCCCCGCACTGATTCCATCGCGCCTGAGGTCGGACTGCACGCGTCTACTTCCTCTACCTCTTCGAGGCCCGCCGGGAGAAACACCGGGCGCTCCTCGAATAACTCACACAAAGGACGGCAGCATGGTGAAAGATCAAATCCTGGCAAAGGTAAAGGACCTGAAGCTCACCGATCGAGTGAAGGAGCTTCAGTCGCGTCTGCAGAAGTGGAAGGCGTACCTTCCCTCTTCGAAGACGAAGGAACAGGATCCTCAGTAACTGAGGAGGCCGTTGCGTTGAGCAGTCCCAAGAAGAAGGCGCCCCGGACTACGAACGTCGTCCACGGCGTGGCGCCTGAAGCTTGGGCGAAGTCGCGCAACAAGGATAAGCTCCCATTGCCCGTGGTTACCGCCGATGGCGGCAATAAACTGCGGGTGTTCTTTCAATGCATGGAGCTGAAGAACAAGAGTGCCGAACCGCTCTCCGAAGGAGAATGCGGGCGCCTCGTGGCTCGTCAGCGATAGTCGATTGGGTTCCCTTAAGGCGCGCGGCCCAAGCCTCGCGGCTTGCCCCGCGCGCCTTAAGGGAACCTTTTTCTTTCCTAATTCTTCCGCCTCCTCTAACCTACCTCTTCGATGTCCCTCTCCCAGCTCGTCGCCGTTTTTCTTCGCATCGGAGCCACTGGCTTCGGCGGCCCCATTGCGCTCATCGCGATGATGGAACAGGAGTTCTGCCACAGACGAAAAGTGCTCTCGGTCACCCAATTCAACGAGTCTTTCGTTCTCTGCAAAATGCTTCCCGGGCCCGTCGCTTATCAGATGGCGCTTTCGGTCGGCTTTCTTCTGCGCGGCCGGGTGGGCGGCGCGGTCGCGGGGCTCGCCTTCATCTTTCCTTCTTTCTTGATGATGCTCGCCTTGAGCATTTTTTATGCGAGCGTGCAACGGCTCAGCGGTTTTGAAATCGTGGCGGAAGGGCTTCGGGCGGGAGCCCTCGTCGTCATCATCGATAGCGTGCTGCGCATGGGACGCCCGTACCGGGAATCGGCCCAGGCCTGGGCGTTTGCCATGGCCGGCGCGATCTTCATGTGGGTTTGGCCGCGCGGTGAGCCCCTCATCATCCTGGCCGGGGGGCTCGCCATGGTGCTTGCGGGAAAAACGCTCCACCGCCAAGCTTCCGTTTTATTGCCGCTCTTTTGGGTTCATTTCAAGGCCGGGGCCTTTACCTTCGGAACCGGTCTCGCCATCGTTCCTCTTCTCCAGCATGAGACGGTGGAAGTTTACCGGTGGCTCACTCAAGGGCAGTTTCTGGACGCCGTCGCATTCGGCCAAATCACTCCCGGCCCCATTACGATTTGCGCGGTCTTCATCGGCTACCGGGCGCTCGGCCTTCTAGGATCGCTTGCGGCGACCGCCGGTATTTACTTGCCCGGAGCGATCATCGTTTTGGGGCTCTTGCCGCTCCTAAGAAAGAAGCTCATGGGCACGCCCTTTCTCGGAAAATTTCAGCAGGGCGCGATCCCGACCGTCATCGGCTGCATTCTCGCCGCGAGCGTGGTTTTCGGCTTCACCGTGGTGACTAACCGGCGGGCCGGGGTGATCTTTGCGGTTTTGTCCTTCGTATCTCTCAAGTGGCGCGCGCCTTCCTGGGCCGTCATCGGCGCGGGCGGTATCGCCAGTCTTCTTTTGAACCAGCTCTAACGGGCTGCTAGACTCTGGATGCCATGTTGCGCATCGTCCATCGCCTGCTTTTGTGTCTACCCCCCGAAACCGCTCATCGCATGGGCGCCCTTGGCTTGCGACTATGGCAATGGCTCCGCTTTCATGTTTCCGGACTTGCTCCGAAGGCGCCGGAGGTGTTTACGATTCTTTCCGGAGCGCCCCGATTGAAGTTCGCCACGCGCGTCGGCCTCGCGGCGGGCTTTGACAAGAACGCCGAGCTTTTCGCCGCGCTCTCGACGCTCGGTTTCGGTTTCATTGAAGTAGGCACCGTGACTCCCGTTGCCCAGAGCGGAAACCCGAAGCCGCGGCTCTTCCGGCGGGACGGGCAGACGTTACTCAATCACATGGGGTTCAATAACTGCGGCCTCCCTGAGTTTCGACGGCACATTCTGAGCTACCGCAATCGCCTCCCGGGTTTTCCCCTTCTGGGAAACGTCGGGAAAAATAAGATCACGCCCGAGGAGGACGCACTCTCGGATTACCAAAAGGGAATGCAAGCGCTTAGTGACGTAGTCGACGGGTTCGTCGTGAACTTGAGCTCTCCCAACACGCCCGGGCTCGTCAAATTGCAAACCCTGGGCTTTTTGGAAGCTCTTGAAGGGGTAGTGCCTTCGGGAGTCCCCGTTCTCGTGAAGTTCTCTCCGGACTTGGAGACGGGTTCTTTGGAAGAGCTCTTGAAATTCATCGGCGCGTCCCGGAAAATTTCCGGCGCGGTATTAACCAATACCTCGCGCACTCTCGCCGAAAAGATTCTCCAGGCGCCGGCAGGCGGCCTTTCGGGACCGCCTCTGAGAGAGCGCTCGCTCGAGTGCGTCAGTTTGGCTCGCCGGCATCTGCCTGCCCATAAACTAGTCATCGGGGTAGGGGGCATCTCGAGTCTCGCTGATGCGCGGGCCTTTCGCGCGGCGGGCGCCGACCTGATCGAGGTTTACACCTCGTTCGTTTACCAGGGCCCTAAGCTCATCCGCGACCTCGCCGCCCTCACTTGAGCTACTTAAAAGTAGATTTTTTAAGAGGCGGCGCCTTTTTTTAGGACGTTGAGGAGCTTTGATTTGTCGAGAAGGGCGACGCCCAGTTCCTCGGCTTTTTTGAGCTTCGACCCGGGCGATTCGCCGACGACGACGAAGTCGGTATTCTTGCTGACCGAGCCCGTCACCTTGCCCCCGTGAGAGCGGATGAGGTTCTCGGCGTCCCGGCGGGACAAGCCCTGCAGCTCGCCCGTGATGACGAACGTCTTTCCGAGGACCGTTTTGGGTCCCGAGGAATCCTCGCGGGCGGCCTCGGGAAGGACACCGAGCTTTTTCATGCGCTCGATTTCCTGGATGTTCTTCTTGTCGCCCAGGAACTCGGCGATGCTGGCCGCGACTTTCTCGCCGACTTCCTCGACGTTCAGAAGGTCTTCCTCGGTCGCTTCCATGAACGAATCGAGCGTTCCGAAGTGCGTGGCGAGCAAGTCCGCCGTACGCTCGCCTACGAAGCGCATGCCGAGGCCGAAGAGAAAGCGCGCCAAGGGGCGAGTCTTGCTCTCCTCGATGGCCTGGATGAGCTTTTCCGAAGAGCGCTCTCCCTGTCTATCGATCTCCCGCAAGGATTTCGTCGTGAGCTTATAGAGATCCGAAATCCGGGTAACCAGTCCCGCCGAGGCGAAGACGTCGACCCACTTGTCGCCCAGGCCTTCAATGTTCATCGCGCGCTTTGAAGCGAAATGCTTTACGGCCTCCGCCATCTTCGCGGGGCACGCGACGTTTACGCAGCGGTAGGCGACTTCGCCTTCGGTGCGTACGACCTGGCCTTCGCAGGAAGGACATTTTGTCGGAAAACGAACCGGCTTCTCTTTTCCCGTGCGGG
Organism: Pseudomonadota bacterium; assembly: GCA_043767805.1. Taxonomy (GTDB): domain Bacteria; phylum Bdellovibrionota; class FAC87; order UBA2466; family UBA2466; genus CAZZHG01. The sequence goes on along the minus strand of JAYUGC010000126.1, from coordinate 22,848 downwards.
CTTCGGTAAGCACGCTTTGAATATTGGGAATGACGTCCCCCGCGCGTTTGACGACGACTTTGTCACCGATCCGAACGCCAAGCGTTTCAATCTGATCGGCGTTGTGGAGAGTCGCGCTGCTCACTTCCACGCCGCCGACTTGCACAGGCTCTAATACCGCAACGGGCGTGATGGCGCCTGTCCGGCCCACTTGAAAAGCCACGTCGAGCAGGCGAGTGATGCCTTCCTGCGCCCGGAACTTATAGGCGACGGCCCAGCGCGGAGAGCGGGCGACGAAGCCCATCTCTCTTTGATGCTTGAAAGAGTTCACTTTCAGCACGATGCCGTCGATTTCATAGGGCAAGGCTTCACGCTCTTTTTCGATCTTCGAGTGGAACGCTTCGATCTCGTCGAACGACTTCACGCGCTTGGCGACGGGGCTGGTGCGCAGTCCCCATTTGCGGAACTGCTCCATCATGTCCCAGAGGCTCTCTAGCGAGGCGTCCCCCATCCGGCCCGCGCCATAAGAAAAAAAATCGAGTTTACGCTTCGCCGCGATTCTCGGATCGAGCTGCCGGATGCTGCCCGCCGCCGCGTTCCGGGGATTAGCGAAGGTGGCCTCGCCCGCTTCGAGGCGTTCCTTGTTCAGAGCGATGAAGTCTTCTTTGAGCAGCATCACTTCGCCGCGGATCTCGACGATATCGGGATGCTCTCCGCGCAAGACGAGGGGGATGGAGCGAATCGTACGCACGTTCTCGGTAACGTCTTCCCCGGTAGTGCCGTCCCCGCGCGTGGCCGCGACTTTGAGTCGGCCTTTCTCGTACACGAGCTCCATGGCGAGGCCATCGAGCTTGAGATCGGCGACCACGTCGAATTTATCCCCGACCGAAGCCTGCCAGCGCTCGAAAAACTCCGCCATTTCCTCGGTAGCATAAACGTTTTGCAGCGACAGCATCGGCTCGTGGTGCTTGTACTTCTTGAACTTATCCAGAATCGTGGCGCCCACTTTTTGGGTGGGCGAGTGCGGATCGCGCAAGGCGGGATTTGCTTCCTCGAGAGTAAGCAGCTCCCGGAACAGCTTGTCGTAAGCCTCGTCGGAAATCGTCGGCTGATCGAGCACGTGGTAGCGGTAGTTGGCCTCGCGGAGCGCGGCTCTGATTTTCTCGGCCCGTTGTTTGGCGTCTTTCGCGGCCATATTCAGGTGAAACGTTTCAGCTGGAGGACGCGGAGCGCGGCTTCTCCAATGATACGGCTGCTCATCTTCGACGTCCCGAAACGCCGGTTCTCGAAAACGATCGGCACTTCAGCCATCTTCAGACCGTTCTGATGCGCGCGAAATTTCAGCTCCACTTGGAAGGCGTACCCGCGGGAGCGAATGGTGCGGTAGTCGATTTTTTGAAGCGCCGCTTTGCTCCAGGCCATGAAGCCGCCCGTGAGATCCTGGTAAGGAAGCTTCAGAATCGTTTTTGCGTACCAGTTTCCGCCCTTGGACAAGAGCTGTCGGAACGCGCCCCAGCCCTTGGTGCCGCCGCCTTCGACGTAACGCGTGCCCGTGGCGATGGGATAGCTCTCCAGCGCGCTCAGCATGGGAGCGAGATAGGCCGGGTTGTGAGAGAAGTCGGCGTCCATCTGGACGACTCGGTCGTAATGCCGCTCGAACGCCCAATCGAAGCCCGCGCAATAAGCAGCGCCAAGCCCACCCTTTTTGGCTCGCGAGAGCAGGTGCACCCGCGGGTCATGATCGGTGAAGCGCCGGACGATGTCCGCCGTTCCATCCGGTGAGTTATCGTCTACCACGAGAATGTCGACGTTATCCCTCTGCTCGGTGAGATGAAGGATCAACGCGCCGATGTTCTCGAACTCGTTGTACGTCGGGACGATGACCAGGGTGCGGTTCTGCTTCATGAAGCTTACAGTTCCAGCTTCGTGAACGGAAGGTTGTGCGATTGAGACACCGATTCATGTACCAGCTTGCCCTGAATCGTATTGAAACCGAGGCGCAACGGACCGTGCCCGCGGCCGGCCGCCTCCGGACCCTGGTTCGCTATCTTAAGCGCGTAGGGAAGGGTGACGTTGGTCAGCGCGAAGGTGGACGTTCTGGCCACCGCGCCCGGCATGTTGGTGACGCAATAATGAGTCACGCCGTGCTTAACGAAAGTAGGCGCTTCGTGCGAGGTCGGACGGCAGGTCTCGATGCAACCGCCCTGGTCCACCGCGATGTCGACGACCACCGTGCCGGGAGCCATCTTCATGATCGTTTTTTCACTGACGAGCTTCGGTGCGCGCGCTCCCGGAACGAGCACGGAGCCAATGACCAAGTCCGCCTTGGAGACGCTCTCGTCGATATTGTCGATGTTCGACATCAAAGTGAGGCAGCGGCCTTTAAGCACGTGATCGAGGTACTCGAGCCGTTTCGGGTCGATGTCTAAAATGGTGACGATGGCTCCCATGCCGAGAGCGACTTGAGCCGCGTTACAGCCGGCGACGCCGCCGCCGATGACGGTGACGCGCCCGGGAAGCACGCCGGGAACGCCGCCGAGAAGCACGCCGCGGCCGGCTTGATCGCTGCCCCAGCTGCTTTGCAGGTAGTAGGCGCCGACTTGCACCGACATGCGGCCGGCCACTTCGCTCATGGGGCGAAGGAGCGGCAAATTATTGTTGGCTTCCTGAATCGTCTCGTAAGCAATGGCAGTGACTTTTTTCTCGATGAGCTCTTCGGTGAGCCGCCGTTCCGCCGCGAGATGTAGGTAGGTGAAAAGAATTTGTCCGGGACGAAGGTGAGTGAACTCCGTTTCGAGAGGCTCCTTCACTTTCACGACCATGTCGGCCGCCCAGATGTCGCTCGCGGAATCGAGCATTTTCGCGCCCGCGGCCTCGAACGCCTCGTTCGGAATTCCGCTGCCCAGGCCCGCGTTCTTCTGAACTAAAACTTTGTGTCCGGCGGCGGTAAGCGCTCTCACTCCCGTGGGAAGCATGCCGACCCGGTTCTCGCGATTCTTGATTTCTTTTGGCACTCCGACAATCACCGAAAGCCTCCTTACTTAGGAACGATTAGATCGAGCACGTCGTTCGCATCGACTTCGACGTCGCCCATTTCCTCCGAACGGAATTTCACTTTTCCGCGGAGCTTGCCGCCCGAATGCATCACCCAAGTATCGAGAACGGTGCCATGGAGATGACGTCCCATCTTATCGATGAGGGTGCACTTCTTCTGCGTTTCCATAGCTTTATCGATCTTGTCCACGATGGCAAACATCGGGACGATATAGCATGGCGAGCCGTCAAACGCCAAACGGCAGGTGGGACCAGTCGATCCGGGCCGGTCACTGGTTGCTGGATGCTGGACCGAGGTAGGCTATTTTGATCTTAGCCTCACAGACTCCTCATTAAGATCGGACTGCCGTTAACGATCAGTCCGCAAGGGAGAGATCTAATGGATTACCTCGTACCAGCAACCAGAGACCGGGCCCGGATCGAACGCGCGAAGCGCGGGGTCGAGGTTACTTGAAGAGGAGGCCGGGCTCACCAGTAATGGCTGGGCGGGACCGCGCCCGGAATGTGAAGGGCCGGGGATATGGCGGACGGGGCCGAAAGCTGAATCACCCAGCGGCTCCCCTTCTTAAGGATGGGAAAGCCGAAAGTCTCGGGCGTATCGCAGAAGGACGAGATCGACCCGAGCAGAGTCAAAACGTTCGTGGACCACCGCAGCACTTCGATGGCTTCGCCCAGCTCGCCCTGATGAATGAGCCGGGCATCAGTGAGAAGTAACACCGCGTCTCCCGTGGAAGGGTCGAAAGACTCCACCGCGAAATCTCCGATCCCGAGCCCCCAAGACAGCTGCGAGAGGGGCGAGGGCACTACCTTATTACCGGTAAGTACGGGGTGCCAAAGGCCGACCTGGGGCGGGTGCAGATAGGACTGGCGGCGGCAATGCCCCGTGCTCGCCACCGACATCGCTTCGGCCACGCGGCGGTTGCACGCGAGCGAGCGAGGCTGACCTTCTCGAAAAAGCGGGACCGCGCGCCGGGGTGCGCCTTCGTGATCGAAACTTCCTTCGGCGGGCACGGTCTCCGTGAGCGAGAAAGGGAGACTCAAAGGAAGCGCGACGTCGGTCAAAAAGGAGAGGTTGTCGAGAACCAGATCGCCTTCAAACGCCCGCAAGAATAAGTGCGAGAGCCGACCGATGGCCGCCGACGACCAGTATACCGGCACTTCGCCTTGGGGCGCGGGCCAGGGATTTGTCTGCCGGAGCAAGCGGTGCGTGCGCGCGCGAAACGGATTTCTCTGTTCCCAGATTTCCAAAAAGGTATCGAGGCTGGAGGCCCAAAGCTCTTCGCGTGCGGCGACCGGCTTGCCTTCCCGATCGACGGTCCATTCCGCCGTCGCGCCCGCCCATTCTTCCTGCCCACGGGCGATGATGCCGTCGGGGCCGACCGTTTCGAAGTCGCGCAGCTCGGAATCAAAGCAAAGCTGATGCAGCCGCACGCCTTCGGAATCGATCCAGGTGCCGCGCACGAGCTGATTGAGTCTCTGCGATTTCGTTTCCATCGCTTCGAGCGCCGCGGGCTCGGCGAGAGTCGTCGGCGCGGCGGGCGCTTCCGTTTCGGAGAGCGCGGCGAGAATGCCTTCGGTATCGAGACGGCACGTCGAGAACTGCCGCGTGCCGCCGACGCCGCTCACTCGCAACGAAAGTCCGGCGGTGGTCGCCGAGCGAGTGGCGATCAAGCGGTCTTCCGCCGTCACGCGCGTAACCGTGCGAGTCTCGGCGTAGATTTCCCAGGACTCGAAACCCAGGTGGCGCAACACGCGCCGGATCCGTTCCATGTCGATTCGTTCAAGCATGAGTAAGCAATTATTTTTCAGAGAGAAGCGGTACAATAATAACATGCTTCAGAAAGCTTTCACCTCGATGTCCGTACTGTTCTTGGCCTCGTGCAGCTCGCAGAAGAGCTTAGGCCCGGACCCCATGGTTCTGCTGGACGCGCGTCTTTCTTCGCTGGAAGCGCAGGTCCAAGAGACCAAATCTTATCAGGAGCGGCTAGCCGCCCGGATGGACGGAATGACGGACAGCGTTAGGCCCGCCGTCGCCCCCAAGCCATCCACGCCGCGCGGCAAAATGAGGAAACGCGCGAATTTGCCGATAACTAAACTGACCCCCGAGGGCGCAGGCCAGGGGAACGAGGAAGAGGGCGGGGCGAGAGAAGAGACCGAGCTGGTCGTCGACTCTCGTCACGAGGGACTCCATCTTTACCGTCAGGGACTTCAGCTCGCGAAAGACCGCAAATTCGACGAAGCCATCGATAAGTTCAGACGGTTCTTGAAGGAAAATCCCGACCACGTGTACTCGGATCGAGCGCAGTACCAGATCGCCAAAGCCCATTACGATAACAAGGAGTACGGGCTGGTGATAGTGGCGGCACAGCTGCTCGAAACGAAATACCCGTTTAGTTTTCGAATTCCGGAGGTGTCTTACCACCGGGCCATGGCTCTGCTGAGCATGGGACAAACGCCTCAGGCGACCGACGCTCTGAAGGAAATCATGAAACGATTTCCGAAAGAGGAGGTAGCGGAGACCGCGTCACGAAAACTCGCCGAGCTTTCCGTAAGCCGTAGGAGTCATGAGAATGTCCCGTTACTGCCAGAGGCCGGCACTTAACCCTTCCTTCTTCCTACTGCTTTGTCTTACGTTTTGTTTTTCCGCCCGCGGTGAGGCGCCTCGCAAGTACTACCTCGACGCTTCCCGCGCCGAAGAGACTCTCGCGGGCTTGGTCCGGCCGCGTCTCATGCGCGAGAAATGGCTCGACCTCATCGGAGGGCGTGAAAATCAAACCTACACCATCCGCCGCGGCGATACCCTTTGGGGAATCTCGTCGAAACAGTTCGGCGATCCGTTTCTTTGGCGCAAGCTCTGGCAGGTGAACGATTACCTGGCCAACCCGCACGAAATCAACTCGGGCCAGCTCCTCAAATACTACCGTGAGGGAAGTGACGCGCCTCCCGAAAGAATCATCCGCATTCCCCTCGTGAAGCTCTCGCCCGGGGGCGCCACCGAACTGGAATCGGATACGATATTCGCGTCCCCGCTGAGAAACCGCTACCACCCGCCTTTGGTGGTCGCCCGCGATCAAGATTTCCTCGGTGAAATTTCCGGCGGGTACACCGTACAGGAAACTTTCGCGGAGCTCGACGAGATTTACCTCGATCTCTACAACGCGGAACAGGTGCATATCGGGGATCAGTTCGCCGTGGCGCGCTTTGACCGCGAGCTCATGGAAAAAGCCGAAGCCGGGGCGCCGATGGTCGGTTCCCTCATGCGGCTCGTGGGCGAAGTGCAAATCACCGGCCTCGGTGAGAATCTCATGAAAGCGGAGATCATCCGCATGATCGGCAATATACAGCGGGGCGACAAGCTCATTAATCTGCAGAAGGCCGTGAAGTGGTCCGCCATCTTCAATCCGCCCGATAACTTCACCTGCCGGGTCGTCGTGGGCGAGCAGCCCATGCGGAAAATTTTCGGCCAGGGAGATCTCGTTCTGCTCAACAAAGGCAGCGACGACGGAATGAAGCAGGGCTTTCTCTTCCGCATCTTCCGCGACACCGATCCCCGGACGGAAAGCGCCCGCGACGTGGAGCCCGACTTTAGCGGGGAAGTGCAGGTCGTCTACGTGTCCGAGGTTTCTTCCATCGGCTATATCTTGCGCAACAAGGTTCCCGTCTTCATTGGAGACACCCTCATTGCCAACCAGCTCTTCGCCGATCCGCCGCCGCCTCCGAAGCGTCAGCTCCAAACGCTGATCCTCGATTAAGTACGCGTTCGTGTACAATCAGTTTCCATGATCATCAATTTGCCCCGTCGGCTCGAGGCCTGGGTACGCGAAGGTCTGCTGAACGCTCCTCAAGCCAAGGCGATTGTCGAGTTCGAGAAAGCGGAATCGACTCCTTGGGCCATGTACGGGCTCGCCGGTATAGGCGTCACCACGATACTCACCGGCATCGTGAGCCTCATCGCCGCGAACTGGGACGAGCTGGGAGACGTCGTAAAACTCGCGGGCTACTTCTTGCTGCAGGTGGGCCTGGGCCTCTGGTTTCTCAAGCAGGAAAAAAAGCCGGGAGTATGGCGGGAAACCGCGGTGACTCTTTTCGCGTTCGGGTTTCTCGCGGGCATCGGCCTAGTCTCCCAGATTTTCCATCTGTCCGGGGACGGCTGGCGGGCCTTGTCGCTTTGGCTCGTCCTTACTCTCGTCGCTGTCCTTCAGGCCGAGTCGAAACTTCTCAACCATGCCTGGATGCTCATCCTCCTTTATACGGCGGGGGTCTGGGCGACGGGGACCCGCGAGCCGGGAATGCGCGTCTCTATCGCCGCGTCCATTCCGATAGCCTTGACGGGTCTCGGCTTTCTTTCCGAAAGGTGGTTCCGGTTTCCCGAGGCGTTTCGCACGGCGACCCTCCTCTGGGGACTCGCCTCGACGCTTTTATCTGGCACCATCCTGGGTAACGTGCTCTGGATCGTCCTCGATCGGCACGACACCGATAAGATTGCCGAGTATCTATACATTCCCTGGCTCGTGCTGATTGGTACGGCGGTGGCTTCCTTGCTACGTGGCCCTCGTACCTCGAAGGCGCTGAAAATGGGAACGGCGATTTTGCTTCTCATTTGGGGCGTGTACGTCACGGTACCGCTTCTCTCCACGTTCCCGGACGGTCTCTCCAAGGTAGGCCGGCAGCTCTTCGGAGCCGGCGGCTTTCTGCTGATTGGCTCGCTCACGGCCGTTTCGGCGGCTTTGGGCGGGCAGAGAAGACTTTATGACCTGGCGACTTTCGTCATCGCCGCTCGGCTCGTCTGTATTTACTTCGAAGTCTTCGGATCGCTCGCCAACACGGGCATTGGCCTCATCTTCACGGGCATCGTCATTCTGGGTCTCGCGAGGGTTTGGCAAAAGCACCGCACCGTACTGGTGAAATGGCTGGAGGCGAGACAATGAATTACAAAGCTTGGTTCGCCGTGCTGTTTCCGCTCATCGTCATGGGCGCTTGGACGGGAAAACTGGCTCTCGGCATTCGTTCCGGTAAAGAGGTCACTTTCGCCATCAAGGGATTCGATCCGCGGGATCTCCTTTCCGGTCACTATCTGCGTTACGCGGTGGAATGGGGTATCGAGACCTGCGCGGTCACGACGGGCGAAGCCACTTGTAACTGTCTTTCCGACACCGTGCCGGCGAAAGCGACTTGGTCGGGCGCTTGTGCCGGGCGTCCCGCGGGCTGCGATCTTTTCGTGGCGGGCCGTTGTGAGCACGGGCGTTTCGAGGCGGGGCTGGACCGTTTTTTCATTCCGGAGACCTGGCAAGGAAAGCTGGCGCGCGTTCCGGCGAACGCCACGCTTCAAGCCATGGTCGGCACCGACGGGCAAGTGATCGTCAAATCGCTAAGTATCGACGGCCTGCCGGTCGCCGACTGGGTGAAGGCGCATAGAGAACCGTGAAACGAATCATTCAAGTTCTGAGCCTCGTGGTCCTCGTCGGTATTTTAGCCGAGGCGGGCTCGCGTCTTTCCGGGGGACGCGTGAGCGGCATCGTTCACGATCCTGTTTTGGGCTGGCGCTTTCTGAAGAACTATCATCCGCGTGGCGGCACCTCCTTTAACAGCCTTGGGTTTCGGGACGGAGAACATGCGGTCGAGAAACGGGAAGGCGTCACTCGCATTTTGCTGCTAGGGGATTCCGCTACCGCCGGCACGCATGTCGCCGACAACCGCACTTTTCGCGCGCTCATCGAAGCACACCTCGGAAAGAATTTTGAAGTCATGGCGGGCGCCGTTTCCGCTTGGGCCACCGATCAGGAGCTGCTCTATCTGAAAGAGGAAGGGCTGAAGTTTCGGCCGGACGTCGTCGTCTTGATGTTCGCTCCAAACGACGTGCGAGAAAGTTACGCTAAGCGGTTTTTCCGGCTCGAGGGCGGCCGCCTCGTGCAGAACGCGCCCCTTGCCTTGAAGCTCAAAGAGCGCGCCGCGTGGTATCTCCTCAACCACTCGACGTTGTTCCACTCCTATCAAGTGAAGTTCGCGCCCCAGTGGGAAACGTTTCAAATTATTTTCCGCAATTTTCCGGTCTCCTTTCCTCTCGCCTCCGGCGCGAAAGCCACTGATCAAGATTTGTTTCGCCGGGAGATGCCGGCAGATCTCGAAGAAGCGTGGTCGCTTTCCCTCGCTCTTGTGGACGAGGTACGACGGCTCAGCGTGGAATCGGGGGCTAGGTTTTCGCTCGCGGTCATTCCGACGAAAATCGAGTTTGAAGGGAGCCTAAGTCCCGAGCGCCACGAGCCGGGAAAGATCGCGCGCCGGTTTTCCGCTTACGCCTTGGAACAGGAAATGTCTTATCTCAATCTCTACGCCCGGCTCGCCGCCACGGAGGACCCGCTCCGGATTTTCTTGAAGGACGAGTACCATTTCAATGACGTGGGCCACGCCTGGGTCGCTTCTCAGTTGGAAGGGTTTCTCCAGACCGAGCTTTCCGCCGCTCGCCGGGTGAGCGCGCTCCCCTCACGTCATTGACCCGGCCCCCTCCGCCCGTGAAAGTCGCGGCATGGAAACGCTCGTCGTGTCTCCCCAAAAAGTTTGCCCGCGTGTCGCCGATACTTCGGGCGCGCCGGAACGTCTTTTCGTGCTCGGTGATGCGAGCGTTCTCTCGCGAGATTCAATTACCGTGGTGGGCACTCGCCGGCCCACCGCCGATGGACTTCGCGCGGCCTTTCGCTTTGGCCGCGGGATTGCTGCCTCGGGCATAGTCGTGGTGAGCGGCCTTGCCCGAGGCGTGGACACCAAGGCGCACGAGGGAGCGTTGCAAGCGGGAGGCATTACCATCGCGGTGCTGGCCCATGGCCTCGATCGCATTTACCCGCCAGAGAACCGAAGGCTCGCCGAGCGAGTGATTGAAGGGGGCGGCTGTCTCGTTTCGGAATATCCGCCGGGCACGCCTCCACGCCGGGGAAATTTTCCGGCCCGCAATCGCATTCTTTCCGCGCTTTCTCATGCCACGGTGGTCATCGAAGCGGGGGAAAAGAGCGGAAGCCTGATTACGGCGGGCTACGCGCTCGACCAGGGGAGGGAAGTCTTCGTGGTGCCCGGTGCTTTCGATGCACCGTCGTTCTCGGGAAGCCATCGGCTCATCGCCGATGGCGCGAGGCTCGTGTCCGATCCGACGGAAGTCCTCGGGGTGATGCCGGCCGCTCCGGCCGTGGTCGGTGCGGACGTGCGACGCTGGTTCGGCTTGCTCGGAGCGAGCGCGACCTTAAGCCAGCTCTTTGCCGTATCGCGTTTATCGCTATCGGATCTCGAGGTTCGTCTCGGTGACGCGGAGACACGAGGCGAAATAGTTCGTCTCGGTGCGCAGCATTTTCTTTACGTCGGTTAGGTTTATTTCACCTCGTGACTTGCCAAACGCGTTCCGATCTTCAAAAATTAGGGTGAATCAATTCGATAAATCAGCGCTTACTTACTCATTGAGAGATAAAACACTAAATATCCTCGGTGTGCTGTCGCAATCCTTGTTGAAGAACAAGGATCTTTTCTATGACGCCCAGGAAATCTGGGACGACCTCGCTAGCCGCGGCTACTCCGAGGAAGACATCGAGAAAGCCGTCTCTCATATCGAGCGCACCTCCCTGAACGTCCCCGGATCCTTCTGGAGTGATGTCATTCCCGTGCATCGTACGTTCACCAACGAAGAGTCGACGCGTCTCTCTACTAAGGTTCGCGGTTACCTTTGGCGGCTCAAATGCCGCGGGGTTATCGATCATGCGCTCGAGGACGAGATCGTCCAAAAGGCCATGAACTTGGAAGAACCGGCGGGGTTACGGGAAATAAAAACGGTTGCGGCACTTACTGTTTTCGGCTATGAGCACAAATTCCAAGCAGAGGGAGATCCGGAACCCACGTCGTACTCCCCCATTCACTGAATTTGAACTTCGGAAAAATCGGTCGCATGGAAAAAGTTAAAGCAGCCAAGAAAAAGCGCGTCTCCAAAACCGCGTCCGTCGAAGCCACCGCGGAGAAAACTCCGGCGGCCAAGAAAAAGCGCGCCTCCAAGGCGAAGGCGGCTCCGGCTGAAGTGATTTCCTTGCCCGATCCCGCCCAGCTCGACGCCGAAGCCCCGAAGGGCCGGATGCTCAAAGGGTTGGTCATCGTAGAGTCCCCCGCGAAAGCGAAAACTCTCAAAAAATATTTGGGCCGCGATTATGACGTCCGCGCTTCCGTAGGCCACGTCATGGACTTGCCGAAGAGCACTTTGGGCGTCGACGTCGATAACGGCTTCAAGCCCACGTACGAGCTCATCAAAGGCAAGGTCAAGGTAGCCGAAGATCTAATGAAGGCCGCCCGGCGCGCCGAGCACATCTACCTAGCGGCGGATCCGGATCGCGAAGGGGAAGCGATTGCCTGGCATGTGGCTGACATCTTAAAGATGCCGGCGCCCCGCGTCCACCGGGTTCTCTTTCACGAAATTACGAAGCCCGCGGTACTAAAGGCCCTGGCCAATCCAGGTCATTTGAACCAGGACCGTTTCGAGTCTCAGCAGGCCCGCCGTATTCTGGATCGGCTGGTCGGTTATAAGATTTCGCCCATCCTTTGGACTAAAGTGCGCCGCGGTCTTTCCGCCGGTCGCGTGCAGTCCGTCGCCGTCCGGCTCATCGTCGATCGCGAAAAGGAAGTGCGCGCTTTCATCCCGAAGCCGTACTGGGAAATCGAAGCCCAAGTCCAGGGCGAAGGCAAAGATTTGGTCGCTCGTCTCGCGCGCATCGATGAAGATCGGATCGAGCGTACGGGCATCGAAAAGGAAGAATGGGCGAACGAGATCGTCACGCAAGCCCAAGGCGGCCAGTGGCGGGTCGAGTCGATTCAGAAGAAGGAACGCAAAGCGAATCCTTATCCGCCCTTCATTACTTCGACCCTCCAGCAGGAGTCGAGCAAGCGGCTTTATTTCACGGCGAAGAAGACCATGACCCTGGCCCAGCAGCTCTATGAAGGTATCGAGCTGGGCGACGAAGGCGCGCAAGGTCTCATTACCTACATGCGTACCGACTCTCCCCGTCTGTCCGCGGACGCGGTGACCGAAGCACGCGCTTGGCTCGAGACCACCCATGGCAAGGAGTACATCCCGACTGCTGCGCCCGAGTATAAAGGTAAGGGAAAAGCCCAGGATGCGCACGAAGCGGTCCGGCCCACTTCCATCAATTACCCGCCGGAAAAAGTGAAACAGTTTTTGGATGAAGATCAGTACAAATTGTACGATCTCATCTGGCGCCGGTTCTTGGCCTCCCAGATGACTCCGGCCGTGTCCGATCAAACCACTCTCGATTTCGAGTCGAAGGGCGAGAACGGCAAGAGCTACATTTTCCGCACGACCGGCAGTGTTTTGAAGTTCGACGGTTTCCGTCTCATGTGGCCGGTGGACGATAAGGGCGATGAGGCCGAGCAGCTTCCTCGTTTTACCGAAGCGACCGTCATCAATAATCAGGGCGTGAAGTCGGAGCGTAAGGAAACGCAGCCGCCGCCCCGGTTCTCGGAATCCTCGCTCATCAAAGAGCTCGAGGACAAAGGCATTGGCCGTCCGTCGACCTACGCGTCGATCTTGTCCACCATTCAAGATCGCAAGTACGTGGAGAAGCGCGAGAACCGCTTCTACCCGACGGAATTGGGCGAGCTCGTGACTGAGCTTCTCGTCGAAAATTTTGCGAACATCGTGGACGTGACTTTCACGGCCTCCATGGAAAACCAGCTCGATCAAATTGAGGAAGGCACGGCCAACTGGACGAAGACTCTTTCTGATTTCTATATCCCGTTCGATATCGTTCTCGAAGAAGCCAAGAAGAAGATGCGCGACGTGAAGCGCGAAGAGACGCCCACGGAGCTGGTGTGCCCGAAGTGCACGAAGCCGCTCATCATTAAGTGGGGCAAGAACGGAAAGTTCGCCGCCTGTCAGGGTTATCCGGAGTGCCGGTTCACGAGCGAGTTCGCGTCGGAAGACGGCGTCATCAAGCTCGTCTCGCAGCCGACCACCGATGAGAAATGCCCGAAGTGCGAAGCGCCTATGATGGTGAAGACGGGCCGTTTCGGAAGGTTCCTCGCTTGCTCTTCGTACCCGGCGTGTAAGACCACGAAGGCCGTCACCATGGGCATCTCTTGCCCGGAGTGCAAAGAAGGCGAGCTTTCGGAAAAGCGGACCCGTTTCGGCAAGATTTTCTTCAGCTGCACGAAGTACCCGACGTGCAAGTACGCGCTCTGGGACAAGCCCATCAAAGGCAAGGAATGCCCTCAGTGTAAGCACCCGTTCCTGACGGAGCATTACACGAAAAAGGAAGGCGCCTCCATCCGCTGCCCGAACAAGGAATGCGGCTTCCGCGAAGCTTCGGCCAATGCCGAAGTGGTCGCGACTCCTTAGGTCGCGCCACCACGCCCTGCGTTGTGCGCGCGGCAGCGTACGGTGAGATTGCTCGCATTTTGCGAGCTACCGCCAAGACTCTAGGGAATGACGTGATCTAGTTCGAGAAAGCTTGTTCCTTCACATCGCTGGCCCTTGGCAGAAACGAAGGTGCAGCGTTCCCCGTCTTTCTTCCAAACAGCACGGGTTACGTTCGCCGGGGAATCCCCGGGGAACGCTCAACGTCCCGCGTCAGACCGCTCAATGCCGTTGCCATTCCTTTTTCTTCGCGCTTAAGATGCGGGCATGAAAAGACTTCTTTGCTCGCTCCTTCTTTTGGCGGCCCCCGCCTTTGCTGGCGATGGGCTTTATCTTGGTGGCCAGATTGGCCATGTGAGCGGACTCGGAGCGGGCGGTAACGCCATCGGCTTTGGGGGCGACCTGGGGATCCCCTCGGGCTCCTATCTCGATGTGATGATTCACGTTCAGTACAGCTCGCACACCGGCTATACGCTTTTTCACCCCACGGTGGACGCGGCCTTCCACGTACTGCACACCGCGGACTTCGACCTTACGGGCGAGCTCGGACCCGGGTTCTACTTCATCGGCGGCACCGCTAGCGCCACGAAGTTCGGCCTGAACTTCGGCGCCAACGGCGACGTCATTCTCCAAGACAGCATCAAGATTGGCCTCGGGTTCCGATGGCACACGCTTTTCAACTCGGCCCCGAGCAGCGATTTCTCGACGGTCATGTTGCGCGTTGGCTATCAATTCGACTGAAGGACTCCTTAAGTGAAAGCAATCAAGAGCGAAATGGCGGGAACGATCGTGGAAGTGAACGTGGCGGTGGGTGACTCGGTCGCCTCCGGCCAGCAAGTGGCGGTCATCGAGTCCATGAAAATGGAAGTCCCGCTCCAGAGCACCGCGGCCGGCAAGGTCTCCGCGGTCAAGCGGGCGGTCGGCGATTTCGTCAACGAAGGGGACGTCGTCCTCGAGCTGAGCTGATGGTTCGTCTTACCGACGTTACATTGCGAGATGGCCTGCAAATGGAGGCCTTTCTCCCCAATTCCAAAAAAGCGGAACTGCTGCGCCTCCTCGTGCCCTGCGGGTACAGCCGCTTGGAAATCACGAGTTTCGCCAATCCGAAATGGGTTCCTCAGTTTCAGCAGGCCGACGAGTTTTGCGCGAGCTTATTTGCGTCGCCGACGGCTGGTTTTCCCGAGCTGATGGCTTTCGTGCCGAACGTGAAGGGGCTCGAGCGACTGCTCAACTTTCCGATTCAGTGGGTGAGCCTCTTCGTCGCCGCCTCCGAGACTTTCAACCGTAAGAACGTGAATCAAGGCATCGCGGAAACGCTCGCGGAAGCGGGTAAAGTCATCGCCGCGGCGAAAGCGGAAGGCAAGAAGACACGGCTTTACGTGTCCACCGTTTTTGGCTGCCCTTACGAGAAAGCCATCGCCGACATACAGCTGGACCGAGTGCTAGCCGAGGCGGCAAAGCTCGGACCGGATGAGATCGCGCTTTCGGACACCATCGGCGTGGCCGTGCCTTCCCAGGTGGAGCAGGTGCTCAGCCGCTTTGCGAAAACCTATCCGGTGAGCCGCACGGCGCTTCATCTGCACGACACTTACGGGCTCGCACTCGCGGGCGCTCTGACGGCCTATCGGCTCGGCGTGCGATCGTTTGACGGATCGTCGGGTGGAATCGGAGGATGTCCGTACGCCAAGGGAGCGACAGGGAACGTCGCCACCGAGAAGCTCGCTTACGGATTTTTTCGGGAAGGCGCACTCCCTAAATTTCAGACGAACGCCATTCGGGAACTAACTGAATTTCTGGCGCGAGAAGGGCTGCAGGTTTCGAGCTCCATCGCCGACATTTTCAAAAAAAGGGGCAGTTTATATGAAGCTCAATAGTCTTCTGGTCCGTCGAGAAGAAGGCCTGGTCTTCGCGGCCCTCAATCGGCCCGATAAATTGAACGCGCTCAACAAGGAAAGCTTCGACGAGCTCGACGCCCTCTTGGCGCGGCTCGAAACGGATAAAACCGCGCGGGTCTTGATTCTTTCCGGCTCGGGCGAAAAAAGTTTTTGCGTCGGCGCCGACTTGAAAGAGCGCCAAGGCATGGGAGAGAAGGACGTGCTCGCGCGCTTTGCCTTCGTGCGAGGGCTCTACCAGCGCATGGAACGGCTCGGACTTCCCATCATCGCCGCCATCGACGGAATCTGTCTGGGCGGGGGCCTCGAGCTCGCGCTCGCCTGTGATTTTCGCATCGTCGGCGCGGCCTCTCAACTCGGTTTTCCCGAGGTGGATTTGGCGATCATCCCCGGCAACGGCGGCACTCAGCGCTTGCCTCGTACGGTCGGCATGGCGAAGGCGCTCGAGCTTGTGATGATGGGTCGTCGTTTGAGCCCCGCCGAAGCGGTAGACATCGGCCTCGTGCATCAGGTGGTTCCCGCTAACGAAGCTCTCAATGAAGCGCGGCGCTGGACGGATAAGCTTTTGCTCTCGGGGCCCGTGGCGCTTCGCCAAGCGAAGTACGCCATTCGCTCTGGCATGGATCGGTCACTCGAGCAGGGACTTACGCTCGAGACCGATGCTTACAAGCTTTGTCTGCAATCCAAAGATCGGTTGGAAGGCCTCAAGGCTTTCGTCGAGAAACGTAAACCGGTCTATCTCGGGGAGTAAGCGGCATGGAAGACATCGTCCAAATTACGGCTCGTCTGCGCAAGGGTGGGGACGCGAAGTACCACGAAAAGAACACCGAAGTCGGGAAGCTGTTCGCGCGTGAGCGCATCAATCGGCTCATCGACGAGGGTTCCTTCGTCGAGGACGGACTTTTTGCCAACTGTAAAGTCGAAGGGCTTCCCGCGGACGGCGTGGTCACCGGGATGGGCCGCATCGGCGGCAGAGCGGTCGCCATCATGGCGAACGACTCCACCGTGAAAGCCGGCTCGTGGGGCGCGCGCACCGTAGAAAAGATCGTTCGTATTCAGGAGACGGCGGAACGGCTTTTGATTCCGCTCTTCTATCTCGTCGACAGCGCGGGAGCTCGTATTACGGATCAGGTCGAGATGTTTCCCGGCCGCCGGGGCGCGGGCCGCATCTTTTTCAACGAAGCGAACCTATCCGGGCGGATTCCTCAAATTTGCCTGCTTTTCGGGCCGAGCGCCGCGGGCGGGGCTTACATCCCCGCGTTTTGCGACGTTTTGATCATGGTCGAGGGCAACGCGAGCATGTATCTGGGCTCGCCGCGCATGGCGGAAATGGTCATCGGCGAAAAAGTTTCGCTCGAAGAGATGGGCGGTGCCCGTATGCATTGCTCGGTGAGCGGCTGCGGCGATTTCCTCGTCTCCTCGGAAGACGAGGCCATTGCCTTGGCGAAGCGTTACCTCTCTTACCTGCCTCAGAGCTGGAAGCAGTTTCCGCCCGAGACCGAAGCGAAAGCTTCCGAGCGTCCCGCCGAGGATTTGAAAGGCATCATCCCGACACAAATGAACCGCGCTTACGACATGAAGGAAGCGCTCAAAACGGTGCTCGATGCGGGTAGCTTTTTAGAAATCAAGGCGTTGTACGCGAAAGAGGTCGTCACCGGGTTCGGCCGCATCGACGGCATGCCGGTCGCGGTCATCGCCAATCAGCCGTTGGTGAAAGGCGGCGTGCTCTTCGTCGATTCCTCCGACAAGGCGGCTCGCTTCATTCAGCTCTGCGGGGCTTATCATATTCCGCTCCTCTTTTTCTGCGACGTGCCGGGTTACATGATCGGCTCGAAAGTCGAGCGCGAGGGCATGATCCGCGCGGGAGCGAAGCTCATCTACGCGATGTCCACCGCGCGGGTGACGAAAATATCCATTCTCATGCGCAAGGCGTATGGCGCGGGACTCTACGCCATGTCGGGCCCCGCGTTCTCGCCCGACTGCACGCTGGCGCTACCCTCGGCTCAGATGGCGGTGATGGGTCCGGAGCCCGCGGTGAATGCGGTCTACTTCAACAAGATGGCCGAAATGGATCCCGAGAAGAAGAAGGCCTTCGTGGCGGAAAAGATCGCGGAGTACGAGCAAGACATCGACTTGCTCCGCCAGGCGGGCGAGCTCATCGTCGATCACGTCATCGACTTCGCTGAGCTGCGCCGGGAGCTGGCCCTCCGATTGCGGTACTATCGGCAGACGGAAGTGCCGGTCGCTAATCGGCCGGGCATTCTTCCGATGTGAGGTCCGGTGCTCGCCGCGGAACAACTATCCTTCGCCTTTTCAGAAGGACCCGTGTTGTTCGAGGGCGTCGATTGGGCTCTCGAGCCGAACGAGATCTTTTGCCTGCTGGGGCCTGGCGGGGAGGGCAAAAGCGTCTTTTTGAAGCTTTTGGTGAGCTTACTCACTCCGTCCGAGGGACGAGTGACGTATGGCGGGCGCGATATTGAGTCTTTTTCGCGCGAGGAGAAACGCGCTTTCCATCGGGACGTCGGCTTCGCGTTTCAGCGTAACGGCCTGTTTGACTCGCTTTCGTGTGGTGACAATCTCCGCTTTCCGCTCTCGGAGCTACTGAAGCTAAAAGGTGAGGAGAGGGAAGCGAGAGTGCGGGAAGCGCTTTCCGACGTGGGCCTCGCCGGGCAGGAGAATTTACGTCCTTCGGAAATGAGCGGAGGGATGCAGAAGCGGCTCGGGATCGCGCGGGCTTTGTCCTTGAGCCCGAAGATCATTTTGTACGACGAGCCCACCTCCGGTCTCGATCCGCTGACGTCGGTGCAGATTTACGATTTGATTCTAAAGGCGCGTGATAAGTACGGCATGAGCGCGGTTATCGCGACGACCGATCCGGTTCAGGCGTTCCGCTTGGCGGATCGCGTTGGGTTTTTGTTCCGCGGCCGGCTGATCGAAGTGGGCACGCCCAATCGACTCAAAGCTTCGGAAAACCCGGTGCTTCGCCAGTTTCTTTCCGGAAGCCCGGACGGCCCTCTGACGGAGGGCAGACTGTGATTGAGTTTATCGGCGTCGAAAAGAGTTTCGGCGCGAAGCGCGTGCTCGAGGGCGTGACGTTTTCCGTGCGGCCTGGAAAGATCACCGTCGTCTTGGGAAAGTCGGGGACCGGAAAGTCCGTCCTGCTCAAGCAGGTCGTGGGTCTGCTGCGGCCTGACGCCGGCGAGGTCAAAGTCGAGGGTAAGAGCCTTTCGGATCTTTCGGAGACGAGCTTCCACGAGATCCGCCGCACTTGCGGCATGGTGTTTCAGCTCCCCGCTTTGCTCGATTCGCTCTCGATCTACGAGAACGTGGCTTTCGGCATTCGCATTCACCGCCCCGATACGCCGGAAGCGGGGGTAAAGGCCGAGGTAAAAGAAGCTTTGGCCTCGGTGCATCTCGGCGAAGAAGTTTTTTACCGCTTTCCGCCGGAGCTCAGCTTCGGCACGCAAAAGCGGGTGAGTCTCGCACGCGCCATCGTCGTACGCCCGAAGTACCTGCTTTTCGATGAGCCGACCACCGGCATGGATCCGGTGGTCACGGGCGCCATCAACCGGCTCATCGTCGATCTCACGCGTCAGATTTCGGCCGGCGCTTTGGTGGTCTCGCACGATATTCCGGGCGCTTTGGCGATAGCCGATCACATCGTGATGCTCGACTCCGGCAAAGTCCGTTTCGAAGGAACCGCCGCCGAGCTCAGGGCCTCGGCGCTCCCGCTCGCCCGCGAGTTCATGAAAGCTTCCGGAGAAGGAGGTTCGGCTTGAGACAGGGGATTGCCTCCATCGGCGACTGTTTGCTTTTTGGAGCGCGGGCCGTGCGCGCGATGGGCAAGGGGATCTCCGTTCACGGGGTTCTCGAGCAAATGTACACGGTGGGCGTCCGTTCGCTGTCGACGACGGTAGCCACGGGGCTTTTCGTCGGCGCCATCATGGCCATTCAAATCAATTTGCAGCTGAAAGACTTTGGCGCGCAGAGCTTTCTGGGAGGGCTCACGACTTCGGTGACTCTCCGTAATGTCGGGCCGGTGCTCATCGCTTTCATTTTGTCCGGAAAAGTCGGGGCCTATGCGTCCGCGGAACTGGGTACGATGCAGGTCACCGATCAGATAAACGCCATCCGCTGCCTCGGCGCGGATCCGATTCGTTATCTCATCGTGCCCCGGCTTCTGGCCGTGGTGTTTTCGAGCTTTCTTCTGCTCGTCGTGGGTCTCATGGTCAGTCTCGGGGGAGCGCTCGCCCTCTCGCATTTCCTGCTCGGCGTGAACTACCTGAATTTTCTGGCCAACGTTCCGCAAATCGTGAGCTGGTCCAGCGTCGCGATGGGTGTGGTGAAAAGCTTTATTTACGGTGGGCTCATCGGGCTCATCGCCTGCTACCGCGGTTACACGGCGACCGGAGGAGCGGCGGGCGTCGGCGAAGCGGTGAAAAAGACGGCGGTGGCCACACTCATCAGCATCATCATCATGGATTATTCGATCTCCTGGATCTGGACCAAAATTACCCTGTGGTTGAGCGCATGATGGCGATGGTCGGCACATTCGGCGGGTGGATCTTACGAAGTTTCGGCTCTTTTTTCTCGTTCTGGTTCCTTGGATGGCAGGGGGTTTGGGCTACGTTCCGCCAGCTGGTGTCCTTTCGTTTGCGGTGGGAGCCGCTAGTGACCGAGCTTTACGCGGGTGGCGTGCAAAGTCTTCCCGTGATTGCCGTGGGTCTACTCTTTTTGAGCTTGATGCTCATCACCGAGTTCTCTTTTCACATGAAGCTCGTCCTTCGCCAGGATTCGCTTGTCCCGGCTTTCTCGACATTACTAATGGTGCGGGAGCTCGGTCCCGTGGTGACCGCGCTGCTACTCACGAGCCGCATCGGAGCCGGAATGGCCGCGGAGCTGGCGACCCAAAAAGCGACGGAGCAAATCGACGCGCTTCGTTTGCTCTCTCTCGATCCCGTCGAGTTTCTCGTGCCTCCTCGGTGGCTGGGATCGGTTTTCGCGACGTTGTCTCTCACTTTGGTGGCTCTCGGTGTGGCCATTCTCGGTGGAGCGGCGCTCGCCTCGGTAAGTCTCGGCTACGGCGTACAAGAATTTTTCAACTCGATGTTCGTCTTCGCGCGTTTGTCGGATTTGTTGGGTTGCGCGCTGAAGGCGGTCGTTTTCGGATCGATTCTTCCGTGGGTCGCGATTCATCACGGTCTTCGGAGTAAGCCGGGGAGCTCGGGAGTGGGGGACGCCGCGACGGGGGCGGTCGTTCAAGGATCGGTGCTGATCATCGCCGCGGATTTCATTCTGACTTGGTGGCTTTACTCGTAGTGGCGTTTCCCGGGGAACGGGTGGGGACGTGAGGTTCTCGCTGTGGCTTTGCTTAAGGGGGCTCTTGCCCTCCGACGCTGGTGGTGACGCGGAAATGTTGGCATCGGGGTAGGCGAATTCCTTAGGGAAATGTCCGCGTCTACTGTTCGGGGAGAGGTTTTGTAATTTTAACGGCTTATAGGCGAGAAAGTGCTTTATCGATGTGACTTTTGACGCGGTAGATGGCACATCCTGTCCAGGGGGCTCGTGGACGAGGGCAGGACAAGGTATAATTAAAAGTACCCTTTCCTAGTCCTTCCAAAATTCCATAAATCCAATTAAGCGAGCTCCAGGGCAAAATCCGACTCCGGAGATTGCGCACTAGCACCATGCAGACCGCAGAGTCCATTCGCCGCAAGAAGTTCAGCCGAGAGTTTTCCGTGGGCTTGCTCGCGTTGCTCGCGCTCGGGTTGATGGTTCTCTTTGGCTGGCTGATGGGAGCGTGGCGCCCGTTTTCTTCCGAAGTCCGTTACCGTGTCCTCTACGGTTTCGCGGGCGGAGTCGAAGTGGGCTCTCCCGTGCGCGTTTCCGGCGTGAAAGTGGGCAGGGTCGAGAATATCCATTTCCTCGCTCCTGGAGAGATCGAAGGCGTGAGCCTCGAGATGGTCATCACCGTCGCCAACCGCGCGGCTCCCCTCGTGCGCGAAGACTCGAAATTTTTCGTCAACATGGCGGGCATCATCGGCGAGCGCTACGTCGAGGTCAGCCCCGGCACGAGCAGCGCTTCTCCCCTGAAACCAGAAGCCCGCATCCGCGGCGAGGATCCTCCGCGCATCGATCAGCTGCTCTCGCAGGGATACGGCGTGTTCGGCAAGATTCAGGAGTTCCTGGAAGCCAACGAAGACGTTATTTCCGAGTTTCTCGGCCAGGCCAAGGGCCTGATGAATGACGCCAATAAGTTCTTAAAGCACCGGGATCGTGAAAAGCTTTACGTGCTTCTTGATAACATGGTCGCCATCACGGCGGACATGAAGGGTTTCACGCATACCTTGACCGACAAGAAGTCCCGCGAGTTCTTCGACCAATTGGTCGACGTGATGGCGCGCCTTCACAACGTCGACAAGGAAGCCTTGAAAAAATTCCTGCAGCAAGAGGGCGTTCGCGCCCGCATTTTCTAATTTTTCCTTAAAAAATTAAATCGAAGAGGGAAGTATGACGAAGCGTCTTCTCATCGCCTTTTGCCTGGTAAGCTGTGCGGGTGCGTTCGCGTTGCCCAAGAAACCGGTAGTGAGCAACGTGAGCATCGGCGACTTGAAAATGCGCAAGCGCTTCGGTGTGGGGGTGTCCGGCGGCGGCCCCCTGGCGATGCTCGGCATCGAATTCGACGTCAATCTCGCTGAAGACATCAGTCTCTCGGGCGGATTGGGCACCGGGCTGCAATACAACACTTCCATGCTGAAGCTCCGCTACTTCCTTTTGGGCGAGTGGGTCAGCCCCTATCTCGCTCTCGGCGTGGCCCGCTGGTGGAGTAACGGCACGCGCGCGGCCGACATCGGACCATCGGTCCTGACCAATAAGTTCCTGGGCCCCGACGTCGATCCCCGGCACGGGTTCGATGTCGTGATGCTGACTCCCGCCATGGGAGTTCAGTTCATGCATCCCATGGGGATCGCGGTCTTTGCCGAGATTTACTATCTGTTTCGCTTAGTGAACTTCGCCAACGGCACGTACGCCGGCATGGGCATGCACTGGTACTTCTAAAATTTCATGCGCCGCCTGTTTAAAAAACTCCAGTCCACTTTGCTGCTGCGCCCGGGCACTCGTTCGCTCAAGACGACGCTCGCCATTTATTTTATTCCGCTCACCATTCTTCCGTCCCTGCTCCTCAGCGGTTACGCGACTAAACTTCTCGAGGAAAGCACGCGGGAAGGGCTGACCCGCAAAGCGCAAACCGAGCGCGACGCTTTCGGCGCGGAGCTGATTTCCCTCGAAAAAGGACTGGTCGACGACATTCAGTCCCACGCCTCACAAGGTAAGCTCTCACGCGCCCTGCGCGAGCGGGACGCCGAAGAGCTGCGGCGTCTGACCAGCCATTACCGCCCGAATCTTCAAGTTCGTTTTTATACTTTAGATGGCAAGTTCATCACGAGCCGTATCGAGAACGATCCGCAGGTTCCCTACATTTCCAATCTGGGAAAATCGAATCTCCTGCGCAAAGGGTACACGGTAAAC
>JAYUGC010000125.1:0-27185 GCA_043767805.1 Pseudomonadota bacterium | reverse complement strand
ACAGCTCACCGAAGATATCCACCAAGGCAAAGCCCCCTACACCCCGGCATCCCTCACCACTCATTAACGGCATGCGGGGCAGGTCGACGATTTACGTTTCATCTCGGACATCCCGCCGCCGACCGAGCGCACGCGACTGCCCGCCTCAGGCGCCGGCAGCTCCGCCGCCACGGCCTGCTCGAGCTCGCGCTGTTTGGAAGTCGCCGCTTTTTCGATCCACTTCTCGGCATTAGCCGGCTTCACCACCGAAACGATGCGCTTAGCCTGGGAGACGTTGATCTTCCCTTCTGCTACGGCCTCGCTCAACGCCGGAACCAGCACGGACTTTCGCGCGACACTGATAAACGCGTACGTAACGGAGTCCGAAAGGAGCAGCCGCTCCGTGCAGTACACATAGAGACTCGGGTACCCCAGCTTCTCGAACACCCGGCCCTCATTCACGTCCCGGATGCAGCCGAGCAGATCCGCCTCGTTCTGGCGATACACCAGCGCCGCCGCCAAAGCCTTATCGTCGATATTTCTAAACAGTTTCGTCATGCCGCCGTTTTCCCCGACCCAACTCACAAAGACAACTGGATGAGGGGAGCGCGCCGGGCCAAACGAACCTTCCTCGAGGAAGGCCCTAAAAGGGGACGAGCCGCGCACCCGATATTGGGTACGCGGCTCGCTAGGGTAACATCGTCAGGAGCGTTAACTTTTTTCAACCTTCAAACACACCAAAGGGAATCATCTCACCCGTGTCGGTGTTCCGGGTCGGCGTCGCCGACTCGCCTTGGTCGGCCAGCCGAATCACTTTCGTGAGCAGCGAGCGCACTTCCAAGGGCGTCCGTCCCGTCGCAAGCGGAGTCGGCTTACCGCAAACCAAAGCCGGCGGCACCACCGTGATTCCCTTACGTTTCAAGTGCAGGTAGTTTTCCCGCGCGTGGTCCCATTCGGACTTGCCACCCTGAGAGCGTTTCGCTTCCGCGAAGCGGATGACTTCCCGGTCTACCTTATAGAGCTGAACCTGCGTGGCGCCCGTTTCTCGCGAGAGAAGTCGGCTGAAGTCTTCGCTTTCGATGAAGTAAGCCATGGTCTGGCCTAATCCTTCGGTGCGAAACTCGATCACGTGCACGGGCACGATGCCCTGGCCGAAATCGGCTACGTAGGTTTGAGTTTCTTTTTTGGTCAGGTCGTAACTGAAAGCTTCCCCGAGCTCCGACGGCGACACGACTTTCGTGTGCGTAATGGGTTCCCCGGTGGAAATCTCTCCGTTGCGAGTGACTTTGAAATCCTTAAAGCGCACTTTGATGCGAACTTCAGGCTTGTTGCAATCAGGCTTCGTAGGATCGAGGAACACAATTTGATAAGGCTCGGCTACGCTGAAGCCTCCGCTGCTCCGGCGGACCGTGCGGGTCCTGGAGTTGAAGATTCTAAGCGCATCGCCAATGAGGTTGGCCTCATCGGCCGGTCCTTGGACCGTTTTTTCCGACGAAGCTTGAGGACTCTTCTTGTCCTCTCTTCGCCAGAGGAAGAACTCTAGTGGAGTTCCTCCATTCCATTTATCTCCCATCTGTCACCCCCCGTTTATTCACAAGGGATTGAATTGCAACGAGCGTACCGTTTGTGTGGCTTTGAAACAGTGAGGCGAAACCGTAGACAGGGGACGATCTTTTTGACGATCTCGAACTTCTTAGACAGTGAATTACGCACGAAATTTCAAGCACCCCACCGAAGTATCCCTAGCGGCAAGTATTCACAGGGTGCGCTCCCGAAACGCTCCAGCCTGGAGAGCGCAAACGTCCACCAAAGGGAATACACGTCCGCAACTAGCGAGAAGCGTTTACTTTTTTAGGGGCACTGAAAGATCGACGTATTCAGCCGGTTTAGGAATTCACGAAATCCATCAAAGAGATTTCTTCGAAGCCCTGATAAGCCTTGTTGTCCTTGATAAGGAGAGGACGCTTAATCAGGTTCGGATCTTTGAGCATGAGGCGGATGGCCTCATTCTTCGTGGTGCGACGCTTGCCGAGCTGGTTGTCCCGGTAGGTCGTGGAGCGCTGATTGAGAGAGGCGTAGATATTCTCCGCCTTGATGACTTTTTCGAGGAGGCTGCGCGGGGGCGGCTCGTGAACGATGTCCTTCACCTGGTAGGTGACGCCTTTTTTATTTAGGAACGCGATAGCCTTCTTGCACTGGGTGCAGCTCTTCTTCGCGTACATTACGATTTCGCCCATGAGATCCTCCTCAACCTTCTTTCGAAGACCCCGAAAACTAGCACAACACCCCTATGGCCACAAGAGCCAATCCCCTCGAAAAAAAGAGGAACCCAGGTAACCGCGAACCGTGTATATTGCGCGCGTTTTCGCCTAGGTCCCCCTATGAAAAAAGTTAAAGGCAAAATTGCAGATCGAGCGGTAACGCCGAAGTCCGAGCGGCTCACGGGCAAGCGCATTGCTTTTGGCGTGACCGGTGGGATTGGGTCCGTGGAAGTTGTGAAAATCATTCGCGAGTTACGCCGCCACGGCGCCGAAGTGTTTCCATTCCTCACGCCTTCGGTCGAAAAGTTCATCACGCCTCTCTCTATAGAGTGGGCCGCCGGGCGAAAACCCGTGCGGGAAGCGGACGCTCCCGTGGAATACTTGGAAGAGTTTGACGTGCTCGTCATTGCGCCCGCCACCCTTAATACGATCGTCAAGGCCGCGCTCGGAATCACGGACAATGTGGTGACTCTGACCCTAGCCGGGCATCTTGGAGCGAAACTCCCGGTAGTGCTCTATCCGACCATGAACGAAAAGTTGCTGGCTCATCCGCGCTATGAGCCTTCCTTAGAGCAGCTGAGAGAATGGGGCGCGACCATTCCCGAGGTGGCCGAAGCAGAAGGCCGCCGCAAAATGCCGACCCCCGAGCAAGTGGCTCAGGCTGTAATGGAGAGCTTGAAGTGAACGTTCAAATCGAAATCACGCGCATGGGCCTGGAAGGCCAGGGCGTCGGCCACGACACGGAAGGAAATATTTATTTCGTGCCGGGCGCCATTACCGGCGATCACGTGAGCGTTACGCCCGAGCAGACTCGCAAGCGTTACCGGGACGCGCAGCTCGATAAAGTCGAGACGCCTTCTCCCGAGCGAGTCGATCCCCAGTGCGAGCATTTTAAAGTGTGTGGCGGCTGTGATTGGCTTCAATGGGAATATTCCGCTCAGCTGCGCGCGAAAGAGGCGACACTCGAGCACGTGCTGGAAAGAGGCGACCTCGTCGCGCAAACGACCGAGCCCATCGCGCCTTCGCCCGAAGTTTTTGGCTACCGTAACCGCATTCAAGTGCGGCAGCTGGGCGACCAAGTCGGCTTTTACAAGCGGGGCAGTCACGAGATCGTGGACGTGAAACATTGCCGGGTAATCCACCCGCTCTTAAACGGCGCCATCGAGAAATTGCGCCAGGATCCCACTCCCATCCTCCGGAAAGCCGAGCTCTTCGTGGATGACCGCGGGGAAGTAGGTTGGCTGTACGACGTCGCCCACGGCGCCGGCGGTTTCACTCAGATCAACCCGGGCCAGAATGAAAATCTCCGGGAAGCGGTGGCTCAAGCGGTAATCGATAACGGCAGCAAGCACGTTCTGGAGCTTTTTTGCGGCAACGGCAATCTGACGTTCGCTTATCTGCCGCATGTCGAGTCCGTTTACGGCGTGGATTCCTCGAAGGCTGCTGTGCAGCGCGCCCGAGATGTCGCGACCGAACGAAGTATTACGAAAACGACGTTCACGGTGGGCACCATCGAGACGGCGGAAGCCAAATTGCCCGAAGAGGTAAGAGAGCGCTGTGATACACTAATTCTGGATCCGCCGCGCACCGGCATGACGGTTCCGCTGGAAACTTTCCTCCACGACGGCATTAAAACGGTCATCTACGTTTCCTGTTTCCCGGTCGCGTTCGCCAAGGACGTTCAATGTCTGAAACAGAACTTCACCTTTCAGAAAGTTCAGCCGTTGGACATGTTCCCGCACACGCGCCACATCGAGTTCGTCGGGGTCTTTTCGCGCTCGTAGTTCTCGCGGCCGTCGCGCTCACGGCACTCGCGCGAGCGGAGAGCGCGGGAGACGCCGGTCAAATCACCAAAGAGACGGATCTCCGGGAGAAGCCTTCCCCGAAGTCCAATAGTCTGGGACGTTTGCCGAAGGGCACCATCGTCACGCAAAAAGGCGAGCGCAAGGATCGTTACCATCACATCGAAGTGGAGCTCGAGGACGGCGTCGTCGACGGCTGGGTCGCCGAAGAGGCCTTGAGTGAAGCCTCGCGCGGCAACGATCCAGATAAGAAAGTGGCGAAAGACGAGGACGAGGAGGAAGTGCCTCGTGAGCGAGTGCGCCCCTCGAATCGTCTGCGCGTCCCTAAGGATGAAGGTCTTCTCCTTCGGCGCGAGCAGTCGTTCTTTTATGGGCTCCACATTGCGCCCGAGTTATCCATTCTTACCACGGACCTCAGCCCCGACGTGTACACGGGCTTTGGCTACTCGGTCGGTGCGCACATCGGAATTTTCTCCGGCCCGAGCCTCGCGTTCCACGTCGAGACCAACTACACCATGGTGCAAGGGATCGGGAATACGAACGGGAAGCAGCTTCAGTTCGGCTTCTTCGATGTAAACGCGCAAGTCCGCTACCTCATCGAGCGTTTCGAAGTGGGCGGCGGCATTCAGTACTCCATGGGCCTCAGCTTCAACGACATTCCTCCGGAACTCGGCTATGCCACACCGATGGACATGTCGACCCTCTTCGGGCTCGTCACCGTCGGTTATCGCCTTTCGATGAACGAGGTGCTCACCATCGCCCTGCGCGCTCGCTACGGCATGAGTTTCACGCGGGCGCCGGTCGCGATCCAACGCATTGGCTTTGACGCCTTCTTCGAGTTCGGAGGGTAAGTTGTTCCTCATTTCCAGCCTGCTTAAAAGAGCAGGTACGGCCCGCAGGCCTTCGCGCTTGCGGAGACGGGGCGCCTTGCCGCGACGACTACCTTTGTACGGGCGCGAGCCAAGGCGGAGTGAGCCTGCCGCCCTATTTCCTCTTCCAGATGCGTGTGGACGGGCATCCAAAACCCACGTGAAAATAAAGACTTAGCCGAAGTGCCCGCTTTATGACGGTCTTTTCGCACCCTGGAATACAGGCTAAGGGTCTAAAGTCCCAACTCTTTTTCCCAATTGGTGTGGAGTCTGTATCCAATCAGGCTTAAACCCTGTGTCTCAACTGTATTCAGGTTCAGCCGTCTGGTTTCAACCACTTACGTTTTCGGGGGGTGGGGGTGTCAGAAGCTTAAGCTTCTGCCTTCTTTCGACATCTGTATTTCTTCAATGATCGTGAGCCTATGACCTTGGCACACGCACTGCAATTAAGAGTTCTCGTACGGTAGCAACAACCCGACACAAGGACACGGCGCGGGAATATACAAAACACAAAAGCAAACATCACAGTACGACAACTTTGAAACTCAAACGACGACACAACGAGATAGCAACTAGAGTACGACACCCGAGAGACACAACTTAGGACACATTAGATAAACAACTAGAGCACAACGAGACGACAACTAAGCAACAACACTGACGACACAAAACATATTCCAAAGCCGTTTTCGAAAGGGCTCCTGTTTATCAGGGGCCCTTTCTTTTTTTGGACTCCAGAAAAGAAACGACGGCGCGAGCGTGCGCCGTGCGGCCTGAAGCGGTCGTGAGATCGGCCGCCGCTTGTTCGGAAGCGGGAAGGCGGGCGCCCGTCTGCGCGGGACCAAAAATCATTTTCGGAGTTAGCGACGCGCTATCCCCCGCCGCGACGATCGCCGCGACCCCTTCGCGCAGCTGCGTGGATTGCTGCTTTCGCTCTTCGAAAGGCCGGCCTCCGATAAAACCATTCCCCGGCGCCTGCCAAGGATCGGTCAAAGTAACGGAGGCGAATTGACCGGGAACTAACTCATCGGCCGCGTGCGCGACCCAGCCGCTATAGCCGGAGCCCACGGCTCCGATGCGGTTTGCGTCGGCCCGTTTTTCTTTCTCGAGCCATTTTCCCGCCCAGGCAAGATCGCGCGCGGCTTGCGCGCGGTGGCTGCCTTCGCCGAGCAGCCGCCAATCGCGTCCATAACCCGCGCGTCCCCGCGGATTGGGCGCGATCACCGTCACTCCGCGCTCGATCAAGTACCGCACGAGCGGATGAAAACCGGGGCGATACGTTTCTTCGGGCTCGCCTTGCAGGAAAACCGCGCCGGCCGACGTTAACGGCGTCGAGGACGGATAGAGGAAGGCGGGTACCGCTTTGCCGTCGAAGGTCGGGTAGGTTACGGCGAGCTCGCCGGCCCAACAATCGGGGGGAACCGTGCCGCCGTAGAAGCGAGACCATTTCGCCGTTTGGCCTTGGTCCGCGGCCCAAATCTCGTGAGGCTCTTGAGTAGAGCTACGAACGAAAAAGAGACGAGAATCGTCGGTAAAAGCGAGAGACTCGATGACTCCCGGAGACAACTTCGGCGCCACCCATTGTCCGCGGATGCGGCCCGCGGGATCTAACGTGACTCCGGTAAGCCGGCTGTAGCCGTCTTCACTCGTCTCCACGGCCAACGTGTTTCGGCTAGGGCTCAAAGTGAAGCTCTGCACTTCGGGCTTCCCGCCCGCGATGAGACGCGTGGTCTCTGGATCCTTCATGGCGGCGTAATATAGCTTCGCGTGCCCGGTCTTGCCGTCGTCGATAAAAAAGAGTCCCTTCGAATCGCCGCTGAACTTTCCGGCGCGGGCAAGGCCTTTGCTTTTCAGCCACCGCTTAGTTTGATTCGTCGTGAGATCCCAAAGCCAAATCTCGCTGCGTACGTCGGAACGCTCAATCGTGTAGGCCGCTTGGTTGCCGTCGGGGGAAACATCGGTCACATAGGCGAGGCCGTCGAGCTTTTGCCCGGGAGAAGGCTGAGCGGCGCCCGGCGCCAAGCGATAGAGCTGAAAGCCGTCCGCCGATCCGACGCTGAGCAGGAGATCCCCCGCGGGAGGCTTCCATTCCATCGAGAGCACGACACCCGGGATTTCCACCGGCGTTCGGGCCGGACCGGATTGGCGAAAGTGCAAAGTCGATTTCGTGGTGCCCTCGGAAGCGCCGGCAATCGCATGGCCGTCGGGACTAACCCGGAATAGGGAAGTCGTCCCCGAGAAAACGGTCACCGGCGTTTTTCCTTCCGCCGTGATCTGGGAAAGTTTGCCCTCGGCTAAATAGGCCGGTCCTTCCGCCGCGTTTTGCAAATCGGTCGGGTGGGGAAACGCGAATAGCTGCTCTAGCGGAATCTTGTGATCGCAGGGCTTGGCGAGACCCAGGCGATCGCTTCCCGTGAGAAAATGGGGACGTGACGGCGAGCCTGTCAGTTGACCTACGCCTTTACCGTTCTCGGTAGCCCGAATCTCGGAAAACCCGGGAAGGGTTTTCTCTTCCTTTGTCGGCGACGTCGTGGTCTGGCCGCTTTTGGTCGGGGGGAGCTTGCCTTCCTCGGCTTGATGACGTCGTTTGGCGGCCGGCGGCGCGCCGGCGAGAGTTACCAGAAGTCCGGCGATGAGAACCAAGCGTGTCATGAAGGCTGTTTTTTAGCGGCCGCCTCCGAAGAGTTTTTTGAGGCCCTTCGCGACCATTTGTACGTACCAGATGGGGGCCGCGAACAGAAAAATCGGGCTGCCGATGAAGGCGGGACGCGATCCTTCGATCCAGTGTCCCACGAACTGGCCAATCCAGCCAAGAATGAAGCCCGTGAGCCCAATTTTCCAATAACTGGAAAAGAGGGCCACAGTGCCTAGAATGATAATAGGAATACAGACTAGGTGAAGCGCTTTGTTCACCGGATGGCGGTGGTAAAGTGGGTACGCGGCGAGGTATTCCTTAAAGGTCATCAGAAAGTCATAGCGGTAAACCCGGCAACGGGGAAGGGTAAGGCGTGGAAAAGGACTTGTACGAGATTTTGGGCGTGAAGAAGGGCGCGACGGATGCCGAGCTCCGTAAGGCTTTTCACCAGCTCGCCAAGAAGTATCACCCGGATTTCAATCCCGGCGACAAAGCCTCGGAGCAAAAGTTCAAGGAAGTTAACTTGGCTTATGAGGTTCTGAAGGACCCGAAGAAAAAAGCTCAGTACGACGCCATGCGCGCGGCCGGTGCCGATCCCTTCGCGCGGGCTCGCGCGGGCGGCGGTCCCGGCGGGCAATGGCGGCCCGGTCAGCCGGGTCCTGGACAGGGAAACCCGTTTGGCTCGGCGGGCGAAGGGTTTGGCGATTTTGGTTTAGGGGATCTCTTCGAAGAGATTTTCAGCGGCCGCCGGGGTGGTGGCGCCGGGGGCGGGCGAGGCGGCCCGCGTTGGAGCGAGGAGAGCGCCGGCTTGCGCAGAAAAGGCGGCGACCAGGAGACGCAGCTCACCATTTCCTTCATGGAAGCGGCCCGGGGCGGCGAACGCTACATCGAATTGACTGACGGCCGAAAGCTCACGGTGACCATTCCGGAAGGCGTGTCCACGGGCTCCAAGATCAAGCTAAAGGCCCAAGGAGAGCCGGGCGCGGGCGGCGGCCCGGCGGGCGATCTCATTCTGACTTTGAGTGTTTTGCCTCACGGACATTTCACCCGCGAAGAGGACGCCATTCTCCTGAAGGTTCCCATTTCTTTCAGTGAGGCGGTTCTGGGCGGTGAGATCGAAGTGCCGACCCTGGACGGAAAGGCGACGCTTCGCTTGCCGCCGGGAATCTCAAGCGGCCAGCGCTTGAAGCTCGCGGGCAAGGGAATCAAGTCGACGAAGACGGGCAATCGCGGGGATCAGTTCGTGGAAGTGCTCATCAAGATCCCGAAGGTCACCGAAGGAAAATATCAGGAAGCGGCCCGGCTCGCGCAGGAAGAGCCGTTCAATCCGCGCTCGAATCTTTGGTAGCTTAATCGAGCCGAAAGAGCGCTTTGACCTTGGCGATATCGAGCTCGCTCAAACCGTCTTCGGACGGGGCGATGGGCTCGGCCGTCTTCGTGCGCATATTGGGCTGCTTGTCTTTGGCGAAAATGCCCGTGTTGTAGAGCATGACCGAATGGTAGTCGAAAGGCTTCCCGACTAAGCCTCCGAGAAGCTCTCGCGGGAGTCTTTCGAACTGGGGACGGTACTCCCTGTCGATGTTGTCCCAAAGCACTTCCACGTAGTTGTCGCGGTCGAAGCGGGACTGTTCGTGCAGGAAGCCGAACGCATGGAGCACTTCGTGGGTGATCTCTTTCCAACCACAGCGACGGGCGATGCGGATGGGTTGCAAGCCGCCTTGGCGGCCAAGGGTAGACCAGCAATCCTTCGGGCCTTTTTGAAAGAGAATGCCGTCGGGCTGGTCGACGTACAGAACGAAATGTACGCCCGTCTTTTTTTCGATGTGACGGATGGCTTCCAGGACTCGCTCGGGCTCATCGACGTCGCCATTGATGGCGTACGGAATCTCGGGTGTTTCCCAGGGCGTTGGCGGCGCCAGCTGATAAAACCCGGTCTTAATGCCTTCCTGTTCGGGGGCGCCGAGAATCACGTCTCCGAACGCGATCGCTACCCCCTCTTCCACTACGAACGACACTACATTTTCAGGTCGATCGTCTTCGGTGGGCGCTGGCGCCGTGGCTACCGATTTTGGCTTGGGCGGAGCGAGGTTGTCGACGAGCTTTTTGGGGGTGGGGGAAGGCTCGCGAGCTGCGAGGACGGGCTTATTGTCCGGTTCCAAGGCAGGAACGCCGCCGCTTCGAAACGCGAAATACGCGGCAAGCGGAAGGAGCGCCAGCATCAAAAAGAGAAGTGTGCGCCGATCT
Source organism: Pseudomonadota bacterium (assembly GCA_043767805.1). GTDB lineage: Bacteria > Bdellovibrionota > FAC87 > UBA2466 > UBA2466 > CAZZHG01. The sequence continues at coordinate 17,395 of JAYUGC010000125.1, read as the reverse complement.
TTCATTTTTCCGATTGCTTCTCCACGAGATCGAGAATGGCTGCGATGGTCAAAGGCGCCGAGCCTTCCGCGCGGTTATTGACGAAAACATAAGCCGGTTTTCCCATGCGCTGCGCCTGCAAAATAATCTCCGCCGCCGCGGCCCGAAGCTGGGGCTGAGGCTCACACACTTTATTGTACGGCGAGAAAGCCTCGACGGCCTCCTGATACTTCGTTCCGGGCTGAAGCAGCACGCGCGCCACGAAATTCGGTAAGTCGAAAGGAGCGGCGGCCTCTCTTTGCTCGTCTAGCGACGGCATTTTGGTCCAGCTATTCATGACGTGGGAAACACCGTGGCGGGCGAGGCACTCGAAGTAAGGGACCTTGAGCCAGTTCGCGTTGCGGATTTCGATGGCGAACTCAAACTCCGTTTCCGATTTCAAATCGGTGAAAAAGGCATCGAGACGGGCGACGAACTCACCGCCGCTTTCCAGCATTCCAGGATGAAATTGAGAAAACTCCAGCATCAGCGGGCCGACTTGTTCCTTGTGAGCGCGAAGCGGCTTCAGAAACTGATCGGCGAAGAGCCCGGCGTTCAAGAAGTCTTCGTTCATCTTTCCCGCGTCTTTTCCGTAACGGGACAATTTGGGGTACTTAAAGACGGTGATCTTCTCCGTTACCTTCATGCCGAAACGAAAGGCGTTCGGAACCTGCGAAACGTATTTCTCAAACCCTTTTTCGGTGGGCCACGCATAGTAGGTGTGATCCACGCCTACCGTGGAAAAAGTTTCCGCGTACTCGGCGAGGCAAGTTTCGTTGAAGGCCTTTTCACTGCGGTAGGGGCGCAAGTAAACGAAGCCCTTCCAGCCGGGGTATTTCCAGCTCGAAGTCCCCACGTAGATTTGGCGCTGGGCCAGCTTCTGTAGAGCTTCCTTCATGCCCGGCCATAATCAGCCGGACCCCGCGATGGGTCAACCCGGAGCCTCAGTCGTTGAAATCGAAGATGACCTGGCGAGGAGGGCCCGACAGATTACGCTCCTGAAGAATGACCCGCCGGGTGCGGCCAATTTCAACTTTCGCCGCGTTCCAAGGCAAGGCAAGGTCCCAACCGGCGGGTAGCTGTTTTTTGGCGATGGCGATGAGGTGGTTCGGGAGCTGATTAGCGGACTGCCCCAGGTCTTCTTCGAGAGTTCGCAATCCCGTTTGATAGATGAGCTTCGGAGGAAGGCGCACGGTGAGCGTCGTCCGGTCCGGATTCTCCAAAGCCATGGCGATGGCGCCTTGAGCCCCGCGTTGCATGCAGTCGTCGCAAAAACCTCCGATGATGACCAGCTCGTCCGTTTCGATCTTTAAATCCCGCTGAAAGACGCGGCCTGTTTCATCTTTGTGGAGAAGCGTTCCGTTCTTTGAAAACACGATGCCCCCGCGCTTGGCCTGCTGCAAGAGGGCGGGATCGGTGATGGGAAAAGTGGGAGAGGCTACGAGTACTACGGGGTCATCTTTCGCTTTTGCGGCAATGAAGTCGGACGTGGCTTTCTGTAGATCCCTATTGCCGCTTTTCCCCGACCATTGGTGAATGACCAAAACGAGACGCTTCGAAGGTGCTAAGTGCTCCGTGGAGAAGCCTTGAGCCGCAAGCATCGGTGCCATCGCTTGATTCACGGCTTTACTCGTCATGGCCATCATGTAGTTGTGGTGGTCGAGCGTGAACCGTGCGGGCGGTCGGATGGTCAGGTCTCGGTTCTTCGCCCCGCGCTCTTCCCCCGCGATTTGCCACGCCATGATTTTGGCGGAATCATGCGCGTCGGTGAGAAAACCTTCCATGTCGACTCTCTTTATGAGGTCTTGGGGCATTCCTTCCGGTAAGGAAAAAGTCGCCGTGCTGAGACCCCCATAGAGGAGTCCGCAAAGCTCGTCGCCGGTCAGCGGTGCCCCCCACGCGGGCGCGGCCAGGAGCGAAAGGCCAAGCAGCACTCTCCGCCAATTCATCGCCTACTCTCCTTTGGGAGTGCAGAATGAAAGGGTTTCGTCATGAGCTCTCCCGTTACTTACTCAAGGAGGAGAGGGCGGGGTCCACCGCGAGGTTGCGCGCGGCCGGGACGGGCCAGCCTTTGAAGAGAGTGCTCTTTTCGTTCATGAAGCCACGTTCGTTCTTGAGAAACCGATCGTAGAGCTCGCGAAGGGCTTCTCCTTCTTCCCAGACTTTGGGCTGTCCGTTCACGATCTGATACGCCAGGAAGCGAGGGATGGTGTCTTGGGTGTACTTTTCCGTGTTGGGAAAGAGATCTTTTAAGATCTGGCTCTCGAAAATCTTGCCCTTCGGATCTTCAATGACCACCGAGTGGAGATTGAGTCCAGGGTTCGCGAATGTTTTGACGTAAGCTTCGACCAGCACGCGATAATCGCGCGAGCTGCCGCACCAGCTGGCGCCCACCACGAAGAAGTTGAACTTTTCTTCTTCGAGAGGCGCGAGGAAAGATTTCAGGAAAGCGAGTTGAAGAAAGTTCGCCTTCACCTTTGGCGCTTTTTTGGCGAGAGCGTCTTTAATCTGAATGCGCTCGTTAATCGAAAGCTTATCGAACGCCGTGCGGGTCATCGGCACGTGGTGGCTGATGAGGCGCTGGCTGATGCGAACCGTTTGGTTCACGGGAACTTTGGTGCTTTCCAGCAGGCTGCGCGCCGCCCACGGCTGCCGCAGAGTCACCCATTCGGCATCCAGTTTTCCCAGCTCTTCCGCCGTAAAAATATGGGCGGGCTCCGGATAGCGTTCCGGAAAATAGGGAAGAATCAAATTCTCATCGCGGCCTACTTCGAACTCCACGCTGAAGGGGAGATAGTAGAGCCGGTACATATAGAGGAGCTTGTTCACGGGCTTCGTGCGGTTTAATTCCGCGCGGACGGGCTCGGCCAAAAAGGCCATCGCCGCCACGAGAGTCAGGATCGTATGTAAGCCAGGTTTCTTCATAGAGATGTATTCTCGCTCTATGATTGCAACCGCCGTGCCTAGGCTAAGTGTTCGGTATCAGGACCCTATTCACCTGTATACTAGGCGCAATTCGCCCAAGTTTTGGCCAGGCTGACGAAGTGTAGTCAGGCCGTGTACGCGGGGTGTTCGAGGTCTCTGGGCGAGATGACTCGCTCTTTTGCTTCCGGCCAGCACACGTTAAAGGCGGGATCATTCCAGGCCACGCCACGCGCAAGCCCGGCGTCGTAAGGCTGCGAGGTGTGATAGAGCACGCGCGTGTCTTCCATGAGAGTTTGATACCCGTGCGCCAAACCTTCCGGAATGTAGAGGGCCTTGTGATTTTCCGCCGTGAGCTCCACCGCGAACCACTTTTTATAAGTCGGAGACTCTTTTCTGAGGTCGATGACGACGTCGTAGATACCGCCCGTAAGACACGTCACTAGCTTTACTTCGCTGCGCGGTTTTTCTTGGTAATGCATGCCGCGCAACGTGCCCTTCTTACGGTTCCAGGCCGCCATGCTCTGCACCACTTTGAAACTGAGTTGTTTCGTTCCCAAGATCTCGGTGGAAAAGAGAACGTCCAGGAAGCCGCGCTCGTCCGGAAAACGAGAGAGGTCGATGATGAGGGCACCAGGAAGGGGAGTCTCGGCAAATTTCATGACGCCAGGATAGGACAGACGCCTTAGGTAGTCTACTGCCGCGCTTTGGACTAGGATGATGGGCATGTCCGGCGACGTGGCTTTGGTTCGTTCTCCCGAGTTTTTGAAGCACGCTTCCTTAAGCTCGCACCCTGAAAACCCGGAGCGCCTCCTCGCCATTCACAAGTGGTTCGAGCCCGGCGCGGCGTATGCGAACCTCCCCGTGCTGGGTCTTAGTCTCGCCGGGCAACAGGATTTAAGGCGCGTCCACGCGAGAGAAATGGTCGAGCGGCTTTTTTCTGCGCGCGGCAGTCGAGGCGTCTTCGATCCGGACACGTACTTCGCGGCTCCCAGTGTGGACACCGCGCTCACCGCCGCTGGCTCCACGCTCTCTCTCGCCTTGGAAATTTGGAAAGGCACTTACCGCCGCGGGTTTTCGTTAGTGCGGCCTCCCGGCCATCACGCCACCGACTCGCGCATCATGGGTTTTTGCCTGGTCAATAACGTCGCGGTCGCCGCGGCGGGTATTTTGAACGAGGCGCCACAGGCCCGCGTCGCCATCGTGGATTTCGATTTGCACCACGGTAACGGTACGCAGGATATTTTTTACGATAACCCGCAAGTCATGTTCGTCTCCTCGCACCGATTCCCTTTTTATCCAGGCACCGGTGCTTCAACGGAAAGAGGCCGAGGGAAAGGATTGGGCGCGACGGTGAACTTTCCGCTCGCCGAGCGCTTCGGCCCGGATTTCTTTCTGCGGCTCTACGCCGACATTGCTTTGCCTTTGGTGGATCGCTTCGCGCCCGACATCATTTTGGTCTCCGCGGGATTCGACGGGCATGAAAGAGATCCCATGGACGGCTTTCGCATGACGTCCGCGGCCTACGGCGACCTGGCGGAGAGACTCATCGCGCTCGCCGAAAAGCGAAACGGCAAAATCCTATTCTGCCTCGAGGGAGGCTACGATCCCGAGGCGCTGCGGGAGAGTGTGGGCGAGGTACTCGCCAAGCTAGTGGAATGCCCACGAAAGCCTTTCGCTCCCCACACAGCCCCGGGAGAGTCCGAGGGCGCGGTGGATCTGGATCGCTTCGAGCGCGTTTTTCGCGGCAACTAGTAGTTGTCCATGATGCACATGAGCCCGTGAGGCACGGTGGGCGGGCCGCCGAGCGTGGCCGCGTCGCCTCCATCCGTCCAATCGCACTCGATCTCCAGAACTGTGTCGCTGTCCGGTCCGTTCGGGCCTGTAGCTTTGTGAATGCTGTAGGGAATGCCCTCGGCCTCGAGAAGGCGTTTATCGCTCTCGAACCTCTCCATCGCGGCCGGAATGTATCCGGAATTGAGACTGCGGGGGTGCTGTCCGAAGCTGAGCCCCGTGCGCACGAACTCGGTCATCTGAGGGCTCATGCCCACCGCCGACGGACGCTCGTTTTGGATATGGATTTCTCTGCCGTAACTGTACACGCAGAAAAGAAATGCCAAGAAGATCGCCGGATGTTTGTGCATGTTGGTCCCCTTTCGGAGATTAGATGCAAAGTCCGTGCAAGATTCTAGGCTTCGGCGCGTCGCTTGGTGGTACGAACCGGGACTGGCGCGGTTTTACCCGCCGGCACCGGCGCGCTCGAGCTCCACGCTTTCAGCACTTGGTCTTCCGTCAGCTCCTCGTTATGCACGATGGAGAAGGTCGGAGATCCGAGCGTCAGGAATTTCCGCGCGGCCTCCAATACGTCGTTCGCCGAGATTTCCTTCATCTTGCCGGGAAGCTCGAGTCCGTGGCGATGGCCGAGACCGTAGTACTCGTCGAGACCAAAGAGCGAGGCTTGCGAGCCGTATCTTTGTAAGTCGAGCTCGAATCGCCCGATCCAGTAATCTTTCGCGCGTTTGAGCTCGGTCGGAGGTAGCGCCTTGTTGACGACCTTTTCGATCTCCATGCGAATACCACGGAGCGCTCTTTCGAGTTTCTCCGGCGAGCAACCAATGTAGAACGCGAAAACGCCGGGAATGGGTCCATCGGTTACGACGGGCGCCACCGTATAGGCGAGGCTCTGCCGGTCCCGCAATTCCATGAAGAGCCGCCCGCCTTGTCCGGCGAGACAAGAGGAAAGGACCTTCAACGCTAAACGTTCCGGCTGATCGAAACGCGCGCCCGGGAATCCAACGAGCACGTGCGATTGAAAGAGCGGTTCTTTCTTGGCGGTCAGCACCCGCGGCTTCGTGGGTATCGGAGGCGGAGCCAGCTTTTTCTCCACTCTTCCCGACGGCGGAAGGAGCTTCAAGAGCGGTTCCATCTCGGAAGCCCAATCCGCATTGGGGAAAGACCCCACGGAAGAGACGACGAGATGCCCGCGGTGAACGTACTCGCGGAAGAACTTTTTCAAGTCCGCCGTGGTGAGCTTCTCGACCGCTTTCAAGGCGCCCAGATGTGAGCGCCCATAAGGATGGTCCGCTCCGTACATGGCGGATTGGAAATTCTGATTACAGATCTGCCCGGGCGTATCGCGCTCGGACTGAATTTCCTTGATGAGAATCGCCCGTTCCGTCTCGAAGTCGTCTTCGGGGAAGGTGGGCTCCGTTAGAAGCTCGCCCAGGATGGGGCGAATCACCGACCACTGCTTGGAGATGAACTCCACATCGAGGCCGTGAGTATTTCTGCCCGCGAAACCGGAAATATCGGCGCCGAGGCTTTCCAAAACGTGGGAGAGCTCGCGCGAGCCGTAGGAGCGCGAAGCGCCGGTCCAAAGGCGCTGAAACAGCGTCGTCAGTCCGTATTGCTCCGGCGTCTCTTCCTTCGAGCCGCCCGCGAAGACGAGTTTCATGGAAACGATGGGTAGATGCGTGACCCGCTTAGAGACCATGGTGGCCCCGAGCTTCGTCTCTTTCACCGGCTCGTGGGTCGGTCGCGGACCCGCTTTAGCGGCTGCGCGTTTTTGAAAGCGCGAGGCGATCGACTTCTTATCCACTTTGAAAGATTTCGGATGCGCCATGGAGACGGCCGGCTTTTGCGCGAGAATGCCGCGCAAAGCGGTCGTGGTATCGTCGAGATCGACGCTCAAAATATCGTCCAGGTACTTCTTCTCGTAACCCGGATCGCCGAACTGAATGTAGTAGTAGCCGAGGCGACGCGCGTACCCATCCACGGTTTCCTTGCCGCCGATGACGTCGGATTCGAGAGAGTTCTTCACGCGATCGAGATCGCCTTCTTCGAGGCCGTCTCGCGCGGTTTCCCAGAGCACGTTCATGCACTCGGTGAGCGCTTCTTCCATTTTATCGGGGCTCGCCACCAACCCAAGCGCGGCCAGGCCGCAGCGACCGGTCGCCGCAAGTCCCATGGAGACGTCTAGGGCGAGGCGCTTTTCTTTCACCACGCGCTGGTAGAGCCGGCTGCTCTCGCCTTGGCCGACGGCGCTGCAGAGCAAATCGAGAATGGGCGTCGCGGGATCGGTGATGGAGCCGACCGGCACGCCGATCTGCACCTGACACTGCTGAATGTCGCGATCGATGGCGACGACGCGAACCGCGTTCGCCTTCGGCATCTTCAAGTTTTTCGGTAACTGCGTATCGGGACCCTTTTTCATGCCGCCGAGTTTCCGTTTAGCGGTCGCGAAGGCTTCGTCCTTGTCCACGTTGCCCACGATGAAGAGACTCACCGAGCGAGCGTGGTAGTTATCGCGGTAATATTTACTCAAAACTTTCGCGTCCATCTTGCGGACGGTCTCTTGAAACCCGAGCACCGGGCGGCCGTAAGGCGTGCCGGCGAAGCAGGTGCCCCAGAGATTAGTCGCGACCATCTTCCCCGGCGAGTCTTGCGCGCGCTTGATCTCTTCCAAGATGACTTCTCTTTCGCGAAGCATCTCTTCCGGATCGAAAGCAGGGTGAGAGATTGCATCCGCGATGACATCGAGGCCTTCCTCGAAGTACCGGCTCGCCAGCGTCGCGTAGTAGCAGGTCTCTTCGTAGGAGGTGAAGGCGTTCACCTCACCGCCCCGGCTCTCGATTTCGAGAGCGATTTCCCCTACCGCTCGCTTCTTCGTCCCTTTGAAGAGGGCGTGCTCCAGAAAGTGCGACACACCCGCGACTTTCTCGTGCTCGTAGGCGCTTCCGCGGCTCACCCAGGCTTGGATGGAGACGACGGGAGCCGCATCGGTTTCGACAACAAAGACTGGAATTCCGTTGGGGAGTCGGTATTTTGCGATCATGTCGGATAAAGGTACCAGGCAGGCATCCCCGCTGACAAACGCGTTCGGGATTTACGTCCATTCGCCCTTCTGCGTACATAAGTGCTCTTATTGCGATTTCTATTCTTTTACGCGGTATGGAGAGCCCGACTTTCAGCGGCTTTTCGCTGCTTGGAGTGCCGAGCTGACCGTCTCTGCCGCCTGGTTTACGGAGAACGATGGCCAGCCGCCCCAGGCTCAAACGATCTTTTTCGGAGGCGGAACCCCCTCGCTTTTGCCGGTGGAGGCCCTTTCGGGGTGCCTTGAAACCATCGCCGCCAAGTTTGGGATCACCTCCGACGCGGAAATCACGCTCGAAGCCAATCCCGAGACCGTGACCCTCGAAAAGGCACGGGCCTGGCGCCAAGCCGGTTTCAACCGCGTGAGCCTCGGCGCGCAAAGTTTTCAAGCCAAGCACTTGGCGAGTCTCGAGCGGCTTGGTTCCGCCGAAAGCATCGTGAAAGCCGCTGGGTTGGTGCAAGAAGCCGGCTTCGACGATTTCAATCTGGATTTCATTTACGCGATCCCGGGCCAGACCGCGGCCGAGCTCAATTCCGATCTGCGCCGAGCCGCCTCGCTCGGCCCGACTCACCTGAGCTTCTACACGCTGACTTTGACCAAAGGTCACAAGCTCCACGGCGAGCTTCCGGTGGACGATGACGCCGCCGATCTCTACGAACAGGGAAAAGCGCTTTTGGAAGATCTGGGCTACGAACGCTACGAGATCTCGAACTTCGCCAAAGCGGGCAGGGAATGCCGTCACAATTTACTTTATTGGGCGGGCGGAGATTACTTGGGCATCGGCCCTTCCGCCGCGAGCCGGCTTTTTCGCAACGGCCGTTTTCTTCACCGCAAACAAGTCGCCGATTTTCTGCTCTACGCCGGAGGCGCGCAAAAAGGAATGGTGTTCGAATCAACCGACGCCGGACAAACGGTGCTCGAAGCAAGCTTTCTCGAACTGAGAAAGCGTTGGGGCATTAGTCTTTCCGGTTTCGAAGCGCGCTACGGTTACGATCTCACTCGCGCCCGCAAGTACCCCCTCTTTCTCGAAGACGGATTTATCGCCCGCTCCGGCGACACGCTCGCGCTCACCGAAAAAGGCTTTCTCCTCGCTGACGCCATCACCCGCGATCTCGTCGACATGGAAAAAATCCGGCTCTAAAACGGCAAAAGGCCGCTCCCCCAAAGAGGAAGCGGCCTTTCAAAGCCTTTGAAAAAATATGGGCTAGAACGGGACTTCGTCGTCGGCCATACCGCCGCCGGCTTTGCCAGGGCCGCCCGCCGGGCCGCCGCCTTCAAAGTCCGAAGGACCGGGAGCGAAATCGCTCGAGCCCGCGCCCGCAGCCTGTCCCGGTCTGTCACCGGGTCCGCCGAGGAACTGAATGTTCTGCGCGACGATCTCCGTCGTGTACTTCTTGTGGCCTTCTTTGTCGGTCCACTCACGGGTTTGCAAGCGGCCTTCCACGAAAGCCTGACGGCCTTTGGAAAGATACTGACCGCAGAGCTCGCCGAGCTTGCCCCAGACCACGACCCGGTGCCACTCCGTGCGCTCTTGCTTCGCGCCGGCTTTATCGACCCACGACTCGTTGGTCGCGACGTTGAAATTCGCCACCGCGCCGCCGTTGCTCGTGTACCGAACCTCGGGATCGTTACCCAACCGACCAATCAAAATTACTTTATTAACGCCACTCGCCATAAGACTTCGACTCCGTGTTTATTTTCTAGTGTTCTAAGAGTCGCGGTAGACTACAGTCAAGCAGCTTAGGGGAGCGCGCCGATCTCTTTGTCTTGCCCGCGCAGGGCTGCTCTCGGGGATTTTCATGGAGCCTCTGCCACGTCAAAACATTTTGTTAGGGGAGCGGCGCACTTCCCTCTTCAACCGCCTCCTGGCGCGTGGCATCGATAGCCTCATCGCGGTGGCGCTCCTCATTTTGGGCAAGGCGTTATGGTGGCCCGTGGGCGTTCTTTTCGCTTGCGGATATTGCGCCGCGTCGGATGGTTTTTCAGAGGGGCAGAGCGTCGGGAAAAAGATTTTGGGCCTTCGCGTCGAGGATTACGCGACCTCCACCGGCTGCGACCTGGGCGCCTCTTGCGTTCGTAACCTGCCGTTTGTGCTTGCGCTTTTTCTAGCCTCCGCGCCGCTTCTGTGGATTTTCTTTCTCGTTTTCGCCGTTCCGCTGCTCGCCCTCGAGCTTTTCATTCTGCTCTCGGTCGATTCCGGCGTGCGTCTTGGAGACGTTCTCGCCAATACCCAAATCGCCGAGCGAGGGCAGGAGCTAATCGAGCCTTTGTCATAGTCCTGACTTTGCCTACTTTGGAAAATCCCAAGTACCCGGTATAATTAAACCAGCCCCAATCCACCTCCGCGCTTTCCGCGGCAATCAACAACTTAAAGACTAAAAGGCCCGCCAAGAGCGACCCATGGGATTTTTCTCATCTTTGTTCGCGTCTCAGCTCGTAGGACTGGATATCGGAGTGTCCGGGATCAAGGCCGTTGAACTGACCAGTGGTAAAAGTCCGAGGCTCGTTGCTTACAACCGGATTCCGCTTCCGCCGGAAGCGCTTTCCATGGACGGCGACATCATCGAGCGGTCCGTTGTAGTGGCTGCGCTGAAAAAACTTTTCTCGTTCAAAGGATTCAGTACGAAACGGGTCGCGGTGGGAGCTTCAGGCAAGTCCATCATGACCAAGAAGATTCAAACCGCGCGCATGTCGGTGGAAGACCTGGGGCATCAGCTCTACTTCGAGGCCGAGCAGTATATCCCTTTCAATATCAACGAAGTGAACTTGGATTTTGCGATTCTGGGCCCTTCGGCCAAGACCGAAGGGGAGGCGCCCAAGATGGACGTCCTCCTAGTGGCCGCCAAAAAGGACTATGTGAACAACCTCACGGCCCTCATTCAGGAAGCGGGACTCGAGCCGGATGTCGTCGATAACCAGGCTTTCGCTTTGGGTAACGCTTTCGAGTTCAACTACGGGCATCTGCTCGGGTCCTCGGACGGCGGCGGGGTGAGCGTCATCATCGATTTCGGCGCGGGCAGCACGAAGCTTTCCGTGGTGGAGGGCGACAAGACCACCTTCACCCGCGAGGTCCGCCAGTCGGGCCTCGGCATGACGCAGCACTTGAGTCAGCAGCTCGGCTTGAACCTGATGGACGCGGAAAAAGCGAAAATCATGGAAGCGACCAAGGGCAACATCAAGAGCGTGATGAACGATTACATCTCGGGCCTGGTCGACGAGATCTCGCGCACTCTCGATTTCTACATCAGCCAAGCGGCGGGAAAATCCATCACCGGCGTCTTCGTCTGTGGCGGCGCTTCTCGCACCGCGGGATTGGCGCAGGCTTTGGAAGCCAAGTTGCCCGCGCCCATTCAAGCCTTGAACCCGATTCAAGGCATCGCCGGCTCCGGCAAGAAAATGAACTCTCAAGCCATTCGCGAGCTTTCCTATCTAGGATCGGTCGCCATCGGCCTCGCGCTCAGGACGACGGGAGAAGGCGGATGATTCGCGTCGACTTAGGCAAAGACGACGTCCAGCGCGGCAAGAGCAAGCTCGGTAAGCTCTTGTCCCTGGGTAAGGGCAAGTCCGGCGGCAAGCTGGGCAAGGGCCTTGGCAAAGCCACGATTGGCGCGCGAACCGCGGTCGTCTTCGCGGTGGCGGGCGCCCTGGCGTTGCTACCGCATCTCTTTTTTCAGCAGTACCGGTCTTTTGTCGTCGAGCAGCAGAACCAAAGGGTCAAAGAGATCCGGGACAAGCTGACCGTGCTCAATCAGGAAACGGAGCGCCTGCTTCCTTACAAGCGCGAGCTGGAAAGCTACGAGGCGCAGAAAAAGCTGGTGCGGGATCGCCTGGATATCGTGCGGCAGCTGCTCACCAACCGCAACGCCCCGGTCTCAGTTCTCGATGCCATAGGACAAGCGCTTCCCAAGCGAGCCTGGCTGGTTAAAACCGACATGAAGCTCGATGGGCCGAAGGCCGAGATCGTGCTGATCGGGCAAGCCTACGCCAACGAAGACATATCCGATTACATCGACGCGCTTCAGAAATCGGTCTTCATCTCGGAAGCGGTTTTGAAGAGCGTGAACAAGCAAATCGTCAGCACCCTCGAGGTGAAACAGTTCATCGTCAACGTGACGCCCAAGGTGAAGCCCATGATGGCGCCCGCTACGGTGCGCGCCGCGGCGCCAGTGGCCGTGGGCAATGCGGGCGCGGCGCCGGCGGAAGCCGTCCCCGCGCCGGACGCGCGCAATGTGGCGGGATCTCCTGGAGGCTCGCCGGGTGCGGCGGCGGCGGCGGCAGGGGAGGGTAATTAACGTGGACCCAAAGGTAAGACTAGCCGGTGTCCTGATTTTTCTGGGCTTCGCCTATACCGGATACGAGTTCTTCGATTTCTATACGGTCGAGGTGCCCGCGCTCGTGCAGGACCGCATCGTTTTGGAAAGTGAGTTCAGCGGCAAACAGGGCGAGTACCAGAGACTGCGCACGTTCGTTCAGAACATCGAGTCCATCAAAGGCGAATTGCGGGAGCTGAGCCTGCAGCTGAAAACCGCGCTCGACTACATGCCTCCCGACTTCCGGCTGGCCGAGCTTTTGCGGCGATTGACCGCGCTTGCGCAAAATTCCGGAGTGGAGCTCGTACAGTTCAATCCGGATACGGAAGAAAAGCGCGCGGAAGGCGCTTTTTACGCCACCACCAACATCGTTTTCGAGGTCAACGGCGCGTTCGCGCAGTGCCTCTTATTCCTCGATCAGGTCTCGCGCCTCAAGCGCATCATCAACGTGGCGGGCATCAGTATCGAGCCGTCCCAAACGGCGGTGGAAATCCGCACCGATCGCAATGGAGCTTCCCGAGTCCATGCCAGCGGAACCCTCGTGACCTACCGATTCGCTGAATGAAATTAGCTTACCGCCAGTTTGCCCTCTTGCTTTCTCTCGCCTGCCTCGGCGCGCGCGCGGACTCCGTTGGCCGCGCCGACGAGGGCACGGTCTACGTGCCCATCGGCAAGCGGGATCCCTTTAAGCGTCCCAGCTCCGGCGACGGCACCGGGCGGGACTTGTCCGCCATCAACCCGCTCGAAAAGTTCGGGCTCGAACAGTTTCAGCTGCGCGCCATCCTGAGGGGCACCGCGACCGCGCAGGCGATGTTCGAGGACCCGGAAGGCCGCGTGCACATCGTCACCGAGGGCACTTTGCTCGGGCGCGAACGAGGTACGGTGAGCCGCATCTTGAACCGCGAGGTTATCGTCACCGAGCGCACCGTGAATTATCTCGGCGTGACGAGTCTATTTGAGCGAGTACTTTCTTTGCCGTCGGAAGACGACGTCGATCAGGGCTCTGTAGCTCCGAACACGGGTGGGTCCAAGAGCAAGACCGGCGCCGGCACTGGCGGCGCACGCACGGACTCCGAGCCAACGGCTTTGAATAGGGTCATTCGCATCGTGACTCAAGAGCGCTCCGCGCCAGCGGCCCCAGCGGCTCCAGCGGCTCCAGCGGCTCCGCCTTCGGGAAATGGGTTTGCGAATATCAAAACTTTCGGGGCGGCGCCTCCTCCCCCTCCGGCTCCGTCTTCGACGACGGTACGGGGCGGGTCGGGTAAGGGGCTGGCCTACTAAAGGCGATATTTATGAAGCGGTTCTTGGGAGAATCTATGCCACACGCCACTGCAACGGAGCGCCGAAGTGTGTGGCGCAAAGTCGTTTTCTGGACGCTGCTGTATAGCCTCGTATTGTCTCCGTCGGTCACGTCCACCTCTCGCGGCCGCCTCATTGCCGAGGAAACTCCGGACATCGAGGATTTGAGCAGTGAGCCCGTGCGTGGTGGCGGCGGCGGCGGCCGGGTGAAAGGCAAAGACGATTCCCTGGTCGAGCTCGAAAAAGTCATTGAAGAAGAAGAGGCCAAGGAGCTCGGCGAGAGCACCCCGCGCAGTGCCGCGAAAAGCGATCCGGTTTCCATCGGCGCCGAAGATGACATCACCGTTTTAGACGATGAGCCCGCGCCTTCCGAGCGCGGCAGCGGGAACGGCCGCCGTAGCGCGCTCCAAAACAGCGCGCGCCAAGCGGTTCGTGATCCCGCTCCCGAAGAAGAGATTTCCATCGATGACGACGCTCTCGGCATGCCGGCCGACGAGCCGCAGTCGAAGCGCACTCCGCCTCGCCGGGCGGCGGCCTCCGAGGATCCTTCTCTCGATGAGATGGAAGAGTTGGCCGACCAAAAGCCCGCTCCTCGCCGGGAAGCACGCCGGGCGCCCGATACCGAGGAAGCAAGTACGGCAACGGACGCCGTCGATCCGGAGCTCACCGAGCTTCCCGCCGACGATTTCACCAAGCAGGGCACGAAGTCGAGCCGCGCGACCGCCGCCGACGATTTCGCCGAAGTGCCGGGCGCCAACCCCGCGCTCAGAAACGACATCACCAATCTCGAGTTCAAGATGGACGGGGCGAACTCCCGCATCTTGGTGAGCTCGCGCTCTCCCTTGACCTACCGGGAAGTGAAAAATCCTGGCATGAAACAGGTTGTTTACTATTTCGAGAACACGGGCGCGGCCGAGAAGCTCCAGCGCGCGTACGACACCACCGAGTTCGCGAGTCCCGTCGCGCTCTTCACGCTCTTGCAGACGGGCAACGGCGCGACTCCCGCGAGTAAGCTCATCGTGCAGCTCCGGGAAGACATCGCTCCGTCGGTCATTCCGAGTGATCGCGGCCTATACATCGATTTTGGGCCTCCGACGAAAGACGGCGAGCCTCGCCTGGTCGTCGGCAAGGAAGATGAAATCGTCGCGTCGGAAGAAAACATCTACTCCGGCGGGCAGAATTACACGGGCCGCTTGATCCGCCGCCTGGAAATCAAGAACAGCGACGTTCAGGACGTGCTTCGCCTGATTGCGCGCACCAGCGGCTACAACATCGTGGTTGGTGACGACGTCTCCGGGAAAGTCGGAACGCTCAGCCTCGAGAACATTCCCTGGGATCAGGCCTTTGCCCTGGTTCTTCAAACGAAAAAGCTCGGCTACATCCGGCAGGGCAACGTGCTGCGGGTCGGAACTTTGGGCGGCTTGCAGACGGAGAAGAGCGAATCTCTGGCTAACGAGCGCGCCAAAATCGCCGTCGAACCGCTGCGCACGGTCCTCATTCCGGTCAGCTACGCGAAAGCCAACGAGCTTTCCCAGCAGGGTCGCAACTTCCTCACCGAACGCGGTACGATCGACGTCGATGTCCGCACCAATACGGTCATCGTGAAGGACGTGAGAAAGGCCACGGACCGGATCCAAAAGCTCTTCAGCGCGCTCGATACGCAGCCGCCGCGGGTTTCGATCTCCGCGCGCTTCGTGGAAATGCGCTCGACCTTCTCGCGCGACATCGGCTTTAACTCCATTCGTTTCGAGGGCGATCTCGCGGGCTTGAACCTTACCCAGAACATCAGCCCCGGCGCGACCGGATCGGTCAGCAATACGTCGATTTCCGCGCCGGATTTCGCGAACCTCGTCGCCATCTTCTCCATGGCGGAGACCGAGAACAAGGTAAAGACGTTAGCCAATCCGGCGGTGTCGGTGGTGGCGAACCAGGCGGCTAACATCTCGCAAACCTTCTCCATCGTGCGCCGGGTAACTTCGGTTACCGCGGGCGGCACGCTCACCGAAGGTCTGCAGCAGGTGAACGCCACCTTGAACCTTTCGGTCACGCCGATCGTGGCCGGCGACGGCACCATCTTCATGCAAATCCGGGTCACCAACGAAATCCCGACGCTTCCCAACGGCGCGGAAGGCAGCATCCAGATCGATACGCGTAACGTCGAGACCCAGGTGCTCATCGAGAACGGCGACACCGCCGTCGTCGGCAGTATCTTCTCGAACAACGTCACGTCGATTAAATCCGGTATTCCGTTCCTGATGCGAGTTCCGATCCTGGGTTTCTTCGTGTCTTCCGATTCTTATTTAGATACCCGCAACGAGGTTTTCGTCTTCTTGACGGCGAAAATCATGAACGCGGAAGAGGCCTTCAAACGTAGCTTCTAGTTTTAGCAACCGGGGGGTTGTTTCCATGATGTTAGCGCTGGGTGTGGTGCAAGCTTTCTTAGACGTGGGACTGCTCGCGATCGCGGTGGTGTGGTACCAAGCCTACCGCCGGGAGAAGACGGAAAAAGATCGGGTCACCGCTTGTCTGAACGTACTCGAATCTCACGGCGCGCGGCACGAGCAGGAATGGAACGCGCTCCGGACTCAGCTTCAAGAACAGCTCCGCGCGCTTCACGGTATTTGCGAAGAAGCGAAGGGCATTCTGACCCAAGGCTCGAACGCCTTGAACTCTTCCGGCAATAGCCGCGAAGAACAGGAATTGAAGGAAGCTCTCGTTCCCCAGCAGCCTCCTCAGGAGCCCGTTCCGACGGTTTCCGACCTTCAGGCCGCGCAATCCCGGCCGAAACCTCAGGGCTGGCTCGACCTCAAAACGCTCCTTCGCGAACAGCTAGTCTAGCTCCCCCGCTAGGGCTCCGCGTCTCTCGCACCGAGACACTCGCAAAGCCGCTTAGGCTCTGTGTTTTCGGGCGTCGTCATTTTACGGAACGGCGCTCAAAAATCCTATTGACAGTCAGGGGCGCCGCTCCAACAATGTGGACCATAATCGGCAGTGCGCTGGGATCCGGGCCCTTTGGGAAAGGCCGAAACGGACCGCCGCACATCGGATGGGGGATGGGGATAATAGTTCGGTCCCGTCGCTTTGGTTCTAGAACCCTAGAAAGTTAAATAGTTGAGCATAGGGAACTGCAGTCGCTTTGGGAAGTGGCTGCAGGAGTGGAAGTTGTAAAAGCGACCCTGGGATTCGGATGTTTTTCACCTTCCTTCGGTCATTCACAAATTAGGTTGGGGGTAAATCATGGAGAAGGCCAAGATCATTAAGCGTTATCAGAATCGTAAACTGTACGATACGGACGCCAGCTGTTACGTCACGTTGGATGAAATTGCCGAGATGATCCAACAGGGTGAAGAGGTCACGGTTGTGGATAACCGCAATCAAAAAGACATCACCGCTGCGACGCTCACTCAGATCATTTTCGAGAAGCAGAAGCGGTCCGATATGCCTGTGCCTATCTCCACGCTTCGCCACATCATCCAGCACGGTGATGGGTCCTTCAGCTCTTTCTTGTCCAAGAACACGGATGGCAATCAACTCGATGTCATCCGCGAGCTCGAGACCAAAGTGAAGGCTCTGAACTCCAAGCTTGACGGCCTGGAGAAGCGGGGCGGGGTCATGCAGGATTCGGATACGACCGCGGGTAAAAGCGCGGAAGTATAAGGATCTCTTAGATTTCCCGATTTAGCGGGAAGGGACTTGGACGGGTAGCCAGTTTTTGGGATAATGGTAGAGGCTTCCCTGTCTGGTGCGTGAGTCAGAAAAATGCTCTGACCTACGAGTTCTTAACCGGTAGCCCTCTCTTAGTGCGGTGTGCATGCCTGCTTCGGCAGGAAGCCTAAAGCATTAACCGGGGCGACCACGTGTTTTTACACAGGTTATGAGCTTTAATGACCACGGCCTCGAGATGGGGAAGTTTTTTTACTTCCCCTTATTGAGTCTGCATCTGGGGTTTAGCGGGGAATGGTTACCAGCAATC
>JAYUGC010000124.1:0-11148 GCA_043767805.1 Pseudomonadota bacterium | reverse complement strand
GAAAACCAAGCCACCCGGCCTCGTTCCAGGGGAACGGCGTGCGCGCCCGAAGTCATCCAAGCCATAATGAGAGTGAAAGCCAGTACCAATCGTTTCATAAATCCTCCTAAAACGGCCGAGTGAACCACGGCCGTGCCTTACTTGAGCACGCGCGAGTACGCCGGGAAAAGGCTCATGGGATCGCAAAAAAAGTGAAAATCAGGGTGGCCGACGCCACTGGACTACCCGCTCGGGCGGCGGCACGTGATAGAACGAGCTGTTCAGTTCGACGCGGCCCAGATGGGACACCCGAGGTACGTTTTCGTGGCGGTGTTACGCGGAAGAGACAGGAATTTCTCCGTCCTCGCGGAATCCGCGGGCAGTTTGGGATCTAAGTCGTTGGAATTCTCTAGCCTTCCAAAGTGCGCGTCTCCTATGAAAAACCGCGGCCGGCAATTTGCATAGGTAAAAGGACAAAGGAGAGAGACCATGAATATTTACGATGTCCTTAAGAAAGATCACGTAAAAGTTTTGGGCCTGTTAGACAAGCTGATCGGCGCGGAGAAATCCGACCCCAAAATGCGGGAGACCCTGGTTAAGCAGATTCGCGACGAGCTGCTTCCCCATGCGCGCGCGGAAGAAGCCGTGCTCTACAATTCCATCCGCGGTATTCCCACGGCGGAAGGCGTAGTGGGCCACGCGTACCGGGAGC
Organism: Pseudomonadota bacterium; assembly: GCA_043767805.1. Taxonomy (GTDB): domain Bacteria; phylum Bdellovibrionota; class FAC87; order UBA2466; family UBA2466; genus CAZZHG01. Next base: position 10,457 of record JAYUGC010000124.1, on the reverse strand, counting down.
ACATGGAAGCCGAATCGCTCCTTCGCGGCCTCCAAGTTACCGACGCGGTAAACTTGAGCTGGGTAGGTGGGGCGAAGAAGTTGAAAGAGGCCCTTCAGCATCACATCGCCGAGGAAGAGGGCAAGATCTTCTCCGCCGCTAAGAAGCTCTTCACGGAAGAGGAAGCCGAGGCCATGGCGGAAGTCTTCAATAAGATGAAGCCTATCGTCAAAGAGCAGTCCTTCATGGGCAGCTCCCTCGACCTGATGGTGAACCTCATGCCCGAGCGTTTGAGGGACACCTTCAGCAAATGGTCACCCATGTCGAGTGAGCCCAAGCAATCCAAAGCTTCTTAAAGTCGTAGCGCGCGGGTCGGCTAAGGGAACTTAGCCGACCCGCTTTTATTTTAGGCGGAGGTCGATTACTGCTGAGGACGAAGGAGACCTCCATGATTCGTATCAGCGTCCTCAAATGGGCCCCGCCTTTCGCTCAAGGCCTCGTCCGCGACATTCGTCCCCGCTGGGCTCTCGAAGAAGCGGGCATCCCCTACGAGGTGCGGTTACTTTCCCGAGACGATCAGAAGTCGGAGAGTTACCGCCAGATGCAGCCTTTTGGCCAGGTTCCCGTACTGGAAGAGGAAGGTCTCCAGCTCTTCGAATCGGGCTCCATCGTGCTCCACATCGCCGAAAAGTCGAAAGGACTCTTGCCTTCCGATCCCGCGGCTCGCGCCCGCGCGAAAACCTGGGTCTTCGCGGCCTTGAACTCCGTCGAGCCCTCCATTCAACAGCTCGCGGCGATCGATCTCTTTTACTTCAATGAAGAATGGGCGAAATTACGCAGGCCTTCCGCTTATAAGTTCGTGAAAAGCCGCCTTACGGATTTGAGCCACTGGCTCGAAAACCGCGAGTATCTCGAGGACGAGTTCACCATCGGTGATTTGATGATGACTACCGTGCTCCGCATCCCGCGCAATACGAAGCTCCTGGAGGAGTTTCCGGTACTCGGCGCGTATGTGAAACGTTGCGAGGCCCGTCCCGCTTTTAAAAAGGCTTTAGCCGATCAAATGAAAGTCTTCGAGGAGAACAAGCCCGCCTAGACAATATCAGGGCCTACGTCACGCCCGGGCTATAATGACTTATGGCTACTTCCGCTAAGCTCCCTGTCCTTTTTCTGGGGCACGGTTCGCCCATGAATGCCATTGCGGATAACGAGTTCACGCGAGCTCTCGGCGCTCTTGCCAAGCGGATCGCGCGGCCGAAAGGCATTCTTTGCATTTCCGCTCATTGGATGACCGAAGGCACTTGGGTCACGCGGATGAAACAACCGAAGACCATCCACGATTTCCGGGGCTTTCCCGACGAGCTTTTTCAGGTGCGCTACCCCGCACCGGGTAGTCCCGAGATGGCCGACGCGCTTCAAGCGCGGATTAAAGAACCCGCGATTCAAGCCGACGAAACCAGCTGGGGGCTCGATCACGGGACTTGGGCGGTGTTGCGGCATATGTACCCCCAAGCCGATATTCCCGTCGTGCAGCTGAGTCTTGATCTGCCAAAGCCCGGCGACTATCACCTGCAGCTAGGCACGCAGCTCCGAGCGCTCAGAGAGCAAGGCATTCTGATCGTTGGGAGCGGTAACATCGTCCACAACCTGAGAAAGATCAGCTGGGAAGCGGATGCCCCGCCCTTTGATTGGGCCCTGGAGTTCGACCAGTGGGCGAAGGAAAAAATCGAAACCCGCGATTTCAGGGCGCTCGCCTCGCAGGCCGAAGCAAGCGAGGCCGGAAGGCTCAGTATTCCGACACCTGATCACTACTATCCGCTCCTCTATGTGCTGGGGGCCTCCGAACCGAGTGATGCCCTCAAATTTGAGTTCGAGGGCATTCAGAATGCTTCGATATCCATGCGTTGCTTAAGTTTCGGTTGATTCGGGTTGATTGGAACCAATCAACGCTGATTAATCCGCGTTCCTCTGTGAGACAATCTCTGCTAATTCCACCCCGAGGAGGTCGCCGTGTTTAGAGCTATTATTACCGCTTTTTTGCTGGTCGTACCGGGCTTTGCCGCCGAGCGTTTTGATTCGGACTCGGTCATGGCGCTGGATGCCACCGTCACGGGCGCCAACGTCCTTTTACCCGCCGGGCAAGAGGCCTTGGCCGCGCAATTCGCCCGCAATCAGCTCCAGTATGTGGTCGGCCATTTGAATGGGTTCGGCGGCGGGGCGGACATTGCGAAAGCCGTTATCACTTTAAAGGAAGTGCGGGCGACGGAAATCATTTACGACGCAAAGCTCGTCGTGGCTTGGCCGCGCCAGTATGCGCCGCCCAAACGGTTTGAGACAGTCGCCCCTCGCCAGGCGGACGCCGCCGGTAAAGCGGATTTCTTCAAGCGTTACGGAGCCGCCTGCCAGAGCGAAGAGAACGCGGCCGATGCCGAGATGCTCTTTTATTATTACCGGCCGCAGAACCGGGCTTGCCGCGTGCTGCAAAATCCCGATCTCACCATCGCCTCCCGGCTTTCCCTATCGCTCGTGCCCAGTCCTCTGCAGACCAGCGGAAAATATCCCGAGTACGACAAGATTTGGGAGGACGGGCGACTTAGCGGCACTTTTCTTTTCGGGACCTATGACGACGGCGCCACTTCCAACCGGGATCACGGCGTTCTGGCGTATGGGCAAGCTTACCGGGCCCTCCGGCGGCTTTTGGGTCAGCCCGTAATGATGAGCCCCCAGCTTTCGGCTTTGGCCGAGCCCGGCCTCCAAAATCCCGAAATTTCGATGGAGTTTGCCTTCAGAGACGGGCGCAAGATCGATCTCCGTCTCTTTCTTATTCAGAAGAACTCGATGCAGAAAGTGACGCCCGAGTTCGCGGAAACCTACGCAAAGCAAACCGAGACGGCGGACTTCGTGTCCTTCAATGGGCATTCGGATCTAGGCGGCAACATCCGGGCGTTATCAAAGCTCGGCCGGTTCGTGAAGGGGCAGTATCAGATTTTCATGGTGAACGGCTGCGATACGTTCAGCTATCTCGACGATTCTCTCCGCCAGGCCCACGAAGCCGTGAACCCCGGCGAGAGTCCCTCCAAGTACTTCGATCTGATCTCGAACGCGGCTCCGAGCCAGTTCGGCGACGATGCGCTGAACGCCGTTCAATTCGTGCGGGCCCTCGTCGAAAAGAAAGCGACCTACGCGCAGCTTCTTTCTTCTTTTGGCCGCGCCCAGAGAGCCTTGGTCACGGGCGAAGAAGACAATCACTTCCCCGCGCCCTTCTGATTCCAAAATAGAAAAGGGCCCCCTTGCGGAGGCCCTTTCCAAGTCTGACTAGCCGGATGACTTAGTGACAGTTCAAGCGGATATCGCCGCGAACGCCGGTGAGCTTCATCCAGCTCTGGTCCATCTCATCCAGATAGACGCCGAACGAAAAGCCGTGCTTCGGAGAGCGGATGTTGTAGTTCACGTCTTCGCTCTTCGCGATGGCTTCGAACGAGGGGCGATCCAGGCGGAACGGACCGCTGCCCGTGCGGGGCTCGCGAGACAGGATCGAAACGCGCACGTTCGTCACGTGGTCGTAGTCGCCTTTGAGTATCGGATTCGTGATCTCACTCAAGGTGGTCACGAGGACGGAGTATTGCACGCGGTTTTTAGCGAGAGCATCGGTCGCCTTTTCGGAGCATTTGAACTGACGGGCCTGCGCCGAGGACGCGGCGATAACGAGGAACAGAATAAACAACTTCATTATGGAAACTCCCTTGCACATGTTGTCCCGATTGCTAATCGGGCCGACACGGGGAGTCAACGGCTACGTCGGATAAGCTATCTAAACCCGAAGCGGGAGACTCCCTCGTGGGAGTCTCCTCTTTCTATTTAATTCCCGAGCCGAGTCACGATGAAGCAATCCGTGTTGCCCGGGTTATAGACCTGAAACGTCTGAAAGTTTGCGCTCTTCAAAAGATTTCTCATCCAGGGCGCCCCGGTGCTGGCGAAGTAGTTGTTCGACATTTGGCCCGGAAACATCCACGCCGAGGCGCTTACGTTTTGTTGTTTCAAGCAGGTAGGCTCGTTCGGGCCAATGGCCCGGTCGACCCAAGCGCACTGTCCGGCCGCGAGTCCGTTGCCAGAAGCATGGGAGGCTTTCTCGAAGTAGAAGAGGGCGTTTCGATACGGAGCTTCGGCGTTGTAGCCGAGGGTGCCTCCGCCTCCGCGGCAAACCATGGGATAGGATTTAGGTACCGCTTGGGCGGCAACCGACACGAGGCCACCGAGTAACAAGGCGCCGAGCGAAAGTAAGCGTAGTCCCCGCATAAGAATAGTCTCCAATAGGGGTTAAGTTTAGGGCCATCATTGGCCCTCGATCTCTCACGCGCAGGCTGAGCTCGGATCAGCTCATTCCCGTCCAAAACTGGATCACCGGGCCATTTTATTGACATCAGAAGGGGCGCCTTTTTAAGGTCGCTTCATGAAGCCGCGCGCGCCTCTATTTTTCTTATTGATGAGTCTGCTCCTCCTGTTCGTGACGGTAAGTGCGTCGGCGGGAATCGACCCGGTGAAGCGGCTTCGCAACGCGGACCTCGTGCCGCAAATGGAGAATCAGAAGTTTCGCGTTCTACCGCAGCTTCCGAATTTGTCTTTAGCGTCCGACACCCATTTCCTGTATCGGGTCACGCACGGCGATTTTCCGTATTATCACGCCGGTTACTGGATGGATAACTTCGTCGAGCTGAGGGCGGTCAAGAAGCTCGCGATTAATTCCCGGCTGACGTTTTACAACCCGGCGATGAGTTATGGCGTCGTCAGCCATTTCTTTTTTCTCCCGCTCGTTTCCTTCGATTGGAAAGACAACCTTCTCGATTACGGCGGCGGCGACTGGAAAATTGATTTGCGGCTTATGGATCTCGACCGGCAGACTTTGGGCGCGGGCCTGACTCTCGCCGACAAGGAAATGTCCGGCGTCCATATCCAAGTCACCCACGATGATTTCCGGATTCGTTATCTGCAGGACGGCACCGGCGGTTACGACATCAGCGGAGATGTGAACTACCTCTCCTTGGATTACAAAAAAGAGCTCATCGGCGCCTATGCCTTTCAATATCATTTCGGCCGCGCCGGTTTCCTTGGCCTTTACTCGAAAGCCGCCGTACTGCCTTGGTTAGAGACTCACGTAGAGCTCGCGGAAAGACATGGCGGCATTGCGGGCTTGGCCGCGGTGCGGGTCAAAGGGGACTTCGGCGAGTCGGCTCAGGTCACGGCCGATCTGCAATTTCGTAAGTACGGCAATCATTTCGCCGACGACATCAAAGGCCGTATCGAGCACGACTACTTAAGTCCCGAGCAGGAAGATAAGCCCATGATGGACAGCATGAATATCTTCGTTCATGACGATGACGTCTATGCGCCCGGCCTTCGGCTGGGAGGAGTCTTCAAGGTTTGGAAGGCGCTCACTTTAACTATGGACCACGAAGTGGCCATTTTCCATTACAAGAACGCGGGCGTGCAGCAACACTATTTCTTTAAGTACGCGCTCTCGGCCTGCTCCAGCGAGCAAGGTTTTTTCTGCGTGGAGTTCGTCGCTTCCAATAAGTACACGAGTGCGTTTAGGCGCGCGGATTACAATGACATGGATAATAAGTTCACTTTTGGAAAGAAAGAGTTCCTGGGTCTCGAAGCCTACGTAAAGCTGTAACGTTGGTCGTCTGCCTACCAGTGCAGCTCGAGCTCGTTGATCTGTCTCTCGCTCGGTTGCCAGGAATTCATGACCCACCACTAAGGGTCGGTTTCCAAGTCCTTGACTGAAACGGTCGTCGGAGGCAACTCTCGCGGCCGTTGCTATGTCTCCTCGGCCGCTCTTGTTTCGACTTCGAAACGATTCTCCCAGTACGCCTTATGGTGGGAGCGGTATTTGAGAAGGAGGCGGAAATACTCCCACAGATAGAGTGAGTAGAAGCGAATGACGCCGTAACGGCGCACCTGGGCCAGGTGGGCGAGCTCGTGCTGAAGCAGGCGAGGAGAGAGGCTATCTCCTTTGACGAAAATGTGTCTCCCAAGAACGGTCGCCGAATACCGCCGGTAGCCCGGGAGCTTAAAGAGGCGCGAGCGGTAGTGGATCTTATAGTCCTTCAAATCCGTCCCGCGCTCGCGATGCTTCGGAGCATTCCCCGGAAGATGATCTGATGGAGCGGATAAATGAGGTACCAGTAGGCAAGTCCGAAGAGACCTATCGGATCGAAAATGGCGGTTTGGCGGATGACCGAGCCCGAGCCTTCGGCCAAGACTTCAAATTCCAGCCACGCTCGGCCAGGGAGTTTCATCTCCGCCGCGAGTCTTAGCTTTCGATTCGGCACGTACGCTTCGACCCGCCAAAAATCGAGGAAATCGCCGACGTGCACTTCGTGCGGGTGCACTCGCCCACGGCGCATGCCCACGCCTCCCACCAGAAGATCCAGATACCCTCTTAGCCACCACAGCCAGTTCGCGTAATACCAGCCTGTCTTTCCGCCAAGCGATCGAATGGGCGCGAACGCTTTTTCGGGAGAGAGGTCCACGTGAGCGGTGCGGGAATCGACCAGTCTCTGGCCAAAACGCACGCCACCCCACTGCTTGGGCTCTCCCGCGCTGGAGAGAGCGTCCGACCAGCGAGTCTGGGCGAACTCACGGTCCTCTTTCTTGAGAGCCCCACGAATCGCTTCCGTAACTCCCTTCGGACGTAGGATGAAATCTTGGAGCGCGTCCGGGCTCTGTACGACGGTAGGGCAGCGAAGGCTGTCGATTAGTTTTCTTCCCACACGCGCGTAAAGCGGGGTGATGAGCGCCAGCCAGAGACTGGAGAGGCGAGGGCTCAGGAAGGGAACCGGAATCATGTAGCGCTTGAGGCCGCGTTGCCGCGCGTACTCCCGCATCAGATCACCGTAAGACACGACGTCGGGCCCGCCGATCTCATAAATTTTAGAATGAGTGAAAGGGCGCTCGGCTACCGCCATGAGATATTCAATGACGTCTGAGATGGCGATGGGCTGTGCCGGGGTGGTGACCCACTTCGGCGTGATCATCACGGGAAGTCTTTCGACCAAGCTTCGGATCATCTCGAAAGAGAGGCTTCCCGAGCCGATGACGATGGAAGCGCGAAACTCGATGACGGGCACTCCCGAGGCGCGCAAGACCTCGCCCACTTCCTGGCGGCTCGCGATGTGAGCCGAGAGTTCGTCCCCCGCTTCTCCCAAACCGCCCAGATAAACGATCTTCTCCACGCCTTCTGCTTTGGCCGCGGCGCCGAAGTTCTCGGCTCCCTGGCGATCTTGCTCCTCGAACTTTCCGGTGCTTCCCATGGAATGAACGAGGTAATAGGCCGTTGCCACATCTTTGAGCGCGGGGCGGAGGCTCGTGGCGTCCAGGACGTCGCCTTGAACCACCTCCACTCCGGGGGGGACCTTGGACTCCAGGCTTGCCGGGTTGCGGGCAAGGCACTTGATCGAAAAGCCATTGTGGTGGAGGGCGGCCAGCAGTCTCCCGCCGACGTATCCCGAGGCTCCCGTTAGTAATATCCCGTTCCGCATGCGAAATGACTGTACGCAATCTTACCCTTACGCGCCACCTTCCGAGCAGGTATGCTGCGGCCCGTGAATAAACTGCATATCCGTCCCATGCGTCCGGAAGACATCGTTCCTCTCAATCAATATTGGGAGGCGGCCACCGCCGATGATTTGGAGCGATTGGGCGAGCTGAACCGCCCGGACTCCAAAGCGACGAAAGCCTTCCTGGAGGCCTTTTGCGCGACTGAACTCGATCCCGAGAGCGCGGAGGAAGATCTGCGCATCTGGTGCTTGGATGAAACGCCCATCGGGTACAGCACGTTGAAATCCATTCGGTACGGGGTCGACGCGCAAATCCATTTGCATGTTTGGGACAAGACCCAGCGACGAAAGGGATATAGCTCCTTTCTTTTTTGTCAGACGGCTCTCGATTTCATTTCGGTCTTCGCCTTGAAGCGTCTTTATTGTCAGCCCAACGCCACCAACCCCATGCCGAACGCCATGCTGAAAAAGATTGGCTTTCCGGAGTTGCCGCGGGTTCGGTTCGATCGCAAGGACGGCTCTTCGATTTGGCAGAACCGCTATCACATCAAGCCCGGCGTCGCGGAGGATTATCTGGCTCACTCCAAGTTTGGAAGTTTATGAAGTACCTGCACACCATGATCCGGGTGGTCGACTTGGAAAAATCGATTCAGTTCTACACCGAGGTGCTAGGCCTTAGCCTTCACCGACGTACCGAATATCCCGACGGTAAGTTCACGCTCGTCTTTTTGGGCGAGGGCGGAGACACCGAGCCGTCTCTCGAGCTCACCCATAACTGGGGGGTGGAGTCTTACGAGCGCGGAAACGCCTACGGCCATATGGCGTTCGGCGTGAAAGACATTTATCAATCCTGCGAAGCCATCGCGAAAGCGGGCGGAAAAGTCACCCGGCCTCCCGGTCCCATGAAACATGGCACTTCGGTAATCGCGTTCGTCGAGGATCCCGATGGCTACAAAGTAGAGTTGATCGAGAGGGAGGGTAGTTCAGCAGAGTAGTTCAGCCGCAAAAACCAACCGAGAGAGCACGGACAAAGAGGCTGAACCGGCGAGGCAATTTTCACAAGAGCGCAAAACGTGCCCGGTCCGAAAGCGACTTCGAGTTAACAAGGTAAGCAAAAAAAATCTATTCAGCCGGCTTGCCTTCGAGAGCCCGGCGGCTTTCCAGCTCTTCCCGAGGCGTTCTCGTTTCCACCTGATTGGTGTTGCTGGGAAGGCTCATCGGTCCGGCCATGATGGCGCCTTCTTGGTAAAAGTGATTGGTGGGACTCGAGGATTCGAGCCAGAGGCTGCTCGCGCAACCCAGCCCGAAAACCAGCACAGCGAACCCAAATTGTTGGAGAGTCGAAAGCTTCATAAAGGGATTAAAAAGCAAGATTCGGTCCTCCTTCCCCCGCACGGTTGACCCCTTAAGATGTAAAAGCTTTGGCCGCCCTACTGCTGGATTTTGGTAAGTCCTTGAAACCTGGAACAAAGTGCCAAAATGACTTAGTCGGTTTGAGGCTATTGGGAGAAATCCCCGTGCGAACGGCCACTTAAGCCGCGCGGTGTATTCTGCGAGTACACGGGCTATAATTTTCGCCATGCTACAGCCCGCCATGCTCGTTTCTGATTTGGATGGGACGTTAACCACTTCGGAAGGCGTCGTCAGTGCGGCGACCCTGGAGACTTTGCATCGTTTAGGCAAAAAAGGAGTGGTGCGGGCGGTTGCGACCGGAAGATCGCTGCATTCCGCAAAGCTTCTGCTTCCGAAAGATTTCCCCATCGACTATCTGATTTTTTCCACGGGCGCGGGAGTCGTGAATTGGCGAACCGAAGAGCTTCTTGTTTCGCATGCTCTGGCGGCGAAAGAAGTGGGCATCGTGTCCGAGCTTTTGAGTGAGCTCAATTACGATTTCATGATCCATGAGCTCGTTCCCGAAAATCACAAGTTTCGGTATCATCGCACGGATAATCCACGGCCCGATTTCTTGCGGCGCTTGGATAAGCTCGCGGGTTTCGCGACGCCTTGGGAGAGCACTCATCTTCCGGTCTCAGCGAGCCAGATGCTCGCCGTGTGCAGCGCCGAGGAAAGCGACGAAGTGCGCGCGCAAGTAAATGCCTGGGCGGGTCCGCTCCACGTGTGCCGCACCACTTCGCCCTTGGACGGCACGAGCGTATGGATGGAGATTTTCGATCCCGAGGCATCGAAGTCAAAGGGCGCCGCTTGGCTCGCTAGTCTCGAAGGCATCGAGCAAGCTCGCGTCTTTGCCATCGGCAATGACTATAACGACATGGATCTACTCGAGTGGGCGGGAGAAGCGTCAGTCGTGGAGAATTCGCCGGATGTGATGCGGAAGCGTTTCACGCGAGTGCCCGACAACGACCGAGAGGGATTTACTCACGGAGTCTCCGCCTGGCTCGATCAGCTCTAGCTATCACCAGTCCGCGGCGTTGGGAATTCACGGGTTGCTGGATGCTAGTACGAGGAAGGCTTTTTGATCTTAGCCTCCCTCACAGCCTTTATACGAGTGCTCGCGCCGTAAGGAGGCGGACGACGGGATGAGATCTAATAGATCTACCTTGTCCCAGCATCCAGCAACCAGTGACCGCCCCGGATCGAACGCCGTTAGCCGGTTTTTCGCATTTGGGCGGCTTTGGAGAAAGTGCTGTTCTCGATGATGAGGTGGTCGAGGTCGGAGTTGAGGAAACAGCGGAACGCGTCGCGCGCCGTGCACACGATCGGCTCCGAGTCGTTGAAGGACGTATTGATGAGCATCGGCACTCCCGTGCGCTTAAAAAACGCATCGATGAGCTTCCAGTAAAACGGCTGTGTGTGGCGGGTGACCGATTGAATGCGGCAAGTTTGATCCGCGTGCACCACCGCCGCAATCTTCTTGCGCATGTCTTCCTTCACTTCGAAGACAGCTTCCATGGAGGGACA
>JAYUGC010000123.1:0-27218 GCA_043767805.1 Pseudomonadota bacterium | reverse complement strand
AAAAAGGAACCGCTTCTCGTGGATGCGGACTTGAAGGGCGTCTATCAATCCATCGGCACGGTGAAAGCCGGAAACGGGGAGAAGACCTTTCGCGTGATTACGGATCAAGACGGTTTGAGCTTTCGCGATTACACGGTGAAGGAACCGAGGGACGCGAGTGAGAAACCGGCCGTCCTTAAGGAAGGCGCGAGCCCCACCGTCCTGTGCAAGGGGATGCGGCTTAGTCTTCCCATGCTTTCAAAAGACGGGCGCCAGATTGCGGCGCTCGACGTCAACGCGGGGGTGACGAAGATCTTCGACCTCGATCCCTCGAACGGGAGCTGCCGCGAAGCCATGAACCTCGGCATTCCCACGGGCAAGGTGGATTTCAGTTTCGATGGAGACTCGCTTACCTTCCACGTTTTGAACAATAGCTCGGCGGGGGATTCCTATTTTTCAGTGCCGAGTGATTCCCTGGTCGCGAATGTTTTCGTTTTAAAGCGCAGCACGGGAGAAATCACGAAGCTGACCAACAACACCAGCTCCAATTCGGTTTTCCCCGCCTTCCGGCGGGACGGCAAGATCGTCTATCTCAATCATCCGCAACGCAGCGGGGAGCCCGGCGTGAAATCGAGCTTTGTCCTGGCCGATCCCGCGCGGGCGAACGCGGAACCCTTTGATCTCGTAAGCACCCCGAGCTGCGCACCCAAGGCGGGAGGGAACGGCTACCACGCCGTTGCCGCCTTGGGCGCGCTTTGGGCGCAGCTCTGCTCGCGCTTCGGCCACGAGATTTCAGATAGCGCCGCGGCTCTCATTCCTTTGGGTCTCGATCCCGAGCGCTGCCAAAGCCTGGTGCACGCCAAATGGAAAGAGCTCAAGGGCGAGATAGTGAAAAACCCCGAGCTAGTCCGCTCGGGAAAGCTCAAAGCGGAAAAGATGGGCGATCTAGAAGAAGCGGATTTAACCGCCGCCTGTCCGAAAAAGAAATTCGACGTGGTGAAGGCCGGACAGGATTCCAGCCAGCGTGAACCCACGTCCCAGACGCCCAAAGTTCCCGTGCCCCGCGCCTGCTTCGAATGTCATTCGGACGACGTCCCCTTCTTCGACTGGAAGCGGCTCACGACGGAGACGGCGGCTTCGGGAAAACTCTTTCGCGACGAAATCCTCGACCGCTTGAATCTCGAAGGGGAAGGGCGCATGCCTCCCGGTAATCACGCGATCGGGGCCGCGGAAAAAGCCGCTTTCGAAAGCTATCTCCGCACCGGAAAGCCCTAGGACCGGGTGCGTCGAGCGAGATTGGGAAAAGCGATTAAACTGGAGGGCACAGGAGCACAATTGGTGAAACGGTGGGCAATACTCATGACGGGAGTGGGGTGGCTGGGGCTTTCTCACGCCGTCTTGGCTCTGCCTGCGCTGCGCGTGGAGAAATCCGTCTCCGCCGTCGAGTTCCTCGCCACCACCGTGCCCAGCGCCGTGAAGATCCGCGGCACGCTGAAAGAGGGAACGCCTTGCGGCGGCGCCCTGATTGAGATGGGCAATAGGCTAACGGGCTCTCTTCAAGTGCCGCTTGATGCACTCGACACCGGCATCGGGCTCAGAACGCGCCATCTGAAAGAAAAGTATCTCGAGGTCGCGAAGTTTCCCATGGCCGAGCTCAACCTTGGCTCTCTCGCCATCGGCGAAGCTAGCGGAGATTTCCGCCGGGAAGACGTTCCGTTCCAAGGAACAATGAAATTGCACGGCGTCGAGAAGCCAGTAATCGGAAAAGCCGTCGTGTGGCGTAAAGGCAAAGACTTAGGCCTAGGGCTCGAGTTCGGAGTCCTCTTGAAAGATTTCGGCATTGAGTCCCCCTCTTTCCTCGGCGTGAACGTCGCCGAGCTGGTCTCGGTGAAAGCGTCGGTCGAGGGACCCATGGAAGAAATCGTTTTATAGCCGCATGGCACTCACGGAACCTACAAAGACTTGCTCGTTCCCGTCCTTCACTTCATCCCTGAAAAAGCCGACGCCTGCGTGCCTCATCCTAATAAATGACGCCGCTGCGCTCTAGCGGTAAGTTTGTCTTTGCCGTGAGTCCGGGTTAAACCGGAGAAACAGAAAGGGCAAATGTGAGCTTCCAGGACGCGACTCTGGATTCGTACCGCCGACTCGCTTTGATTTTTTCGGGGCGAGAGACGATTAGTAAGGGTGCCTTGCGGATCTTTGCCGCCGCCCTGAGCTTTCTTGCCCTTGCCGTCGTCTCTCATTTTATATTTCCTCACCTGGCCTGGGAAAACCGGCAGCTTTTTTCCGTCGTGGACGGCTCCGGGGCGATCGTTTCGATTCTCCTCGGCATCGTGCTGCTTTTGATACGTCCCTATCGCCCGAAATCGGCGTTTCTGTTTAGCGCCGCGCTCGCGCTGATGGGAATGGGCCTCGCGCTTGCCGCGAAATCTTTCACCGAGCGTACGAACGTCTCCCTCTGGCTCGACAATTTCGACACGGTGTTGGGAGCCGTGCTTTTTGCGACCATCTGGCTCCCCGAGAGATGGGTGGAGCGATGGGCGACGACGCGCACCTTCATGGGGGTGGCGTCGGTTTGCCTTGCTCTCTCGGTGCTTTTGCTTTTCTGCGCCGACTCGCTCCCCCGCGCGACCGACGGCCTCGAGTTCTCGAGCCTCACCAAGATCGTCAACTTTCTAGGCGGCTTGGTGTATCTCGTCGTGGCCCGGCATTTTTTCTTGAAGGCCCGCTTTGGCCCGGGAGCGGATTTCGCTTCTTTAGCGACGATTTGTTTCTTCTTCGGTCTCGCCGGTATCGTTTTGCCGTTCTCGGAGCTTTGGAGCGTGAACTGGTGGCTGGTGCAGCTCGCGCAATGCGTGCCGGTGTTCATCGCGCTAAGATACGTCTTCCAGACTTTTACCCAAAGCCAAGAGGCGCTCTTTCTGAGTGAGCGAAGATTCAAGACGATTTTTTCCGAAGCTCCCATTGGCATCGGGGTGGTCGGACCCGAGCGCACTTACGTGCAATCCAATCCCGCGCTCGTATCGCTGCTCGGCTACCCAGAATCCGAGCTTCCCTCGATTCCGCTCCGGACTTTCGTGCACCCGGAGGATTTGCCCGATGCCATCGCTCGCCGCGCCGACATCGTGCAACCGGGGCAAAAGACTTATCGGCAAGAGCTTCGTCTCCTCACGCGCCGGGAAACTCAAACTCCCGTTTGGGTACGCATTACCGCTTCCTACATCCGGGACGCCGCCGGCGTGACGCGCGAAGTGCAGCTCATCGAGGACATTACCGCCGAACGAAACGCGACCGCCAAGGCGAGCTCTCTGGTTGAGGACTTATCCCGTTCGAACGCGGAGCTCGATCGTTTTGCCGCGATGGTCTCTCACGATCTTCGCTCGCCGCTCACTACCGTCACGAGCTACTTGGATTTGCTCGGCCGCCGTTCGAAGGTGGAGTGGGATCCGGCATCTCGGGAATGGTTGACGTTCGCAAGCGACGCCGCGAAACGGATGAGGCTCCTCATCGACGATCTCCTTTCCTTTACTCGCGCCACCAAGTCCACCGAGAAGGTGGAATCGGTTTCCCTGGAAGCAGTGATAGGAGAAGTCTTGGCCAATCTCGATTCTGAGATACGCGAGACTGGAGCCCGGCTTTCCTTCGGCCCTATGCCGGACGTGATGGGCAATCGCACCCAGCTCCTGCAGCTTTTTCAGAATTTAATCGGGAACTCCTTGAAGTACCGCAGCGAAGCGCCGCCCGTGGTGGAACTGAAAGTTCAAAACACGAATCGAGAATGGCTCTTTGAGATTTCGGATAACGGCGTGGGCTTTAAGCGAGAAGAGGCGGAAAAAATCTTCGAGCCGTTCCGCCGTTTGGGGCAGGTGTCCGAGCGTCCCGGAACTGGGCTTGGCTTGAGCATTTGCCGCGCGATCGTCGAGCGCCACGGCGGCCGTATCTGGGCCACGTCGGAGGCGACCAACGGCAGCCAGTTTTTCATCGTCCTTCCCAAAGCGATCTAGGAAATACACGAACGGGGCCCCCCGCAGAAGGGCTCCGTCGTGACTGTGAGTGCGCGTGGACTTTTGAACTGAGCCTTTTGCCTCTTACGGGGAGAAGCGACAAACGCTTGTCGATCGACTCATCGAAATAAGTCTATGAAAATTAAAGCCTTATGGGGACGGGAGCAGGGCTAGGCGGCCTTACGTTCGCTCGAAATCTCGTAAGTGGCGATGGCCTCGGACGTGAGGCACTGAGCGCCCGAGCGGAAGAAGTTAAAGCGCAGGATGAACCAGATGGCGGCGATGCCGTCTCTCCAGCCGATTTTCTTTCCCTGCAAATAGCTGCGCGGAAAATACTGCACCGGGAACTCCAGGATCCGCAGATCGAACTTCGCGAGGTAGGCCGTGACTTCAGGCTCGAAACCGAAGCGCGACGTTTCCAGTTTGAAAGCGCGCACCACGTCCGTCCGGAAAACTTTGTAGCAAACTTCCATGTCGGAGAGATGGAGGTTCGAGCAGAAATTCGAAAGCAAAGTGAGAAAGAGATTTCCGAGCCGATGGTAAGTGCGGTGCACTTGGCCCGAGCCTTTGCCGTAACGCGTGCCGTACACCACGTCCGCGCGCTTATCCAAAATGGGCTTCATCAGGCCGGGCAGATCGTTCGGATCGTACTCGTTGTCGGCGTCCTGAACCGCGACGATCTCGCCCTTTGCCAAACGAAAGCCTTCGCGGATGGCGTTTCCTTTTCCGCGGTTCAGGGGAAGCTTGATGAGGCGAATATTGCGGCAGGTTTTTTGAAAGCGCTCGATGACCTGGACGGAATCATCGGTGCTGGCGTCGTCTACGAAGATCCATTCGGTCGGGACCGGCCACTTCACGGCTTTTAATTGTTCGATCAGGTGGGGAATACTGTTTGACTCGCAATACACCGGGATCACCAGCGTGGCGCTTTTCACCTTGGGAGTGGACCGAGCAAAAATGCGGACGTAAGGGTTCGACAAAATGGGCCTCATTTACATTTCGTCGATTTCTTCACAATCCTTGAGGAGGCGGGATGACGCGAGGCGCTTTGCGCGGACGGTGCGTCGCCCAGCTCAAAGAGGTACAGACGGGGACCGCCCTCGGGCATGGTTTCCTCGCCGAGAGCCTTGAGGTGAAGGCTTGGCGCCTGCCGCACCAGGTTTTCGAGATCCGAGCGCGCGGGAACGAGAATGCCGTAGGGATCCTGAGGGGCGGTATCGCTCGGGGAAGCGGGCAGCGAGAAGAGCAGGTAGCGAATTTCTTTTTGTCTGAGGGCTTCCAAAAAGCGCGCGGGCTCTTTGGCATGATCGCTATAAGTGTGTGCGTACTCGCTTCTTTGATCGAAGGGGTAATCCAAGGGCTGACCCCAATAGGCGTAGATCTCGGGCTCGTTGCCGAACGCCCAAATTTTTGCGGGGCGAATGTTCGCTTTTCTAAGCAACAGGCTTTGACGGTAGGTGATTTCCCTATTCCGATCGGGCGGGAATTTCTTCAAGCGCCAGAGAATGCGTAATGATTGGCCGCCCACCATGACGAGCACGAGAACCAAAGCGACCGGAATCCATTTGGGCTGACGCTTGCCGAGCTGCGAAGCGAGCCACTCGAAGCCCAGTCCGAAATAGAGGGCCGCGGCCGGTATGAGAAAGAAGCCCGTGCGCTTGTGCTGAATGGTCAGAACCACCGCGGCCAGCGCGGGGAGCAGCGAAAGAAGAACGAGGGCATGCAAGCGGTCCCACGATTTCTCTCCGACCTTCGACAGGAGACCGCAAGCCGCGAGCATCCAAAACGGCAAGAGAAGCACTTGCGGTAACCATTCGACGAGGGCGCGGTACACGCACTCGACGGCGCGTAAAACATTGGCCGTGAGCCCTTGGGCCACAGGCACCGTGAAGGAAAACTCCTGGGCTTTCATGTGGACACGGTAGAGCGGATCGAGAAACGTCCATCCGGCTGTGGCCAGATATCCCAAGAGCAAAGTGCCGAGAACGAGAAAGGTCGTGCGGGTTGGTCGGCGCGCGCGGCTCGTCTCTACCATGAGCCACAAGCCCATGCCCACGAGAGGCGCGATCGCTTCTCGGCGCATGGTACCGGCGATTCCCATGAGTACGGCTCCCAGCAAGATGGGCCCGAGGCTTTTCCCATTCCAGCGGAGAAAAAGCGCGATGGTTCCGTAAAGTAGAACCGCATAGAGCGGCTCGGTCACGGCGACCGCCTCCCAGTAAAAAAGCGTTTCCCAAAAGGCGAGGCAGGCGGCGGTGACCAGGCGGGTGGTCTTCGTGGCGCGCGAGCGAAGGAGGCCATCCACAATCAGAGTCAGCGCGACGTAGCAGACGAGATTCAGGGCGCGGCCGATTTGATAGGGGGAAATCGCGTAGCCGCTCAGACGATGGAGAAACGCCAAAATCACCGGATAGCCGGGCGGATGCCACATTTTGAAAAGGCCCGCCCACTCTCCGTGGGCCATGAGGAGGGCTCGGTAGCTGTAAGAAAAAACCGGATCGCCGCTCATGGGGCCGAGAATCCCCCCGAGCCAGAAGCGAAGCAGCAGTCCCAGTAAAAGAAGCGGCAGAAGAAAGCTAGCGCCTCCGCCCAGAATGTTTTCGAAACGGCCGGCGTTGAGCTTTTTCATGGTGAGCCTCTATTCTCGCAAAGAAAGGCCGTGGCGTCTCGATTCGTGCCCCTCAAAATGGCTAAAACAAAAAATGCGCTTCGAGTCATCGATTTGTCGGCGTATCGCCAGTGTACCTATAAGAAAAAGCAAATCGAACCCATAATTTAAGTGAAGCTTCGATGCTGGTTGGTCCTGGTAGATTTGGGCCGTTCTTGGCCCGACCCGAACAAAATGCCGGCTATCACTATACCGTTGATCGGTATACCGACTTCCGATATATGGTACTAGTGATTCGGTCCATCAAGGATAAGGCAAGCCGGGACATATTCGACGGATTGAATAGTAAGCCCGCGCGTAAGCTCCCTGCGGCGCTTCATAATAAAGCGCGTCGGCTATTAGATCTTTTGAATGGAGCCGCCCAACTGGAGGACCTTCGGGTACCGCCGGGGAATAGGCTAGAAGCCTTATCGGGCGACTTGAAGGGCTTTCACAGCATTCGGATTAATGATCAATGGAGGATCATTTTCCGATGGCAAGAAGGCAATGTGTCTGACGTGCAGATCGTGGATTATCACTAAGTAGAGGTATATCAATGTTACCAAAACATAGACGCCCCACTCATCCAGGGGAGATGTTGGAAGAGGAATTTCTAAAACCCATGGGCGTTACCCAAACTGCTTTGGCAAATCATCTTGGCTGGTCTCACGCCAAGGTGAATGAGCTGATTCGAGGTAAGCGGGGAGTGACTCCTGCTGTTGCTCTCGCTTTTGCCGATGCTTTGGGAACCTCTGCCGAGCTTTGGATGAATCTGCAGTCGCAATATGATCTCTGGCAGGCGGCGCAGGACCATAAGAAGAAATCTAAATTGGCTAAAGCCGGCTAGACCGCTTTTTTGGCTGGCGGTACTCCCTCGCTAGTTAGGGGCAGTGGTGACCGGGACAACCCGATTCCGGGAGGCTGCCCCCTTTTTAATCCAGCTATCAAAAATCCCGGTTTTGAGTAGATTGCGCCCATGCGAATTCTGCTTTTCCTGTTTGCCCTGACCGTGTACCGGACGGTGGAGGCCTCCAAAAACTGCTATCGCTACTGGTCGGCCTTTCAGGGGCAGACCTACGCCTGCGTCCCTTTACGGACACTGGCTTCCCCGCGGCCATCGCCGGCACCGAAGTCAGAAGATCCGCGACACTGACGGGCAGGCTTACACACTTCCGGTCATTCCGATGGGAACTCCCTGGGTCGTCAATAATTACGTGGATCTGGATCCGGGTCCCGGAATCCGCGACTTTCGGAACAATACCGGAAGTGCCGCGAAGACCTATAACGGTCACAATGGCATCGACATCGATCTGCCCACCTTCCGCCAGATGGACAAAGGCGTTTCGGCGCTGGCCGCCGCGGCGGGCGTCGTCACGGAAGTGCAATCGGACCTCTTCGATCGCAACATGGAAGGGGCGCCGGGATGTGGTGCCTGGAACCATGTGTATGTCCGCCATGCGAACGGGTTTAGCAGCTGGTATGGCCGCCTGAGGCAGAATAGCGTGCTCGTGAAAGTGGGCGATAACGTCGCCGCCGGACAAGCCAAGGGACTCGTCGGTAGCTCAGGTTGCTCTTCTACCGCCCATCTCCATTTCGAAGTGCGGGATTGCTCCAACGGCGTCGTTTAGCCTTCTTAAGCTAGGCGCTTCTGGTCGCTCTCGGATTCAACGCGAGAAGTTGAGAATGAGAACGGAAAACGGAAAATTGATGGCTCCAAATTTCCTTGAGGAAATTTGGAGCGGGTGACGCCATAGTAGGCGAACCAATGGTCGTGGTGCGTGAGTGCCCGGCTCAGTGGTGTAGGTTGGACAAGACGAGCTGGCAAAAACTTGTCTAAGTCTAAGATGGGGATACAGCCGGATAACTTTTCTCATAAGGCGGTGTTCAGGTAGGATTGCGCGAGCTATGTACCTTATTGTTTTGAACCCTGAAGAGCCCAAAGGAGGGGTGCCGACGTGAATTTTTTGCCGCCTTCCCGATTGCTCCGCAATGGTACTCGCTGGTTCGATGTGTGGAGTTACCACCGAAGCTGCCGCAAAGACGTTGCTATCCTCGTCCGTTTGGGCGGGCTACGGGCCGGCCAACGGGTGCTAGACATTGGCTGTGGCACAGGCCGCATCGCCCAGGGACTGCTTGCCCGGTTTGATCAGGAGATTGTCTACAAAGGAACGGAAGTAAGCCCTGCGCATGTCGAATGGTGCCGGAAACGGTTTCGCTCGTCGCCCCAGTTTGAGTTTTACCTCAGCGAGGTGCATAACGAGCGATACGCTCCGCTCGCGGCAAGCCGGCCCGACGAGGCGCCCTTCCCCCTGGGAACAGAGGAAATTTTCGATGTCGTGAGCGCGTTCTCCCTTTTTACTCATTTGCGCTTTTCCGATGTCGAATTCTATTTGAAGCAAACAGCTAATCGGTTGGCTCCCTGGGGGAGAGCCATAGTTACCTGTTATGTCGATGAGCGTTTGCCCGATGAAGAAATTAACCCTACCGGTTTCGGGAAAGTCGAAAATTCGCCCCTGCACCGCGTACGCTATCGGCGCGATTTTCTCCTCGCGACGGCTAAGGCAACTGGGCTTGTCTTGCTTCACGAAGAGCCATGGACGCAGAACCAGACGCTCTGGGTTTTGGGCCGCGAGCAGAGTCATCCGCAGCGCCAGATCTAACTACTCTCAACCCGCCTTTCGCCAATGTGACGTCTTTCTTGCTGCCGTGCTAGTCTCAACACAATTTTTGAATCTTTTGCAGAACCCATGAGAGTCCTTCCTTCGCCATTCGCTGAACCGCGGTTCAGCCAACTTGCTAAAGATCTGGCTGCTGAGTACCGCACTGCGAGTCCCTTTCCGCACGTTGTCATAGATAATTTCTTGTCTCCGGAGACTTGTGCCGAGATTCTAAAGCACTTTCCCCAGCCGCAAGCCATTCCCTGGACTAGGTTCGACCGCCCGCAGGACAAGAAATTGGCGTCCAACGAAACCCGTAATTTTGCCCCGGAGTTGCGGACCCTGCTGATGGAGTTCAATGGGCCCGAAATGATCGGATTCTTGGAGGCGCTTACCGGCATTGAGGGATTCATAGGGGATCCTTGGCTCGAAGGAGGAGGTCTTCATCAAATTCAGCCGGGGGGGTTCTTGAAGATCCATGCGGATTTTAACCGGCATAGGAAACTGCGTCTGGATCGCCGGATTAATCTCTTGCTCTATCTGAACGAGGACTGGAAAGAAGAATACGGGGGCCATCTAGAACTTTGGGATCCCCAGATGCAGGCTGCTCAGAAGCGGATACTTCCGATTCTGAATCGCTGTGTGATCTTTTCCACGACCTCCGATTCTTTTCATGGCCATCCAGAGCCCCTTACGTGTCCACCGGGGTGGACCCGCAAGTCGCTAGCGCTCTATTATTACACCAGCAGTCGGCCCGAGGCGGAAAGGCGTCCCCAACATAGTACGCTATATCGATCCACCAGAACTGATTTGCCATGGCGTCGCCTACTAAGGGTGAGGCTTGCCCATGCTTCCAACAAGGCCGCCCATGGTTTCAGTAAACTGGCGTCTCTCATCGAAAGGAAACTAGCGGGCACATTGAGAAGATTGGCCGATTTTATGGAGTTTAGTTGAGCTCAGCTGCCCTGGATTTAAAGCTCTTCATTCCCCTTTGCTTTTTTCGGCCAGTAGGGACGCGGGATTAGTTCATTTTGTTTCAGATACCTTGCCAACTCCCAGGCCAAAATTCCGTTTCCTGATTCATTAATATGGGCGAGGGGAGCGGGTAAGGTAAGTTTTGCATTCTGGAGAGCTTCAGTAGCGTCATAGGTCGCCACTCCGCGGGAACGGACTCCCTCGGTCAATTCAGGAATCTGCGAGATGAGAACAAAGGGAACAGACTGGGCGCGTGATTCCTTATGCATGGCAACCACGATCTCCTCTCCCCGACGGAAGACATCTTGTTTCTCCTCGGTACTCAACGCTTCTGTAGAGAAGCTCTCGAAGCCAGACGTCACCTTCGCTAACGCTCGCCTGACTCTTAGCCTACCAAGAACGCTGTGCCGTTGTAGCCCCGAGACCATCGTGTCCTTCCATCCGGGGCTCGCTACCGGCGAGTTCTCTAGGACCAACTGGCCGTCCTGTAAAAGGAAAACAGGCTTTTCTCTACCAAAACTGCGTTTGCGGATATGACGGTGAGAGCTGTAGTGCGCTACGTAAGCAATCACCAGATCCGGATGATAGCGGAACCCCTCCTTTCTCAGCATCAATAACTCCTGGTCGACGCCAAAACCGCAGACTCCGAGATTGATTACCTCCACGCGCTCAAAGTAACCTTAGAGAAGCATCGTGAAATGCCTTTCTATGGGAACGCCGAAACCGAACGTTCGGCTATCTCCGAGTACTACAATTCGGAAGGTGCCCTTTGGCTTTTCGTATCCCCGCTCGGGTCCGCGGTAACCAAAACTATTGATCACATACTCAACGGATTGCCCCGTTGCGGACGAAACGCCTCTGCTCGATGGACGATAGGACCATCCGAGAAGCGGGTCGAACTGCCCTATCTCCATGGGGACGACAGCTTCTGGAACGAGGTGCAGAATCCGAATGCCGCACTCGAGACCCAAGAGTATCGCGACGGCTACGGCAAGAAAGGTACCTATTCGAAGAAAGATTGGCTTCACAATGACGGAGGGCATCGCAACCTCTGATTTACTATGGTTGTCCAGTCACCGACAATTGACAAACTAGATTTCGGATATCAATGCGGCCACCCTTCTTTAGCGTCGTCATTCCTGCCTTTAATCGCAGCCATTCCCTGCGACGCGCCATAAGCTCCGTGCAGCGACAGACATGGAAAGATTTCGAGCTTATCGTGGTGGACGATGCGTCGAGCGAAAACCTCGCTGCGGTAGTCGAAGCGTTCGGCACCTTCAGCATTAAATTTCTGAGATTATCCCGCAATGTCGGCGGAGGAGCCGCGCGAAACTGCGGCGTCAACGCGTCGCACGGCTCGTATATCGCTTTCTTGGATTCAGATGACGAGTGGCATGAGAAAAAACTAGAAATCATGGCTAACGAAATTGGAAGAGGAGCTTCAAGCGAGCGAACCCTCTATTTTCACCAAACGAGAATTCGAAACGGCCCGGTCACTCGAACGCGGCCTCTTCAAGGGCCTTCACCAGACACTTCTCTCGCTGAGTTTCTTCTTTGCTCTTTCGGCCTGATTCAAAGCAGCACGATTGTATTGCCGGCAAAGCTAGCTCGGGAAATCCCTTTCTCTCCGAGGCGTAATTTCCAAGACATTGACCTGTGCCTAAGGCTCCATGCCGAAGGAGTGTCTTTCCACTTCGTGCGTCACTGCCTTTCCACCTGGAGTTTGGAGCCTTCGGTGGACAGGCTTAGTCGAAGTTACACTCCCGAGGAATGCAGAAAGTGGCTGGGAGAAATTGGTGGCCTAATGACGATACGGGCTCAGCGTGCCTTTCTGGCGACTACCGGCGCGAGGTGGCTGATTCAGGAAGGCAGGCGCCGTGAGGCGGCCAGGGATATTCTACCGGCGATTTTGCATCTCGATCTGAAGTGGGCGAAAGCACTCTACATGCTCAGACTCCTTCTGGTGCCGCAGTCGCTTTGGACTTTTTTGTTGCGCCGTAGTGGGCTGATGACTTTAGCAAGATTTGGTTCAGGCGGTTTGGGTGGATAGGAGATGGCGGAGTACCCCTCGTAGATGATTTCTCCTACCAAGGTACGGAAACTCGTTTTTTAGAATTGTCGTAACGTGGCCGGCCGAATCCAACGTTAAGCATCTCTCGATCTCTAACCGTAGAGGTTGCGTAGTCACTATTTTGGGTGCCGCCGAGTAAATGGCGTGAAAGGGACTGTTCGGCGGAAACCGCGACGTATCCACGGGCACAAAGGCTATTGGCTTGTTCAAAAGCCCAAAATATAAAGACATTGAAGTTACGTCGCTGATGGCGAGATCCGCTCTTAGCGCGTAGGCAAGCCAAGAGTCCACCCCTGGCTCGATGATACTCAGTCCCGCGGCCTTAAGAGAAGCCATCGCTGAGAGGGCGGTCTTATTCCGAAAGTTGTTTGCGTGCGCCACGAGAGTGAACTCATAGACATCGCTCAGTTGTAGGGCTTCCCTCAAAAGCCTACTCTCTCTTCCGAGTAAGAGAGTGTCGGTTCCCCACGAGGACAAGAATAGAATTTTCTTTTTTCTGGGCGGGGAAGACTCTTGTGTCCCAGAGCGCGTTTCACTTTCCTCTCGCATTGCGATTAACCTTTCGGCGGTACATTCGCTCGTAAGGATGATCTTTCCATCAAAAACCTTGGGGTACTCCAAGTTTGCTAGCTCGAACTCTGCTTTGGAGTTGGCAAGAAACGCGGTGTAGTAAGTTTTATTTCGGCGGATGAGAGATTTCCAGCCGTAGGTGTAAGCACGATCTCCGAATATCAGTTTTCCGGTTTCTAGGCCGTGATTGACGTAGACCTTCGGAATCTCCGGGTGAAAGTAGGCGCCCATATAGTGGGTCGGAAAGCAGATTAAGCTCCATCGGCGGGTTAGCGAATCAAGACGACCGATCCATTTTGGCCGCGCTTCGATATTCCCGGAGTTAATCGTCTTCCAATGTTTCTTCTTAATATGGGGTGGGCCGGTGACGTACACGTCTACGTCATTTTCAGCGCCCAGAAGCTTTTCCAGACCCATGGCACAATAGAAGCTGAGCTGGGTCTTGGCCACCACTAGCACTGCCCTTCGGCCCGGATTGCGTTCAGAGGATCGAAAGTGGTTTCTTACCTTGTACACGCCCCACACGAGGGGAGACAAAATCCTTCTTACAAACATCAAAAAACTAATGCGATGATTATTGAAGAAAGTCAGCATGGCATCCTCAAGGCGCCGAAGTATCCGCGGAAATTTGACGGGCAACTGAATGGCGGATCTGACTAGCGGATCGATGCCGAAGGATTTTGGCAACGTCCCGAAGGGCGGATAGATCGCCTCTTAGGTAAGCTAGTAATCGTCGAAACTCAAAACGCCGGAGAGGCTTGGCGTACCACAACAAAGCGGAAACCGCAGACTGCCATAGAGCTCTGGGGATCGAGTGGGAGGGGAGTTTGAGCCGTCTAATACTCCGCTCCCGCTGGCCCCACGTTTGTATCTTCATCTTCTGACGACGATCGGTCGTGCTGGCGTGGGAGTGGACGTGTCCTATCTTCGCCCCTGGAACCTGGATTATCTTCAAGCTCTGTTGCTCGGCCCGATAAAGTAGGTCGCGCTCTTCGCCGTACATAAAGAACAAAGGATCGAACATTCCAACCTGAGCCACCCCTTTTGCGGTCAGCGCCAGACACGAGCCGTTTACCCCGTTATAGGGAACTTCATACGACCCTTTGGTCCGTTCGAGGAGGAGATCTCGGACGAGCTCCTCATTTTTCAGGAGGTAATTTCTAAGAACAAATTTCGATATGTCATTGCCATCGTAGGTCAATTCGATAGGGGCAGCGGCGAAGGCTGAAGATTTTGCTCTAAGCTGCTGAACCAGTTGGCCTATGCAATGGGGGAAGACGTACGCGTCTTGATTTAGGAGAATGATTATTTCTGTCTCCCGACTCAGCGCGTAGGCCATCCCGACGTTGCATGCCCGAGCAAATCCGATGCCGCACCTAGTTGTCAGGACCGTAGGGATGCCTGCGGAAACTCCGGACAATGCCTCAGTGACCGGGGTTGGACTGTTATCTACGATTACGACTTCCTCCACCCGATAATGGGACGAGTCGATACTATTTAGGCAAGTGGCGATGGTCCTTTCGCCCAGGTAATATGGAATGATGACGCGGACTCTCAAGCTTCCCTCAAATCGTCAACTCAGACGCGAAATTTAACATCCCTTCTATAAATCCGGCATCCCTTAATCGAGAATTGGTCCAAACTATATTGCCCATGGAACAAGAACGTAAAGGCAGTCTAAATTTCGGTATTGCAGTTCGCAGAGCGCTCGAGGCTATTGCGAAGTCCGACATACTGACCACCCTAAATCAGTTTTCCTACGCCATACGTATCGCCCCCAAGGACGCGGGCGCCGCCATGTTCTTTCAGGCGGCATCGGGGGTTTTACAAGGACTTGCTCTAGTAACGTTGATTCCCGTTTTTAAATCTATTTCAGCAGCTGAGCTCACCACGCAGACGTGGGCGCATACAGAGAACCGCCAATGGGTGTTTGGCTTTGGAGTAGGAGCTTTCATATTGATCGGATGGCTCGCCGCAGGATCCAAGTTTCTTGCCTCCTATTTCAACGGAAATCTGCGCCCGAAAATCGAGCGGGCGTTACACTCTCGGATGCTGGAATCGTTCTGTGCCGTGCCTTGGGAACGATACAACGAATTAAGGATTGGCGGTGCCACGAAGGCTCTGGTTGCGGATGGCGAGAATTTCTCGAGAGGAGCTCAGTGGCTGATTTCATCGTTGAGCCATGCCTCGGCAATGGCTGCCTTGTTAGGCACGGCCTTTTTAATCAAACCCGTACTTGCGATGGTATGCCTCGCTTGTTTTGCTCTTTTGCGGCTCACGAGGGGGCTATTCTCCAGGCAGACGAAAAATTCTGCGAATGAGCTAGATCAGTTTCTTAGGCTACACGCAGAGACAACTGCAGAAGTGCTGAGCGGCATGAAGTATTTTCGCCTGAGCGGGAGCACCACATATGCCATGAGGAAGGTGCGCGAGTCATTCAACCACTTTCAACGGCATTATCTTTTAACGGTCCTGAGTCATGTTTCGGCACAACTCTTACTTGAGCTGGGAGCGGTTCTCATAATTGGAATATTGCTTGTGGCTCTCGAACATCAGAGAGGTCCCTTGGGTGAAGAGATGGCTTTTCTCGGCCTCTTGATTCGCATGATGCCCTATGCAATCAACACACAGAAAAATTTTCACTCGGCGAAAGAGTATCAGTATGCCGCCGTGGGCTGGCTGCGGCTCTACGGGCAACTTCAGGTACGGAAGCAAGTTCGGTGTCCTAAGGTCGCCGCGACATTCGACCGCAAACTTGCCTTCAGAGAAGTGAGTTATGGCTACCCCGATAAAGCCGGGGATACAGCCATTCATAAGGTTTCTTTTAGTCTTTCGAAGAAAGACTCGGTTGCGATCGTGGGTGCCTCGGGGAGTGGCAAAAGCACCTTGCTGGATCTGGTGACAGGATTGCTCGAGCCCCAGTCCGGGGAGATCTCGTTAGATGGAATCCCTCTTAGCGATGTAGATATGGAGGATTGGCGGAAGAGAATCGGGTTCGTTCCCCAGAACTGCCCCCTGTTTCACGGCACTATTTTAAACAATTTGGCTTTGGGAGAAACACACCCGAATGAGGCGAAGGCCAAAAAGGCTCTAGAATCGGCAGGGGCAATGTCATTTATCGAGAGACTTCCTCTAGGAATTCATTCAGAAATTGGGGAGGGCGGAGCCTTTTTTTCCGGTGGGGAACGACAAAGACTGGCCATCGCCCGAGCCCTGTATAGGGATCCGTGGCTACTTATCCTCGATGAGGCGACCAGCGCACTGGACAAAGAGAACGAGAGGAAGATTATAGAATCCATTGCCGCTCTCAAAGGAAAGCTGGCTCTAATTGTGGTGACGCACAGCCAGGATGTCGTAAAAATTTGCGATCAGGTTCTGGTAATGAACGAGGGAGTGATGAGACCTTCCCCGCGTGCTACCCTTTCCTCTGATCTTAGGGACAGAGTGCGAGATGCCCGGGCTACTTTAGAGTGACGGGCCCAAATACACTTCATTCCCAATCGTATCCAAAGGACTCATGCGGTATCCGTCTCCCAGAACCTCGTTTGGAATGGTCATGAGAGCCGTTTGTCTTCCCATGGAATCGAATTCCACCACGTGCTGCGCGGGATTGGGCGATAATGTGGCATTGATTAGGGCCACCGTGTTTCCATTCGCGATCCGAAAAGCCGAGCCTCGTTGAGCCCCGTGCAGAGGCAGGTCAGGCAGGAATTCCCGGACTAGGCTCGCCGATTGGCTAATTTCATCGACCTTAAGCTCGAGAATTCTGGTTTTTTGTTTTCCGTTATTGTCGAGTAGTTGAATGTTTCCATTCTCTAGCAGCGTAGCGTGATGCTGTCCGCGAAACTCAAAGTTTGTCCCTTTTGTGCTGATGGTAACCCCCGGAGCGTTTCCGAGACTCCAGATCAGGCGAAATGACTCATCGAAAAATAGTAGCGTATTGAGATTGCGAAGCGAAGCCAGATACCCTTTACCAGCGCCGTGATCGATCGAATTGATGTGGTCGAGACCTCCCACTGCTCGCGGCGTCACTTTTAGCAACTGCCGCCCCGAAAGGAGGATTGAATCGGCGAGGGCGTTCCAAAGAGTCACTACCTTCTTCGAGGTTAGATCGAGATCGAGAATTTTCCCAACCCAGTATTGGCCCGGCTTCAGACTGGATCCGGACTGACCCGTTAAGTTCACCAGCTCCAAGCCCAGCCCCGTAATATGATTTCCCCCATCGTAGAGGAAGTCATGATGGGTATTCGTAGCCAGATCGATCGTTCTTTCCACCGTTCCATCGAAATGAAAAATCTCGAATAAACCGAAGTCGCCCAGAGAGGCATACCTTCCCTTTCCAAGCGGAAGAGCTGCGTAATTCATTATGGGTCCGGGGGTTGCATAGACCCAAACGATCTCGGCAAACCGGTTTGCTATAAATACAACGGATTTCGCTCCCTTATCTATTCCTCTCCCGAGGAAAAACCTTGGAGTGAAATTGTCCGCCTTGGGGAGGGGTTGAGGAACTATCTCGTTCGGGGAGAGTGGAAAGGCAAAGGTCTGACTACCCACCTTCTCATAGTAGAAAGTGGCGTCTGCCCTTTTCTTTTTCAGGTAGATATCGATAGGGATGCGGAAACCTGGGGGCACTAGCCGTGCCGCTACTCGTTGCCCTTGTCGTGAGATTTCAGTCGTTTCAAAATAGCCATACTCGGCATTGCCGTAAATGAGACTCTCGGTAAACTCGGCCGAAACGCTAGTTGCAGTCACTGTGTTCACGAAACGATCGGCGTATCTATTGGAAGCACTCTCTGCCGGTGTGACGGAGAACCAAACCAGTAACGTCATGGCTGAAATGCAACGGTCCCTAAAACGCATAATAGGAGCTCCTGGGAAGAGTTTTCGAAACCAATATAGTGGATATGCACTTCATCGCGCCATAAAAAGCTGGATGAGGAGGCGTCAACATCTGAAGCCACCGCATCAAGTGAACTTCTGCGCTCTCGCTCAAGACGAGAGTTCATAAAATATCCTGCTTCATCCCGTTCGAGGTTTTAGGTTTACGAGAAACTTTATCGGGGGCGCTCTTGCGGTTTGCCTCGAGTTTTCTCTGTTTGTAAAACGCGTCAATGGGCCCAAAGGGACCGAGCCAATGTTGTTTCTCAGAAAAAGGATCGATGTAAGGGCCAAAAGCAAGGTCGATAGGCTTCTCCATAATATTTTTATAGTCCTGAGAAATATCCCAAACGATGGGACGAGGATGGGTAACCGGATCGGATATGAAGGCCGCGACGTCCAGAGCCTCATTGTCCGAGAGCAGAGGGTTTTCCCAGGTGATGCCATAGGGCATATTGCCTTTAATGAAAGCAGCAAGCTTGGTGACTCGGGTCATGCTGGAACCGGAGCTGAAACTCTCGGGTCCCCACAGCGGCGGGTAGGCAAAGGATATATTATCGGCATGGAGCATTCCTTCCCCATTGGAACCGTGGCAGCGTGCGCATTGTTGGGCATAAATCTTCGCTCCCCGCTTAGGGCTTGCGGCGCGGCCTGGGTAGCTTACGGGCATTAGATTTTCTCCGGATTTGAAAGTGCTAGCTACTGGGAGCGTGTTTAACCAGGAAATATAGGCATGTATCGCCTTCATTTCACGGCCCTCGATGGGAAGCGCCGTTCCGCTCATTGGTCTCTCTACGCAGTTGTTAATCCGCTCCTTAAGTGAAAGGATTCTTCCTTCGCGAGCCCGGTACATCGGGTACCTTACGGAAGCTTGTGTTAAATCGTTTCCGAATTTTTTAAGGCCCGCGTCCAGATGGCAGTTCTGGCAATTCATTCGGCTGGTGTTATGGGCTACCTTTCCTTTCGGTCCGAGGTAGTGGGCGGTGTGGATAAATAGCTCTTTTCCGTAGTGCACAAGCTTACGCAGATCGGCATCCGGTATCCGCTCTATGCGCGCGAGCACGGCGGGTTGGGACTGCCATCCCGACGCTGAAGGAAGTTCCGGACGTGCTTCCGGTGCTGTTGTGGAAAGCTGGGGCGATGAGCATCTCAGTAGGACAGCCGCCACCAAAAGACACGCAACCGGAGATGAACTTAGGCGCACGACTATATTCTCCCGATCATTAAGAGGTAAGGAATATATTGGGAATTATATCTAAAACCGCCTCACTGACTCGGATATAGTTGCCTCTAAATATCTGTTTATCGAGGATTCTCTGAATGCCGCATCTCTTTGCGTGGGTTTCAAAACTGACACTCCTGGCTTGGCTCTCCGTGACACAGCCCCATGCAACTACCAGTATCTACGCCGTCTTTCATCAGGGCGGCTGGCTCCGGAGGGTTCGTTGAGGTCGCAGGGCGACGGGCCAGGTGTCAATCCATCGTACGTGTGTAGGCGTCCCGAAGTGGTCGCCCTCGTTCCGGCAAATGCTCGCGCTGTTCTCGACATCGGCTGCAGCGATGGCACCAACGGCGCCGAACTCAAAGCCCTCGCGCCCGGAAGACGCGTCGTGGGAGTCGAGTTCGACCCCGTCCTAGCCAGCAAGGCTGCCGCCCGTCTCGACAGCCTAATCCAGTGTGATCTCGACGACTCGCTCTGCTTCGAATCTTTGGGAGAAAGCGTCTTCGACTGCATCATCTTCTCCGACGTGCTCGAGCATGTTCGCGACCCATGGACGACACTACGCAACGCCATGGACTATTTGTCCCCGGATGGTGTGGTGGTCATAAGCCTGCCAAACGTGCGCCACGTCTCGGCCCTATGGTCGATCTTTGTGCGCGGGACCTTCCCGCGGCGCGACCGAGGCCTCTTTGACCGTACGCACCTAAGGTGGTTTACGCAAAACGATGCGGTGGCGCTTTGCTCTCAGGCCGGCTTGCGCGTCGACAAGATCACGGCGAATCTTCGCCTGTTCGACCTGCCGAAGGGGAGAGTCAATCGCGTGGTCCGTGCCTGTCGGCCGCTCGCCGCCGTTCGCCCGATCGCCGAATTTTTTGCCTATCAGTTCTTATTCTTGGCAAGTCGCTCCCGGCAGGAGCCAGAGCGAACCCAATTGTGAAGTGTTGAGACTGTATGCAGTCCCAGAAGGCCTGTTCAGTCACGACGCGAAACGCGAGTCTTCCTCACGGTCGAAGCCTCTCTGGAGGACAGCGCCAAAAATTGGCTTTGGCGATTAAGCCGCAAGTTCTGGTACAGGACGAGGTGACCAACGCTTTGGACAGCGAATCAAAGCGTCTGGGATAGAAACAGCCAAGATATTTAAGATCGTCGATAGCTTCTCGTGTTGTCTATTTTCGATGGAACAACCTGTCTTGAGAGCTTTGAAATATTCTTCGATTACCCACCTAGTTCTGTAGGAATCTATAATTCAACTTATTTCTTCGGCGGTATCGATTGGCTCCGTGGTAGCTAAGATCCATTGCACGGGGTCTTCGCCCGTCGGTGGGTTTGTTTCCCATGCACGAATAAAATTCAGCGTCAGAGCGGTTGGTACAAAATTTCCTAGACCGCCACTCTTCATCACAGTGAACGTTTGTGCCGCAACTCTCACTATGGCCGAGCGCTTTTGCCGAGCTGGATGGCGCTTCTTATCTTTTTTGCTTCGTTCACTTTTTCGATTACCCAATTGCACTTGCCTCTCAAATAAAGGCTCCACCGTCTTGAGACGCTCGAATAATTTAGATTCGCCATCAGATAGTTTTCTGTCCTCAGATAAGCGAAAGACAAAACGATATCGGTTTCTTATGCAATCATGAAAAAGCTCGTAAGATTCCGCTTCTCGATCCGCTACGTGGATCAGTTTACCGGGAAGCCGGCAAGCCTGCTCCACTTGCACAATTTGAGAAAACCATCGATAGGACTCGTTCTCGACAGAAAGAGGGACCTTTCTATTTCTTCGAGGCTTCTTCCCACCTGTCCGAGCAATTTCGTTTACCTCGATCACTCCAAGCGGTATTCGCTCTGAGCGAGAACTCGCTAAACCAACACAAAATGAAAAATGCTCCAAAAAAACCCTGGGTATGTGTTGAGCCACTTGAAAGTGAACCCATACCCTCTCTCTGGGTTCAGGACGCTGTGACATTCGACCAACAATTAGCTCCATACGACGCTCAAGACGGTAATCACCAAGTCTCACGCCGGCAAACTCGCCGCAAATGCTATCGACGTTCTTACTAAGGACTAAATCCATCTGGCCACCCCAAATGGGGCATTAGAAAATTAACCGGAAGGAAAGTCACAGTAGGCACTTATCGCAGCGCGATAAATGATCAAAGATGAGCCCTGGGGATGCATGTTCCCCCCACCGCCATCAAAACCATGGGAGTCAAAGGAGTGCGTTTCTTCGGCCTCGGTTCTCTACTGGGGGAAGAACGACTCACGGCGGGATGTTAGGGCGAAACCCCCGTTGCCTTCCCGGCTGAAACGGTAACGAGCGACGGTCCCGCTCACGGTGAGCTCCAGAACGAATTGCCCATCGATGCTGCGGGTGAGAACATAGCCTCCGTAGGGGGCGAAGACTGGTGGAGGCGATCGGGATCGAACCGACGACCCTCAGCTTGCAAAGCTGATGCTCTCCCAACTGAGCTACGCCCCCGGGATCTGGCCCCCATCCGAGAGATGGGGCAACGAGGTTAGTTAGCACGGCCAGGAGGGGCCCGTCCAGGCGCGGTTCAAGGCGCCTTTTCCTGGTTCAAAACCGTATCGAGATCCGCGTGCGCTTCCACGACGCTCGCTCTGACCGCCGCGAGCTCCGCCTCGGCTTGCGGGATGAAAGTTCCCAGCTCGTCGGAGGTGGTTTGAATCATGAAGTACTCTTCCCGGCTGATGGCATTGGACGCCAAAAGCTTTTTCGATTGGGTATGCTGAAAATTTACTTCGCGCGAGATTTCTTTGATGTTCGTCACCGCGATCGCCGCGGCTTTTTCGGCCTGCACGCGCGTATCGATCATAAGCTCCGCGATCTGTCGGGTGGGGTCTCCGCCTCTTTCCGCCGCCTCGGCGCGCATCTTCCAAATCTTCTCCATGGCGACCGCGTTCATGATGCTGGCCCAGGTCTTCGCCTCGTCGATGCGGGCGTGGGCTAGCTCCAAGATGCGGTCGGACAGGTCAAACGCCGCGGCAGCGTTCTTTTCGAAAAGCCGCCGGGTCACGTCGTACTTATAGATCGCCTGCTTCACCCGGATGGAGGACTTGGTCTCGTCCCTTTCGGCGAGCCCGCGAACGTCCCGAGCTTGGTGCGCGTAATGTCGGTACATCAAAACATCGGGCGTGATTTTGCCGAAAGAGGAAGATCCAACGAGGAGCGATGCGGCAACAAAGGCGCGCAAAGAGCTTTTGCTCATAAATGACGGTCCTTTCGCGAGAGAGGGTCAAAACGTACCAAGCTGGGCCAATCAAAGTCAAAGCGGCCAGCCCGAAAGCCCTCTTACAGCGAGAACAACTGTCTTATCAGTGCGTGCGGTCTTTGCCCCAAACGCCGTCGAGAAATTGATCCCGCCCGGACTGGTAGCGGTAGTACTTGTAGCGGATCGGATTTTTTTGGAAGTAATGCTGGTGATAGTCCTCGGCCGGATAGAAGGTTCCTGCCTTCGTAATCTCGATCACGATGGGTTTTTTGAACTTTCCCGCTTTTTGAAGCGCGGCTTTAGCCGCTTCCGCCGTCTTCTTCTGAGCTTCCGACGCGTAGAAAATGGCGGGCCGGTACTGATTGCCGCGATCGACGAACTGACCGTCGGCATCGGTGGGATCCATGCTGCGCCAAAGAACGTCGAGCAGCTTGTCGTAGGAAATCTTTTTCGGATCGAAGGTAACTTGAACGGCTTCCGTATGGCCCGTCGTTCCCGAAGACGCTTCTTCGTAAGTCGGATTTAGCTTATGGCCTCCAGTGTAACCGGACTTCACGTCGCTCACGCCTTCGAGCTTAATGAAGGGCGGCTCCATACACCAAAAGCAACCGCCCGCGAAAATCGCGATTTCCGTTTCGGCGGGCTTATCCGCGCCGAGAGCCCCCAAAGACAAAAGCAGGCCAAGCGAAACACCGAAAAGCCGTTTCATAGAGAAACCTCGTTATTTCTTGGTGAAGAGAGCGAGGTACTGCTCGTACCCTTCTTCTTTTAACTTCTCGACGGGAATAAAGCGCATCGAGGCGGAGTTCATGCAGTAGCGAAGCCCAGTCGGTTGCGGACCGTCATCGAACACGTGCCCGAGATGGGAGTCCGCATGCGCCGAGCGCACTTCAGTGCGGCTCATGAAGAAAAACTTCTTATCGGTCTTCTCTTTGATGTTTTCCTTCTCGAGCGGCTTGGTGAAGCTCGGCCAGCCCGTGCCAGACTCGTATTTGTCGAGAGAGCTAAAGAGCGGTTCGCCCGAGACCACGTCGACGTAGATGCCATCGGCGTGATTGTTCCAGTACTCGTTATGGAAAGGCTTCTCGGTGCCTTCTTCCTGAGTCACGCTGTACTGAAGCGGAGTGAGCTTCTTCTTGAGCTCGGTGGCATCGGGTTTTTTAAAATTCTTCATGGAAGCTCCTTTGCCTGGGCTTTGAGTCTCGCCAAAGGCGAGAACTGCCATCAAAAGAGTAAATACCATCACCGTCTTGAAAGGTAGGCCCATAAGTTCTCCCCTATACACTCTACCTGAGAAGCGAGAAAACCGACCCTTCCAAGCTCAGAAGGCCCGAAAGGGAAGCTCTTTCAACGCCTTCCGCCGAAAACCATGGTGCGCCGCGGATACCCGCGGCTGAGCTTCCGCGCTTTACTTTGGCTTTATGCCTTACCGGCTAAGCCATCTGGACGGTCTCGAGGCCGAAAGTATCCACATCTTGCGCGAGACCGCGGCCGAGCTCGAGCGGCCGCACCTACTCTACTCCGCCGGCAAAGATTCTTCCGTGCTCGCTCATCTCGTTCAGAAGAGCTTTGCTCCCGGCCCGATCCCGTTTCCCTTTTTGCACGTCGATACGGGCTTCAAATTTCCGGAGATGTACGAGTTCCGCGATGAAACGGCGGCGCGCCTCGGGGTCGAGCTAAAAGTATTCCGGCACGAAGCGGCTTCCGATCCGGACACCAACCCGGCTCGTCTCGGCACGCAACGCTGCTGCGGGATTTTGAAAACCGAAGCGCTTTTACAGGCGATTCGCGAGTATCGCATCGATGGCGCCATCGGCGGCGCCCGCCGCGAAGAGGAACGCTCGCGCGCGAAAGAACGGATCTTTTCTCATCGAACGGCAACCGGGCGATGGGATCCCAGAGAGCAGCGCCCGGAGCTTTGGCGGCTCTACAACGGGCGCGTCGGGCCTGGCGAGTCCATGCGTATTTTTCCGCTGAGCAACTGGACCGAGCTCGATGTGTGGCGCTACATCGAGCGCGAAAAGATTCCCGTGGCCTCTCTCTACTTCGCCCAGCCGCGGCGGATGCGCGAAGCAAATGGTTTACTCGTCACGGATCCTGCGGCGGAGCCGGTGCTTTGCCGCTTTCGCACTTTGGGATGCTCGCCCTGCACGGGAGCCATTCGCTCTTCGGCGACCTCGATCGCTCAGATCATCGCCGAGCTCGAGCAAGTGAAAATCTCGGAGCGCTCCACGCGGGTCATCGATCACGATAGCGATGCTTCCATGGAGAAGAAAAAGCGCGAGGGGTATTTCTAATGGACTCCCTTTTGCGGGTGGTGAGCGCGGGAAGCGTCGACGACGGCAAGTCCACTTTGCTCGGCCGGCTGCTTTATGAGACGGGTAGCCTCCCCGAGGATAACGTCCGCGCCATTCAGGCCGCCTCGAAAGGGTTTTCGGACGGCGCCCTCGACTTGTCTCTCGTGACCGATGGACTCAAAGCCGAGCGAGAGCAGAAGATTACCATCGACGTGGCCTACCGCTATTTCACCATTGGAACTCGCCACTATATCCTGGCCGATGCTCCGGGCCACGAGCAGTACACCCGCAATTTCGTGACGGCGGCTTCGACGGCCGACTTCGGCCTCCTTCTCATCGACGCTGAGCATGGGGTCACCGCGCAAACGAAACGCCATCTCTTTTTGCTGTCTCTTCTCGGCGTGCGCCGGGTGCTCGTCGCCGTGAACAAGATGGATCGCCTGGAGTTCAAAGAAGCGCCGTTTCGCGTGATTGAGGATGAGATCACCGCTTTTTCGCCGCGTCTCTCGCTTACCGACTTGAGCTTCGTTCCGATTAGCGCGCTAAAAGGCGACAACGTCGTACGGCGCTCGTCGCGCAGTGGCTGGTACACGGGGCCTTCCGTATTGGAAGTCCTTGAGTCGGCGTATGTCGACGCCGGCCGAAACCTCGTCGATTTTCGCTTGCCCGTTCAAGGAGTCGTCAAAGGCGAGGGGCGCCAGCGCGCTTATCTCGGAAGTCTCGCTTCGGGCGCGCTCCGTCTCGGAGACGAGGTCATGGTGCTGCCCTCCGGCAAGAAAGCGCGGGTCAAAGCCTTGGGCGATCGCCGCGAAAGCGTCTTCGCGCCGCAAGCGGTGGCCGTGGAGCTCGAAGAAAACGTCGACGTGGGCCGGGGGGACTGGCTCGTCTCCGGAAACAACCGCCCGCGCGAGACTCGTCGGCTGGACACGATGACGGTATGGATGGACGAGACCGCGCTCGTCCCCAATCGCAAGTATCGCTTGAAGCACGGCAGCCGCTGGACCGTGGCTCGCCCCGTGGAAATACGCTACCGCATGGAGATCGAGACGCTTCACCGTGCGGAGCCGGCCCCTCTTAAAGTAAACGAGATCGCGCGCCTCGTCTGGGAAACCGAAAGCCCGCTTTTCGTGGATCCTTACGAACGAAACCGGACTACGGGTTCCGCCATCGTTGTCGACGAGGAGACGAATCGCACCGTCGCGGCTTTGCTCTTTCTGGATCGCCCGGAATCGGAACTACGATCGGAAAACGAGCCGCGTACCTATTGGTTCACAGGCTTGTCCGGCTCTGGCAAGACGACCCTCGCCCGCGCTTTCGCCGAGCGGCTCGAAAACCGCGGGATAAGGGCATTCGTCTTGGACGGCGATCACCTGCGCACCGGCTTAAACCGGGATCTTGGTTTTAGTCAGCAAGATCGGAGAGAAAACGTGCGCCGCGTGGCGGAGGTCGCAAAGCTCTTGAACGCCGAAGGCATCACGGTGCTCGTCTCGCTCATTTCCCCTTACGCCGCCGATCGAGCGAGCGCGAGAGACGTCATTGGCGCCGCTCGCTTCACGGAAGTTTTCATGGATGTTCCGGTGGAAGTCTGTGAGGCGAGGGATCCGAAAGGGCTCTATAAGAAGGCGCGCTCGGGCGAGCTTGCCCAATTCACCGGGGTGAGCGCTCCTTACGAGCGTCCGCCCGCGCCGGAGTTTCAGATCTCAGCGTCGCTTACGGTGGACGCGGCGCTTGCCGTGCTTGCCCGCGGGAGAAGCGGGAGCCCGTAACGGCTTGGCTTGCGCTTTCTTCGCTGCCGCGGCGACCTCCACGACGGGAGGCGAGACCTTTCCCGTTTTGTCGATGAAGAAAAGACGATCGTCTCGTTCGCCCACGACGACCGCAATCGTATCGGCCGCGAAGGAGAGTTGAACCGTGGCTCCCTTGGGAACCGCGATGGGCTTCGACAATTTGATCTCTCCTGAAAGCTCGCCGGTGGCTGACAGCTTCACGAGTGAAGTCAGGGCACGGCCGCGCGTTTCGAGGGCGGTGTAGAGGACTGAGGTTCGATGATCTAAAGCGAGCCCCTGGTACTTTCGGTTCTTCAGTCCGCCGAGCGCTTTCCAAAGCTCGGTGCGTGTCGAGTATTCCATCAGATGGCCTGATCCCGAGGCCGAGAGTAAGAAGAACCGGTCGTCTATTCGATCAAAGGCGAGGCCGGTGTAAAGCTGGCGGCTGAAAGCTTTGGGCGCTTCGATTTTAACGAGCTTTCCCGTGGCGGAAACGGAACCAAAGCCCCGGCCAATGACGCCGTACAAATGACCCGAGTTGTCTTCCGCGACATGAGTCACATTCGGCGCCGCGCCCACGCGATCGAAAATGGCGCGCCCATTCTTTGCGAACACGGCGACTGGTTTCAACCTTTTGCCGTGGGCTTTCCAAACGGCCAAAAACTTTCCGTTGGCGGCCGCACTCTTCGGCTTGGTTATTCTGCCCAAGGCGGGAGCTACCTCCGCCTGGGCTCTGAGCTCCGCTTGTACGATCGATTTTCGTAGCTCCGTCTCGCGGAGGCCTTGGCCGAACACTCCTGAGAGAAGGAAGACCATCCCCAGCGCGGAAGTGAGAGCCACGCCCATGCCCGCTTTCAACGGACGGGAGTCGGTCGCGAAAAGTCCGTAGGCGAGAGGGCCAAATCCGGGCACCGTTAGGATGGCGGCT
>JAYUGC010000122.1:0-58668 GCA_043767805.1 Pseudomonadota bacterium | reverse complement strand
TAAAGTCAAAAGTAGGGGAAGAGGTCATTTCTGTGGGCAGTTGGGAAATTCTTGGAAAAGTTTTGTCTCCTCCCAGACTTCAAATTTTGGCGATGATTCCACAGTTGAAGCCTAAGTCCATCGCTCATTTGGCCAGGGAATTGAAGAAAAATTTCAAGAATGTCTATTCCGATGTGAAATTCTTGGCTGATCTAGGATTAATCGAATTGAAGGAAGAGGGACCGAGGAAGACATTGGTTCCCATCGCAAAGTTTAATGAGATTGAGCTGCCGTTTGCCGCGTAGGGCATATGGAACGCAAGGAACAGATAGAGAATCGACTCCGAGAAATTCGACTGGAGGAGAAAAAGCTACTTGCAGAGGTGGCCTCCCTAGACGCCCTGAAAGAGAGTGAACCCCTCTTTAGCGAGGCCCTCGGATCTCCCGTTCAGACAGCGGCCCCGAAAACGCCTGATGAGAAAATACGGCTATTCGCTCAGTTATTTGTTTGCCGAGAGTCCGTCTATCCACGTCTATGGGAAAACTTCAAAACAGGGAAAAAGGGATACTCGCCCGTCTGCAGCAACGAATGGAAACTTGGCCTTTGTGAAAAACCCAAAGTGAAATGCGGAGAATGTAGGTACCAGGCATTTCCTCGCCTCGACAGTAGTGCGATACGCCGGCATCTGGAGGGTTCAGAAACGTTGGGGACTTACGCCATCCGGGAGGACGATCGATGCGTCTTTCTCGCTTCTGATTTCGATGGTGACGGTTGGAGAGAAGACGCAAGTGTATTTCGATTAGCGGCCAGGGAATTAGGAATATCGGCTGAAATTGAACGATCGCGTTCCGGAAATGGCGCACATGCTTGGATCTTCTTTACTGAGCCGATTCAGGCTCGTATTGCCCGCCAGCTTGGGACGGCAATCGTCGCCCGAGCCTTGGCGATGCGGCACACCATGAGCTTGAAGAGTTACGATCGGTTTTTCCCGAACCAGGACACTATTCCAAAGGGAGGATTTGGAAACCTGATCGCTCTGCCGCTTCAGAAGAGGCCCAGAGAACAGGGCAATAGCGTTTTCTTAGACGATAGTCTGGATCCCATACCAGATCAATGGGGGCACCTTTCGGTCGTCAAGCGTCTCTCACCTGAGGAAGTTCAGAAAATACTGGGCCAGACGCTAAAAACTGAGTTTTCTTTGGAGTTGGTGAAGTTTGAAGATGCCGAGATAGCCTCTGCCGAAAAGCTACTAGACTCAGGGCGACGAAAAGTACAGCCGGGTTGCTTTCCCGGCCAGATCGATTTCCAGATCGGGGCTCAGCTCCAAGTTACCCTCGCCGGATTACCCTCGAATCTCATCTCGGCCTTTAAACGTACAGCGACATTTGCTAACCCAACCTTTTTTGAAAAACAGCGGATGCGGTTTTCCACCTGGAATATCCCTCGCTTCATCTTCTGCGGTGAACTTCTGCCCGACCAGTTGATCCTCCCTCGTGGAGTATTAGACCAGTGCCTTGAAATATCTAAGATTGCAGGAAGCCAAGTAGTTATTCGGGATTCTCGGCCCCGTCATAAGAAACTAAAGGCATCCTTCTACGGTGAGTTATCGTCGGAGCAGTCGAAAGCCGTCAAAGCGCTCCTATCTCACGATACAGGGGTGTTGGTTGCCCCGCCCGGGGCGGGGAAGACAGTAATGGCTTGCGCAGCGGTAGCCAAACGTAAGGTATCAACCCTAGTTCTTGTCCACAGGGCTCCGCTACTGGAACAATGGCGTTCCCAATTCGCACGATTTCTAGGGGTAAAGGAGAAGGAGGTTGGCGTTCTGGCAGGACAGCGAAAAAAGCTAACCGGTAAGTTGGACGTTGGAATGCTACAGACCGTTACTAAGCTGGAAGACGTCGAAGAGGTTCTTTCTCAATATGGACAAATTATTATCGACGAATGTCACCACATCCCCGCTGTTTCGTTTGAGGCTGTTCTAAAAAAGTGCGCTGCCCAGTACGTGATGGGGTTAACGGCCACGCCCTATCGTAAGGATGGCCACCAATCGATTATCCACATGCAGTGCGGTCCTATTCGGTATGAAATGAAGTCCGTCGATGGGATTCCGCTTAAGAAAACCGTCATTGTAAGAGAGACATCTTTCAGAATGCCGGTCGAATCTGGTCCGCAACCCGCGATTCATGAAGTGTGGTCGCGCCTAATTCTCGATGTCGCCCGGTTGAATCTAATTGCCCAAGATATAATCGAATCAGTCCAGGAAAGACGCGTTGCACTAGTAATTTCAGACCGGAAGCAACATCTTGAAGAAATAGAAAAGGCCGTCAAGGCAACGGAGGGAGGTTCGCAGCTCACCCCCTTTGTCTTGATTGGAGGCATGGGAAAGAAGGCGCGGGCCAAGGTTCTCGCGGAAATCGCCACAGCTTTGGCGGAGGGCCAAGGGCTTTACCTCCTTGCCACTGGCTCCCTGATAGGTGAAGGCATAGATATTCCAGCGCTGGATACGTTGGTGTTGGCGATGCCGATTTCTTTTCGAGGGCGGATGATTCAATACGCGGTGCGTTTGCACCGTCCGAACGCCGGGAAAACCGAGGTTCGTATATACGATTACCTGGACAGCAACAGCGGTCTTACGGTGTCTATGTTCCGGAAGCGGCTCGCCGCCTACAAGAAGATGGAATACCGGGTTGAGCTCCCCCTGGGCTTGTCGATCGGCGCCACACCTTTTGCCCACCGAGGCACGCTCGTTATCCCTGAGCTATCATGAATTTCTTACCGGCACCGCGTGTTATGAGGGTCCTGGACCAGGTTGACCCACCCCACTCCCCGTGAGACCACGACACCAGCGTGGGTAAGAAATTTAACAGATGGGAGGGGCGAAGTTCTGAGCTTCCAAATAGTGCCCCCGAGGTCTTACAACTCATTCTGGCCAATCGAGGTTTCACGCCCAACAACCGCCTAGAGTATGGCGATCATGGCATGGAACAGGCCGCAGCCGCTGTCACCAAAGCCATTCGAGATGGCAAGAGGATCGCGCTCTACGCCGACTATGACGTCGATGGCACCATGAGTTGCGTTAGCTGGATCTGGTTTTTCCGCGCCATCGGGTTCTCGAATTTCATTCATTACATTCCCTGTCGGTTCAAGGAAGGCTACGGCGTAAACCTAAAAGCCGTGGAACATCTTGTCGAGGTAGAAAAGGCCGAGCTTATCATCACCATGGATACCGGCATCACTGCTAACGTCGAAGCCGAGTATTGCCGCGAACGGAGGGTGGTTTTCATCTGCACCGATCACCATAAGATTCAGCCAGAGAAGATGCCCGACTGCATTATTCTTAATCCGAAATTCCATCCCGATCCGGAGTATCAAGAATTATGTGGTTGCGGAATCACCTTCGTGTTGCTCCGTCGCCTCGCTACAGATTTCCCCGTACCACCCGCTCTGTGGACCGACCTACTAGCGCTGGTAGGAATGGCCACCATCTGTGATGTGGTGCCGCTTAATCCAGTAAATCACCGGCTCGCCCGTAAGGGAGTCGAAGGGCTCCTAAAGAGTGATCGGCAAATTTTGAAGAAGCTGTTGCTTTCCGCTGCGGTCACGGCGGCCGGTGACGAAAAAGATGTCGGCTTTCGCTTAGGCCCCCGTATCAACGCCGTCGGCCGCCTGGGCCACGCGGACCAAGTCATTGAAGCTTTTCTTTCGGAAGCCCCCTCCACCCTCATTGAACACATGGGCCGCTGTAATGATGAGAGAAAAATCATCCAATCCCGCATTACAAAAGAGGCCGCGGAGCTAGCTTCTGGGTTTGCCTCTGACCCAATCCTTTTTTTGGGACAGGACGATTGGCATTCTGGTGTGGTGGGAATCGCCGCAAGTAAGATCGCCGAGGCCCATTGGAAACCGACTTGGCTCTTTGCCCGCGCTGAAGGGGTAGCGAAGGGTTCGGTTCGTTCCATTCCCGGCTTCGACGTTACGGAAGCGATGCAAAGTGCCTCTTCCCTGTTTACCAAATTTGGAGGACACCGTGCGGCCGGCGGATTTTCTTTTGATCTCTCTCGCGAAAATGAGATCAGAGCAAAACTCTGTGAATACGCGAACCGGCTGCGAACGCAAATCCCAGAATTGTGGCAGAGCCGCGCGGAATTCGATTGTGCTTTACCCCTCTCTATCATCGATTTATCACTTCTTACCCTCTTAGATGAAATGAAACCCTTCGGACATGGGTTTGAGGAGCCTCGGTTCTGCATCGAGGCGTCAGTCCTTCGAGTGGACCACTACAAAGATAAAAGTACTGGCGCCCCCAGGCACACTGCGGTGACGACGAAATCGCCTCGAGGGGGCATCCAGAAAATTC
Source organism: Pseudomonadota bacterium (assembly GCA_043767805.1). Classification (GTDB taxonomy): domain Bacteria; phylum Bdellovibrionota; class FAC87; order UBA2466; family UBA2466; genus CAZZHG01. The sequence goes on along the minus strand of JAYUGC010000122.1, from coordinate 54,332 downwards.
TATTCTTCAATGAAGTGTGGGAGGATTTGCAGGCTGGCGACGCTGCAAGGTTTATCGTGAGTCTTTCTCGCAATACGTTTCAGGGCCGCACCACGGTCTCGTTATCTGGCATTGACTACGAGAGACTGCAGTAAGGCCCGAGGAGCCGGCCATCGAAAAGCGCGGGCTTGTGGCCGTCCGCGCGAACCAGTGCAGGATGTCACCCTGGGTCACCGGGTGATATTGGTCTGAGGTGGAGCTCCTAGCCTTCTACGTGGCGCTGCACCGGGGCTCGCTTTTGGAAATCTGTGGTGGCGCTTTTCGATGGCCAACTCCACTTAACCCGGGAAAGAATATCATCCAGCATCCAGGCACGCTGCCTGAACGTCGCGTGATAGAAGGCGCATTCGATTCGGCAGAGGTTCCGATAGATGTATAACGTCGTCCTCCATATTGAGCGAAAAATGAAGAATCATCGAATGTTCGGCTGCAGGCTACAGGTCTATTGTGAGTGCCTAAAAGTGGTGGGCTCGTCAGACCCAGCCACAACTCGCGTCCTCCAACCGAAAACGATAATACATTCAGGCATTAGAGCACTTCCCCGAACTTTTGAAAAGCGCGTCCTCCATCAAAAATACGTGTTGGAACGGCACTCAATGAGGCAAATCGCGGACGCGTTTGCGTCCTCCAAAACCGCAGTCCGCAGCGCGCTTCTCAGGTTCGGCATCCCGATCCGAGACGCCGGCAGCAGTCCCCACCGGACTCATAACCTTCCCTTTGGGAAGAAGTGCGTTAACGGAAGAGTCGAGGCTCACAAAGGGGAGCGGCGAACAATTGAGTCCATTGTCAGGATGCATGGGGAGGGTATGTCAAATTGCGCTATAGCCCGCGTGTTGACCGAGATAAAAATCCAAACCAAACAGCGGGGTAAGGCGTGGCACCCCGAGATGGTTCGACAGATTTTGATTCGCGAAAAATAAGAACTGATAGTGCATAAAAACGGCGCTATTAAAAGTCTGTAGGGAGGTAAGATGTCTAAAATATTCGATGCGCTTATGGCACTTGCGTTTCTTGGTGTTACGTTGTTCGGAGCCGCTGCGGCCTATGATTTCATAAGAAGAGGGGCGCTCATCCGAGTAAGCAAAGGGCTTAAATCAACGTATCGCTTTCAAAAATCAATAGACCGAGAGAGCTACGATTGGGAGAGGTAGTTCTACCCTTTTCATCCCATGCAAGACTTTTGGGTAGGTTGGCCATTGAAAATCGCGGCGTTTTGGCCGGGCAATGCGCGTGCAGCTCTGTCGACAAGTGCGCAAGATGTGAATGAGAAAATCGCCAATACTGGTTGCTCCCCATGGCAACGAGTCCGCGCTTTTCGGTGGCCGCATCCAGCAGAGGTCGACTTTCCGCTCCGATAAAGCCTGCGCGTGCCGGCCAGTAAGGATTGACTACGGAACGCATTTCAAATCTTGAGGCGTTCCCGCCAACGCAGGAAAGGTTGCTCGACGACGTGGTAGCTCAGGGCCGCGGCCAAGAGAGCGAAAAAGACATTCTGCGGGAAATTCCTCACGACCCCGGGCTCATAATGATAACAAAAAAGCTGCCCCCAAATATATAAACTGTAGGAAAGTTTACCCAGGTATACGAGCCACCCCATTCTAAAAAATCGATCAAAAAATCGACCGTGAGCGTTTACGAGATAGTTCAGGATGAGCGCCACGAGAAGGATTCGGAGAATACCGAAGGCGAATCTAACTTCTCCCGGCAGGGAAAAGCTAAAATCGGTCAATGAACCGATGACTAAAAGGACGCAAACTGAAAAAGCCAGGTCGGTGTTTAAAGGCCGAGATTGTAGAACGCGCCTGGCTCCGACTCGCTCCCTCAAAAGAGCCACTACGCAACCGACCAACAGCGGATCATAGCGAAGATCGGTTCTCCAAGGATTCACTGACTCCGCTGAAAAAAAATAGTAGTTAATTTGACGCCAGCATGGAGCAAGGAGAACCAGTACGATAGCCGCCTTAAGCCTCTTATCGGGCGACTTTAAGAAGAAAAGCACGAAGGGCCAAAATAAATAGAACTGCTCTTCGATGGAGAGAGTCCAAAAATGGGCGGTCTCGATGGTTCCGCCGGAAATGAAATTTCGGAAAAAGAAAGCACTCGCGAGGAGCTCTCTTCCATTGATGGAAATCCATCCGAGCATTCCGAAAGCGAGGACCATGGATAAATAAACAAAGGCAGGCGGCAAAATCCGGAATGCCCTGCGCAGATAAAAACGCTTGAGGTCGATGGTTTCAAATTTTCTCTCTTCGTTCAATAGGAGGGAGGTGATAAGAAAGCCTGAAATGACAAAGAAAATATCCACGCCAAAACCGCCCCGGGTGGCGATTGCCTTGAGCAGAAGCCAGTCCGGAAAAAAGGGTGACTGGGCCGTGTGGAGTAGCATGACGAGCAGAATAGATACGCCTCTGAGACCATCAAGTCCGGGAAGGCGCATTAAGGAAGGGCCTGACGGCGTCGTGTCGTTCATGTTCATATAGATTCTTAGACTCGGGGGACCAGTCGAGAGGAAGAGTAGCCGGAACTATACAGAAACGCATTGATTGTGGATCATTGGAAACGCTCGACGTGGGCCGAGATGAGGCTTGAGGTTCTTAGGTAATAGGGACGTTTTTCTATTTAGCTCTCAACAGGAGATGCGCGGCGAGTCAGCGCTCATTTCTTCGTTTTGGCTTCGGCTTGATCTGTGGGGCCGCTTTATTTGGCTGCGGTACTACGACCCTCACATTTGTTATGAAGACCGGGGTCAAGACTGCGCGATCCTATGCTGGATGAATCCCGGCACTTTGACGATTCAGTAACGGACTGGAAAAAAATTGGCGAGAAGGGGCCGTAAGGCTCCTTCCTCCCCCTTTTCTTTTGGGAAAGGCGTTCGTTTAGCCGAAGGTAACCCTTCCCTCCGACAGCGCTCACCAGAATTGACCCACTTTTGCTCACCGAAACTGACCCACCCCCGGCGCACGCCCGTGTCACAATGGACTTTATGAATCAGGAAAGTCTCTCGCAGGTGGGTGACCGGCTGGGTTTTCCGTAGTCGCGTTGCAGCAGGCTTTTCGACCCGGCGATCGGCAGTGGTATCGCCGTTCGGAGGTGCGTGGCTGGGCGGTTGGATACTACCTGGCCCTCAGGGGTACGCTGCGGGAGCGGCCAGAGGTGCGATCTTGCCTAAGCCGATGCCGGGAATGCGGTATCTTTTGGCTGACGAGCCCGCGCAACCGAGGGCGGAGTGATCTTCGCTGCCCGATGGGATGCCGAGGGTAGCATGCGCGACAGGGGCGAAGCCGATTGAGTACGGGATACTACCGCACCCCCGAGGGGCGACGTAAGAAGCAGGCGTTGAACTCGAAGAGGAACCCTAGCCCCGTCGTGGCAACATCCGAGGAGGCCGTCGTGGCCGGAGGCGGGGACGATGCTGCGCTAGCGGCCTATCTTGAATCAACTCTTTCTATGGTTGAGGGCCGGCCGGTGGGTCCGGAAGAAATTGAGGCGCACATCGAGCGGTGGCGCGAGGAATTGAGACAATACCGCCTCGTAGTGAGCGAGAAAATCCGTAAACTGCCAGACGATTAGCGGAGAGCTGCGGCCAATTCCGTGGGCTTAATGGAATCGAGCCCCCGTCTCCAAGTCTATATTCTGGATCTCAAGAACGGGCTTGAAATGAAGGACTTCGCCGTCTGCCCCAATGTCGAACTGGTTAAAGATGTGGGAAAGGGCCTCCTTCTCCTCACTGAAGTACGCGATGAAATGAAGAGGCGGTTCGCCATCTTAGAGCGGAATGGCCACAAGCGCATCGATCCCGAGCGTGACCAACTCGATCGGATTGTCGTTTGCGTAGATGAAGCATCGATCCTTTACGGCACAGGCCGGGTCAATCCCACAGATAAAGAGAACGCGGCCAAAGCTGCGGAAGTGACCGACGAAATCGCCAAGCTGTCCCGCGCTGCCGGAATCCACCTCATTTTGGCAACTCAAAAAGTTACAAAGGAAACGATCAATACTCACATCCAGGAAAACCTTGAGGGCCGGATGTGCTTTGAAGTGAACTCGGTCCAGGGTTCGAACGTGCTCCTTGGGAACGCCTCCGCGAAAGATTTGCCCCACATTCCGGGCCGGGGAATCTGGAAGGTCGGTTCACGAATGGTCGAAGTGAAGACCCCTTTCCTCGATGAAAAGGAATTGAAAAGTCGCTGTGAGGCCATAGCCGAAGAGTTTAAGGGCGGAAAGCGCGCCCTATATCAGCCAATGCTATCTGCGAAGAAGGTAGTACTGAACACGGGCAAAGCCGTAGACGAATTTGCGCCGAGACCGGGAGAGCCCAGCAATGGGTAAGTTGGTTCGCCCCGGCATGTACCTCACTCCCCGAGATAAAAGACTCTTCGAATATCTATTTTTGAACAAACTCGCGACCGCCCCTCAAATCAAGCGGGACATTTTTGGTATTGCGGATCTTAAGGATGTACTTAGACGGCTCCGCACCTTGATCCGCCACGACTATATTCGGAGGAAATCTACGGGGGAGGACCGGACCAGGTTTGCTTACTCCCTGACCGATAAAACGTTTGAAACTTACGTCCGCCAGCGCACTGAGAGGCAATGGGCTCAGCTCAAAAGTGACTCGCCAGACCATGATGTGGTCCTGGTTGATATCCGCAATAGGCTCTCAAAAAGCCCAAAAGTGGTCCGGTACTACACTGAAAATGCAATCGAGGCCGGACTCCTGGACTCGAAGTTCTTCCCCGCTGACCCATTCTTAGAAATGCATTCGGACGCCGCGATAATCTTCAAGACCGATGGCAAGGCGTGGTATATCGCGGTCGAGTACGAAGATGTGCAAAAGAGTAGGGAACGCTATACGTCCCATCTTAATTCCTACTACCTAAAAAAAGAGATTCATGGCGTTTTGTACATCGTCAAAGAGACCGCACTAAAGAACCTTCTGGCCAAAGTGGATAAGGACTTTTGCCAAGAGCAGAGTTCAAAAGTCTTCTTTGGATATCTCGCCGAGGTCCTCAACCCTGACAAGCAACTTCACTTTTTAAACAACACAGGAAACCTTTTTCAACTTGATTAGGTCCAAAAGCGGCAGGAATGAAATCGACCATCCAGCGACCACCGGGTGGTCGATTTCAGTCGAACCAAAAATCCATATCTCCTTGAAAGGAGAAGAGGAATTAAAAATGAAGTATCAAAAAATTAGAACCCAGTCAGTGTCCTGTCCGGTCAAAAACCGAAAAGGTCAACTTCCGCATCGTCAGATTCTACATCGAGCCCGGAATCACCGGGAAACATGATAGGCGCCCCGAATTCATCAGACTTCAAAACGGTATTCAGGAAGGAAAATATCGATTTATCATCTTTAAGGAGCTCGCCCGAATTGCCCGGGAGACAGACATTTGGAAGCGATTTTTCAAGCTTTGCATCGACAAGGAATGTGAGCTTTTTATCCGGGGCTTTCCCTTCAACCCCAATGACCCGAGCCAGATCTTCCAGCTCGATATCATGGCGGCCTTCGCCGAATATGAGTCGAATCAAACGTCGAAGCGGCTCAAAGAGAATATTTTCTCTGCAATGGTCCATTCAGGGAAGTTTAATACAACGCAGCAATTCTTAGGGCTCGACCCGCTAACGGTGAAAGGTGATCCGAAGGTGGGGCTCTACACCATAAATGAAGCGGAAATAGAGCAGGTCGTTTGGATAATGAATGAATTTCTTCTCTGCCGGTCCTACGAACGGCTTCTTGAACGCTGCGAGAAGAGGGGGGTACGCAATAAGCACGGCGAACCCTTTACCACCGCGACCGTGAAAAATCTTCTGACCAATGCAAGATACATGGGGAAGTGGGTTTTAAACCGGGAAAATAAGGACAAGAACCAAGATAAACTTATGCCCTATGGCCGCTACATGGAGATAGCGCTCCCCCACGGGCAGGCGGTCGACCTCGATCTATGGAATAAAGTGCAGCAGGCGGTAATTGAGGTCGCGGGAAATAAAACGGTAGATAAGGCTGCCCGTCGAATCTACCCGCTGTCTTCCCTTCTACGCACCGAGGACGAGTCAACTTTCTGGGGTTCGGGAGCTTGGTCAAGTATTACTGGCCAGAAGCATCTTTACTACTGGAACAAAGAAAAGCGCATCCGCTTGGGGGCGGAAAGTCTTGAGGATCAAGCAAGAGCTATCGTTGACTCCATCGTCGAAACCTCCGGACCCGTGCAAGAAGCGTTGGCACGAAGAATCGATGCGAACAATGAGGCTTTGGCGACCCATAAGAGCCAGCGTGAACAGGTCGAAAGTTGTGTCGCAGAGCTTGAAAAGGAACGGGAAAAATTGAATAGACGGCTTGATTTTCTTTTGGATGGTGCGGATGCAGAGGCGGCAAGACAGTTTCGAGGTGAGTATCGGTCAAGAACCTCTTCCATTAATTCTGAAATTGCAGGACTTAAACTCAAACTAGAGTACTTCGACGAACGGATCGCGAAAATCCATGAATCATCTAGGGAACAGGCAACCCACGTGGAGTTAGCTTCGCAAGCCCAGAGAAAGGCTAAAGAAATGGACCCCATCGCGCTGAGGGGGCTTTATTCGAGACTTTTCGATTCAATCGTGGTCGGCGACACCGATGGAGCCGGGTACCGAAAAATTGATTTTGTTTTGAGAGACCCTTTGAGCCTGACCGGCTACAGGGCGGAGGACGCGAGTTGTGAGTGCCTAAAAGTGGTGGGTCTGCGCGGGGTCGAACCGCGGACCTCTACGATGTCAACGTAGCGCTCTAACCAACTGAGCTACAGACCCATTTATTCGTCGGCACTGCCCTCTCATCGTCCTCAGTGTTACTTATCGCGCTTGCGACTTTTACACTTGCCACTCGCCTTCGCGAGCGGCGGGCCAACTGAGCTACAGACCCTCATCAGGGGTAGTAAGACTATGAAAGCCCTATCTTTATTCCACGGGAGCTTGACCCGCGTCAAAGAAGAGCCAGACTATAGGGGAACGTTCGGGTTTTGAAAAGCCCTACAGGAAAATACTTGCGATAAGGCCCGTCGTCTCAATAAGATGAGGGACTTGTTGGATTGCAGCTTCGGAGGACTCACATGGGCGATAACATGCTTCATTTAACGGATGCCACTTTCGGCTCCGAGGTCGAAAACAACACCGGTGCCGTCCTGGTCGATTTCTGGGCCGAATGGTGCATGCCCTGCCGCGCACTTGCGCCGATTCTCGACGAGCTCGCGACGGAATTTCACGGCAAAGTGAAGTTCGCGAAAGTGAACGTCGACGAGTGCCGCGACATCCCCTCGAAGTTCGGCATCCGCGGCATCCCGACCCTTATCCTCTTCAAGGATGGCAAGAAGGTGAACGAGCTTGTCGGCAATCAACCGAAAGATCGCATCAAGACTTTGCTCGCCGGAGTCTAAGCCGCTTAGGCCTAGAACAACTCGAAGGATAAGTTAGAGAGGTAGCGCTCCCACACCTTGGGCATGGCGCGCTGGCGGTTTATTCCCAATTTTCCGGGTAGCCACTTGGGCGCCTTGGGAACGCGGAGAAGTTTCTGCCCTGCCTCTTCGGGCTTGCTGTCGCCCTTCTTCTGATTGCAAGGCATGCAAGCCGTGACGATGTTCTCCCAATTCTTTTTCCCGCCTCGGACCACCGGCACCACGTGATCGAGCGTCAGCTGACGCTCCGGAAAACGTTTGGCGCAGTACTGGCACATGAAATCGTCGCGCAAATAAATATTGGTGCGGGAGAAACGGATGATGGGCGGGCGGCGCTTGAGATTCACCCAAGTCCGAAGCCGGATGACGGCGGGTAGCCGAAACTGCTGCGAGACCGAGCGGACCAGCGTGGAGTGCTCTTCCAGGATCTCAACCTTGCCCTGAAACACCAGGCAGAAGGCGCGTCTCCAATCGACGACACGGAGCGGCTCAAAACCAGCATTTAGCAGTAAGCAGGTTTCCATCGGTGGCTCCTGTATTTTAGGAAACCAGTCACTGAAAAGGCAAACCCGACTTCAGTTCGACTTGGTCTCCCAGCACGAAAGAGAAGAACTCCATCGGAGGAAGGTCGGCCGGGGGCCGTAATCTTTCCACCCGAGTGAGGGCGCTTGTCTCGCCCACGAGAGTCACCTTCACTTCGCCCAGCACGACTTTCATCATGTGAAAGCTTCCGGCTGTTTGGGCTTCCACCACGGGAATGCTTCGGGAGACCTCTAAAACGTCCCCTTCCCGCACTCCGTCGCGGGCACCCATATCGATAAAGAACTCTTTCGGCGGCGTCGGCTCATTAGCCTGCATCGCCAACCGTCTAGCTACTTGAATTATAACACCTTGCGTTGCCCCGAAAACGGGCGCCGCGACCAAGACACCTAGAATGACCATGAATTTGAGCTTCACAATAGACTCTTCGGTCGATTGTGGAGATTTCTTCACTTTCGGCCAGGGCCCCCTCCAGGCATTATCTACCCGATGCGTTGCCTTGCCATATCAGTCCTGATGTCCCTCCCCGCGCTCGCCGCGCCCTCGCTGGAGGGTAGCTGGAACGTGGAGGGCATGTACTGCGGTGGAAAGCCCGTGCCGAAGAAAGTGTCGCAGAGTTACACCAAGCCAAACTCCATCGTGTTTCGTTTCGAAAAGAACAAAGCCGTTTCCGAATGGCGATCGAAGAAATGCCTCTACACGCTCAGCTATGACACCGAGCTCGGCGAGCCCGGAAAGCTCAAAGGAAGCCTTTCGGGAAAACCGAAATGCGAACCGAAAAATTGCGTCCCGAATTTATGCGAGGCTTCGCTTCCCAAAATACAAGTGACCTATCTCTACAAGATTGAAAAAAAGAAGCTGACGATTTCGTCCCAGACGGGACTCGAGTGCCTCACTCAAGGCTTGCCTTCGCCCGCCGAATTTCGCTTTCGCAAAGCCGGGCCCTAAGCGGGATCGCTCTTTTTTTTCTGAAGCGAGTTGTAGACGTCTTTCGAAGTTACGCCAAATTTCACGGCAACCGCTTTCGCCCAGTCTTTTTCCGAGAGCGTGCGGATACGGACTTCCTCTTCCCACGCTTCGCTCGTCACGGTTTCCGCGGGTCCCGGATCGATGGCGACCGTGAACTCACCGAGCTCGGTGATGGTTTCCGGATCTAAGGTCGCAAGCTCCGAGTAGGTAAAAGACTCGTGCAACTTCGTCATTTCCCGGCCGATGCAGATGCGGCCGCGAGGAAACTTTACTTTCAGTTCCGCAAAGAGCTCTCTCGCGCGGCGAGGTGACTCGAAAAAAGCGATGGTAAGCCCGAGATTTTGAGCGCCGTCCAGTAACCGATCGCGCTCCGCTTTCTTGTCGGGCAAGAAACCCAAGAACACGAACCGATCGGCATCAAAGCCGGAGACCGGAAGCAAAGTCGTCGGCGCCGACGGGCCAGGAACGGGAATCACGAGATGACCGGCCTCCCGCGCGCGCGCGACTAGAAACGCGCCGGGGTCGGAAATGCCCGGCATTCCGCGATCGCTCACGAACCCCAAGTCTCTTCCCTCGTTCAACATCCGCAAAGCCTTGTCCGTCGCGGGTTTCAGGTTGTGCTTCGCATAGGAGTGCATCTCCTTACCCGCGGACCCGACGCCTACCAAATCGAGAAGTTTCGCGAGCTCCCTCGTGTCTTCGGCGAAAAGCACGGGCAAAAGTTTGAGCATTTCCACAGCTCGAAGCGTCACGTCCTGAAGATTACCGAGAGGCGTTCCGATCAGGTATAATTTAGAAGTCTTCTCGCCCATTTTTCCTAATAACCCCGAACCACCGAAATTCCACCTGGGAGCTTTATGATTCTCCGAGCCAAAAACGAAGGCGAAGTGCTTGTTCTCGAATTAGAAGGACAGCTCGACTTCGAGACGACCCTGCAATTCCAGCAGACTTGTACCGCACTGATGCAAAAGAATGAATCGCAAAAGGTCGTCTTCAACATGGAGAAGCTGAAGTTCGTGGGCTCTTCGGGAATCAACCATTTCATCCGGATCATGAAGGATTTCAACAGCCCCAAGTTCGTCAAGCGTAAGCCCAAGCTTTGCAGCCTTTCGACCGAGTTCGTGCGCATCTTCCGCGCCTACCAGCCGGCTCGTAACCCTTTCGACATCTTCGAAAACTACCCGGAAGCGGCGGCCGCGTTTGACGCCCCTCCCCCGAAGAAAATCGCGCGCCCGAAAAAATCCGTCGACGTCTAGAGCGCGTAATCCCGGATTTCGAGCCCAAACCACTTAGGCCACCGGCAGACCACCCAAGCCGGCAAAGGCGGTGGCCTGCCCACGATACTCAAGAAAACGACGCCCACGGGTACGCGCCGTCGCGCCTGAAGCCAGGCGGCTAACCGCGCCAAGCGCCTTCGTTTAGCTACCGAGAGCGCGTCCACGGGCTTCCAGTTCTTCCCGGTTCTTCCCCGGACTTCGACCACCACGAGGCCTCGGCAGCCTTCCGCCAGAATATCTATCTCCCCGAAGGGCAATCGCCAGTTCACGGCGCGGACCTTCAACCCCGACCGCCGCACGTACGCCCGGGCTATCTTTTCAAACCGGCGTCCAGCTGAAGCTTTTTCGATGGAGAGGCGTGACCCCGAGGGTCTGCATGGCTTGGCGATGGGTGGTACTTCCATAGCCCTTGTGCCCTGCAAAGCCGTAACCAGGGTAGAGGTTGTCGAAATCCGCCATGAGCCGGTCTCGGTAGACCTTCGCGACGATGCTCGCCGCCGCGATGGAGACCGACAAAGCGTCTCCGCCTATGACCGATTTCTGGAGTATCGAAGTCTTGATGCGATCGCGGCCATCCACCAAAAGCGCATCGGGCGCGGGAGAAAGAGCCGCCACCGCGCGGTTCATGGCGAGAAGATTCGCCTGGAGAATATTGACCGTGTCGATCTCTTCCACCGTGCCGATGCCAATCGCCCAGGAAACCGCGCACGCGCGAATGAGCTCACTCAAGGACTCGCGTTTCGCGGCCGTGAGTTTTTTGGAATCATTCAAGCCGTCGGGATAACCCGACTCGGGAAGGATGACCGCGCAAGCGACGACCGGACCCGCGAGACATCCGCGTCCCACTTCATCCACGCCGGCAATAAGGCGATAGCCTTTTGAATTTAACTCGGATTCAAAAGCCCTGGTCGGAAGATCAGGACTCTTTCTTTTCCGGTTTAGTGGCTCCAACGTCTTTTGCTGCTTTATCCGTGATGTTTGCTTCAACTGTGGAGGCGCCTTCGGCGACCGAAGCTTCGAGCTCGGCAGCGGGAGTTCCCTCGGCGACGAGATCTTCAAAGCCCTTGGATTCTTTCAAGCGAGCCTTCTTACCCGTGAGGTCACGGAGGTAATAGAGGCGCGACCGGCGAACCGTCGCGGAGCTTTCTACCGCGATCTTTTCGATCGAAGGAGCATGGAGAGGAAACACGCGCTCGACGCCTACGCCGGAAGAAATCTTGCGGACGGTGAACGTCGCACCCGGGTGATTACCGCTTTTCGGAGCCTTCTTAATGACGATTCCGCGGAAAATCTGAACACGTTCCTTGTCGCCTTCTTTGAGGCGGACGGAAACACTGACCCGGTCGCCCACGGAAAACCGCGGACGTTTCTTCATCGTGGACTGACTGATTTTATTGATAATGGCGTTCTGCACGTTACTTCTCCAGAGGCGCACACCATATGCAGACCGGTCAGCAGCGTCAAGAGTAAAGTATTGGTTTTTCCCCATGATTCGGGTATGCCTAGGCTCATTCCGACACCCCCAGAGGAGGCCCTTTGGCTACAACCGCGACCCTCAGACTCAGGATGTCCCAAGCCGACGCGCACTACGGAGGGAACCTGGTTTCCGGAGCCCGCCTCATGGAGCTCTTCGGCGACCTGGCGACCGAGCTTCTCATCAAGCTGGATGGGGATGAAGGGCTCTTCCGAGCCTACGAACAAGTCGACTTCCTGGCCCCGGTTTACGCGGGCGACTACCTCGAGGCGGAAGCCACCATCACGAAAGTGGGCAACTCCTCCCGAGCCATGAGTTTCACGGTCAAGAAGGTCATCGCCGCCCAGCCCGAAATCGGTCCCACGGCGGCTCAGGTGCTCAGCACCCCCATCGTGGTCGCGACGGCCAAAGGCACCTGCATTACGCCCAAAGAGCTGCAACGTAAGAAGGGTTCGTAAGATGGACTCGCTTACCTACAAGAAAGCGGGCGTCGACACCGAAAAAGCGGCGCGCATCCTCGGCGACTTCGGAACTTACCAAAAGACCCGCCCCCGGGACGCGAACGTCGTCTCCGGCATCGGAGGCTTCGCGGCCTGTTACGACCTTGGCGCCGTTTTGAAACGATACGAATCGCCCTACCTCGTTACCTGCTGTGACGGCGTTGGGACCAAAGTGAAGCTCGCTCTCGAATGGGGCAAGCTCGATACCCTCGGCGAAGACCTGGTCGCCATGAACGTGAACGATCTGCTTTGCGTCGGCGCGGAGCCGCTCGTTTTTCTCGATTACTACGCGTGCGGCGCGCTGAAAGAAGATCAGCTCCTGACCCTTTTGAAAAGCATTCAGCACGGCTGTGAGCTCGCCGAGTGCACGCTTACCGGCGGCGAGACCGCCGAGATGCCCGGCATGTACCACGGCGAAGATTTCGATCTCGCCGGGTTCTCCGTCGGAGTCGTCGAAAAAAGCAAAATGCTCGGGGCTCACCGCGCGCAGCCCGGCGATAAACTTTTAGGCCTCGCCTCCTCGGGTCTCCACTCTAACGGCTACTCTTTGGTGAGAAAGCTCGTCGAGCAAGAGAAACTCAATCCCGACGCTCAGGCGCCCTTCGGCGGCGGCACGTGGAGAGAAGTTTTACTCAAACCCACGACGATTTATTACAAGCACGTAAAGGGCATTTTGCCGAAACTGCACGCCCTCGCCCACATCACGGGCGGCGGCTTGTACGAAAATTTGCCGCGCGTTCTTCCCAAAGGAAGCCGCGCCGTCGTCGATAGCAAGAAGTGGGAAATCCCGCCGCTCTTTCAGTGGCTGCAGAAAACGGCCAAGATCGAGACCCACGACATGCTTTGTACTTTGAACTCAGGGATCGGGCTCATCGCGGCCGTCGCTCCCGAGGAAGTTTCCGCCGTTCGCTCGCACATCGAATCGCAAGGTTTGAAATGCTGGGAGATCGGCCATCTCGAACCCGGCTCGGGCACGGGCGCCGCCGAAGTTCTCTGGAAATGAAGCTCGTCGTCTTAGCGTCTGGAAGAGGATCCAACTTCGCGGCCATCGCGGACGCCGTGGCTCGCGGGGCGATTCCTTCGACGAAAGTATTGGCACTCGTCACCAATAAGCCGACGGCGGGCGCCCTACATCTCGCTCGCACGCGCGAGATACCGACGGTGATCGTGGACTCAGCGGCGTATCGGCGTGAGGGAAAGTTCGATCGCACGGCTTACGAAATGGAACTGAGCCGGCAGCTCGAAGCGCTCGATCCCGATTACGTGTGTCTCGCGGGTTACATGCTGATTTTGGGAGAGACCTTCGTGGAAAAGTGGGAGGGAAAGCTCATCAACATCCATCCTTCCCTATTGCCTAAGTTTCCTGGCTTACGCCCGCAGAAACAGGCGCTCGACGCCGGAGCTTCAAAGACAGGTTGTACGGTGCACTGGGTGACGGAAGAAGTGGACGCCGGACCGTCTCTCGCCAAAGGGGAAGTCCCCATTTTGCCGGACGATACGCCAGAAACGCTCGCCGCCCGGCTGCTGCCGGTGGAGCACGCCACCTACGTGCGAGCCCTGCGAAAATTAGCCGAAAGCCACGTAAAACAGGGACGCTAGGACCGCGAGTTTCGCTATGCCGATCCATACCCACATACGGGGGGTAACGTGGCCGAGGCGGTCTCCCAGACCAAGGCGAGTGACGGGGCCTTCGAGCTCGGGCTTTGAGCTTTTGCCTCCGTGAAGCATGACTAAATTCGGGCGGATTGATTCCATGGCCTGTCTCCTCAGCCACGACCGTTAGCATAGGTCGCGGAACCGGATCAACGAGGGCGAAGGGTGGCGTCGCCTTCGCAAGTCGCGTCCCCTGACCCGTTGCGGGTGGCAAAGGAGACCACGAGGGAGCCATCGGGCCGAATCTCTTTCACTTTTCCTTCACAGGTGAGCTGATCGCCCGGGAAAGTGACCTTGCGGAAGCGGGTCTTCATGCGGACGATTTCGTACTGATTCTCGGGAAAACGAGCGAGCAAAAAGTCCCCGAGAAAAGCCATGGAAAGCATGCCGTGGGCGATGACCGACGGGAACCCGGCCTCGGTCGCAAACTGAGGGTCGAGATGAATCGGATTATGGTCGTGGCTAGCCTTAGCGTACTCGCGCAGCTGTTCCACCGTAATGACCGGCTTAACGAGCGGCTCGAGAGCCTGTCCGGCGGTGAAGCTCATTTCGTCACACCCTTGATGACGAAACTGGAAAGCACGCGCACGGCGATTCGTCCTCCGGAAACGATGACGCTTTCCACGGAGAGAAAGCACATGCCGGCCTTTACTTTATTGTTTTTCAGAGAGGTGGTGATCTTCGGTTTTTCGCCGATAACGAGAGGCGCGAGATACTCGTACTCCTGCTCCGTATGAAGCAGGTTTCTCAAATCGTAACCGAGCCGCGCCATCCACTCGAACTCACCCCAGCGATAAATCGTGGGGAACGTAGGCGGCATGGTACGAACGTGAGTGGAGCGGGTCGCTCTGGTCAGCGCGTCCATGCTCTCGGTCGACACGGCTTCCCATTCGTAAACGATGGGCTCCGTATTGTAGTTCGATTCCGCCATTGCTGGTCCACTTGCCGAAGGTATTTGAAGGAGACTACAATGCCCATGGACCAAATCTGAAGTCAAAAGGAAACCCAATGGCTTGGCGTGCTTGGACGCGGTGGCTCGGCTTCGCACTTTACACGACTTTATTTTTCACCATTCCCCTCTCGATTTTGTGGGGAATGAGCGGGCTTGCCGTCGGCACGATCACGTCGTTCACTTTTCTTTTCCTCCTCGCTTGGAAAGCGCCTGAGCGGATCGTGCTCCGGCTCGGCGCGAAAGAGATTCAAACGGCTGAGGCCCCCGCGCTTTTCGCGCTTACCCGGGAATATTGCCGCCGCTTGCGCTTACCCGTGCCGCGGCTTTTCGTGATGGAGTCGCCGGCGCTCAACTTCGCGCTCTTCGGCCATGTAAGAAAGCAGGGCTGTCTCGTCGTGACTCGCGGTGCCCTGGTCACTTTGCCCCGAGAGTATCTCGGCGCCCTGATCGCGCGCGAGCTCACTTATCTTTCTTTCGGCGAGACCACTCTCGAAACGACTTTGAGTGAGTTGCTTTCGCTCATCGACGCGTTCGTGATGCCCAGACGAGCCACGAGCGGGCAGCCCGCGCCGCGCTTTTATCCCTTCGGTCTTTTTGTGCGCCAGATCCTTCTCTATCCCCTTTGCCTCGTTCCCGGTTTCTTACTGCGACGCTCGCATTCCGCGGCGAAAGTGGATGAAGCTTCGGTGCGCGTTTCGCGCGATCCCATGGCGCTTTCCGAAGGCCTCCGCTGGCTGCAAGCTCGTTACGATCGCATTCCCTTGCAGGTCGCCTTCAGCACGCGCCATCTCTTTTTGCTGCCGCCCCCGGCATCCGATCCCCTCGCCCGCGTTTTCTTCTCGGGGCAGGACTTGAGCGATCGTATCCGGGTAGTCGAGAAATTGCGCACCGTCGCCCCTCTCGCTTCCAGCTAATTGCTATTCCCATAGAAAAAGGGCGTCTGGAGACAATCCAGACGCCCTTCTCTATTTTAGGAAACTAGTTCTTGGCTTTGGAGCTGGTCGGCTCACGCTCTTTTTCGAGAGTGGCGAGCTTGCTCTTTAATTTCTTCGAGGTTTCCGAGTCCTTCTTCGCGGCCGCGAGCTCGCCGGCCTTCTTGTAGTTCGCGGCGGCGAGCTCGAACTCTTTCTTCTTCAGGAGAACGTCGCCCATGTGCTCGAGAATGACGGGCTCTTCGGGTTGCTTCACCATCGCGAGTTCGAGCTCTTTCTGCGCCTTATCGTAATTGCCTTGCTTGTAATAAACCCAAGCGAGCGAGTCCAAGATGTAACCATCGTCGGGACGCAGCTCGAGAGCCTTCTTCACCAGCGTCTCGGCCTCTTCGAGGTTCTCGCCCATCTCGGCATAAGTGTAGCCCAAGAAGTTGAGCGCGTGGGCGTTCTTCTCGTTGGAAGCGACAATCTGCTTCATGTTGGCGATGGCTTTCGCGCGCTCGCCCAGCTTGTCGTAGAGGGCGCCCTGGAAATAGAGAAGGCGCTCTTCGGTCGGAAACCGCTCGAGGCCCTTTCCGACCGCGGCCATCGCGGCTTTATAATCCTTCTTGTTTTCATATAAAGACGCTTGCAGATCGTAGAACTCCGCTATGGCCGGATTCTTCTTCACCAGCTTGTCCGCGAAAGCGATGCCTTCCTTCAGGCGATTCGTCTCTCGGTAGATGAACCCGACATGAAGCATGGAGTCTTTGAAGAAGGAGGATCCGTCGCTAACCCTTTTGAACTCGGCCAAGGCTTTATCGAGAAGCTTCTGCTCTTCGTAAATGGCGGCGAGGTAAAAGCGTACGTCTGCTTGCGGCTGTTCCTTCAAGATGGTCTCGAAACGCCCTTTGGCTTCGTCGTACTTTTTGAGCTCGAAGTAGATGAGAGCGATTTTCACGCGAGCCGTGTAATCGTCGGTCTCGACCTTTTCGTACTCGACGAGCTCCTCGAGCGCTTTTTCAAAATCGTTCTTCTGGAGATAAAGCTGAGCTAGGCGTTTCTTAAAACGTCCCGAGCCCTGGATGCGGTTATAAACGCCGATCGCCTCATCGATTTCGCCTAGACGCTCGTGCAAGAGCCCAAGGGCCGTTCCGGCTTCCACGAAAGCGGGCTTCATGTTCAAGCAGGCGTTCAGATCCTTTTTGGCGTTCTTGACGTCGTTGTTCTCGAGATAAATCTTGGCGCGGTAAAAATACGCCATGTAGCTGTCGCCGTTCGACTCGATGGAGGCGGTGAGCGTCTTGATGCCCTCCTCGAAGTTGCCTTGTTCCGCTTCGAGAATGCCAAGGAAAAGCGGCGCGCGCTTGTTCTTCGGGTTGATCTCCAAAATCTTTTTATACTGGAGCTTAGCTTCGTCGTAGCGCTTCAACCCGGCATAGATACCCGCGAGGTTCGCGCGGTAATCGAGGTTCGAAGGATCTTTATCGACGGCCTTTTTCGAAAGCTGCTCGGCGCGATCGAAGTCACCGAGGCGCAAGTACACTTCCCCCAGCTGATGATTCAGGTAAGCGTCGTCCGGAGACTGGGCCAAGGCTTTTTCGAGAAGCGGAGCGGCCGCTTCGTACTTGCCGTCCAGCGCGAACTGGCGGCCTTTGATGTAGGAGAGGTTCGCTCCCGCATCCACCGTGGGAGAAGGCGCCGAAGCCCCTTCCGTTTTGCCCCCGGGCCCGCTTTCGGACTTAGGCTCCGAGAAGAGGGGCTCCTCGTCGTCCAGGTCCTCGGCGCGAGCGCTACCCATCCAAGGGGTCACCGCCAGCCAGAGCCAACCGGCGAGGGTTAAGAACTTCAGAACGCGGTAGGAGAAGTAATTCGGTTTCACATCGCCTAGATCGGAATATTCCGTCCACTGATTGAGAACCAAAAAAGGCCGGGAAAACGGCGCGAATTAGCGAGTGTTTTTAGCAACTTGGCGATCACCCGCGCGAGAATCCTCGCGGTTTTTGAGCGTCGCCAGAAATTCTTCCCAAAGTTGGTCGTAGAGCTTCGCGCGCGCGGCATAACCGTAGGGGTCCACGGCCTCGGTCAAAGTCGGCTGCTTGGCGCCCAGCGAAACGGTGCCGATCAAGGGAAGCTCGAAATCGAGATCAGAGAGAGCCACGCGAACGCCCGCTTCAGACGCTTCGGGAGACGCCTGCCTCACCGCTTCGCGGATGACCTGACGGCCCTTCCACGCAAACTCAGCGGTGGAAAAGAAACTTTCGTTCTGGGCGACACAAGCTTGAAACTCAGGCGACTGCACGAGGGAGTCGTTCAGGTCGGCGGTGCGGGACTCGAGACGGCCCACGAGGGACGCCCATTCAGGACTCGTATCCCCGACGGGACGCGCGCAGAAAACTTCCACGAGCCGGGGCGTTTGCCCCCAAGCGGAGTCCATCATCCAAGGAGAGAATAAAAAGAGAGTGAGAAAAAATCTGATTAGCTTCACGTCGAAAGGCCTCCGCCCAAATCTCGAAACGGCGTAGATGCGAGGCGCGTGCCAGCCTGGCCAGGCACGAACGGCAAGGGAAAAGAGGCGAGGAGTGCCGCGCTTAGGCTCATGCCGGGCCTTTTTGGTCACTTAAACAGCCTCCCCAAGTAGCTCAAGGGGTTATAGGACTTCATCAAGCTTCTCGCCACCACGGGTGTCGCAACCGTAAACAGGGAAAGATTCGGGTCGAGCGATCGGGCGACTCCCTCGATGAGCAAACAGCTTCGCATCATCATCACGTACCGGTTGGGAATATGAAGCCCGTTGTCGCGAGCGATGCCGAGGAGACTCTGAATCATTTCGTCTAATCGCAACTGCGCCACGCCTTTAGCTTTCGCTCCGTCGAGAAGCCTTTGGATCGCACCGTCGAACTTCTGGAATTCGGTTTTCTTCGACGCCTCGCCGAGCTCAAAGAGATGCTTCGCGAGCTTGGCGCGGTCTCGCTGCAAGACCGCCATGACCACTTTCAGAAATTTCTGTTTGTCGGCGGGCTCGAGCTGCCCGACAAGGCCTAAGTCGATGAATCCCACTCGGCCCTCCTCTTCCATGAAGAAGAGATTGCCCGCATGGGGATCCGCATGAAAAAAGCCGTGATCGAAAATCTGCTCTAACACCGCGGTCAGCGACGCTTCGGCGGCGTGCTTGGCGACGGTGGAGCCTTTACGCAGGTCGCTCACTTTTTTGCCGCGCATCGGCTCGAGCGCTAGGACTCTTTGGGTAGTGAGCTCAGGGTAACAATGAGGAAAGACCACGCCGGGCGCATTGAAAAGCTTTCGGTAGTTCGCGTGAAAGCGCTCGATGTTCTCCGCTTCCAGCCGGTAATCGATTTCCCTGAGCGTCGCTTCCTTGAAGTCCCGGAACATCTGGCGGATCTGATATTTCGGATAGAGCAGATGCAGGGGCTGAGCGATCGCTTCCAGGAGCGAGAGATCGGCTTTCACCGTGCGAGCGACGCCGGGTTTCTGCATCTTCAAAATCACGGGCGTCCCATCCGCGAGCTCCGCCTTGTGAGTCTGGCTCAGGCTCGCGGAAGCTAATGGTTGTGGGTCCACTTTTTTAAGCAGATGACGGAGACGGGTTTTTCCGAACTCCTCGCGCAAAAGCTTTTGCACTTGCTTGTAAGGAATTGGGGGCACCCGATCGAAGAGCACGCGCAACTCGCCAGCCACCACGGGACCCACGATATCTTCCCGGCTTGCCAGAATCTGGCCGAGCTTGATGAAGGTAGGGCCTAGCTTGGCGAAGGCCATGGCGAGGTTCTTACCGAAGGCCGCGTCGAAACCTAGGGGCGTAGCTCCCGGGAGCTTTGCGATCTTTAAGCCCTGGCGGCCCGCCTCGATACCAAGCGACGCCAAAGATCCCGCGACGCCATAGGTCGTGAACCAAAAACCGATCTGCTGACTGCGTATCCCCACGTCAACGGAATGGCGCAATGTTTGAAAAACCGTCATCTGCGGTCTTATCGGCTGTTCCACCCCATAATGGACCCTTTTGCATTCGCGCCCTTCACTCCGTAAAATGAAGGAATGGAATCCCTTAGTTCCTTCTGGCAGCTTTTGGTGTCCGTTGATCCCGACAAGATGAAAGCGCTTGCTTCCAACAGCATGGGCTTCGCCTTGGTGCTCTGTTTCGGATCGGGGGTGCTGACTAGTTTCACCCCGTGCGTGTATCCGATGATTCCCATCACCATCAACATCTTCGGGCGTATCTCGCAAAGGCACGCGCGAAGCAAATCCTTCGACCTACATACTTTCGGGGTAGCCGCCGTCTACGTCGCGGGCATGTGCCTCACCTACTCCATTATCGGCCTAGTCGCCGGCATGACGGGGTCGCTCTTCGGAAAGCTCTTGCAGAGCCCCGTGATGCTCGGCTTCCTCTGCTTACTCTTTCTGACTTTGGCTCTCAGCCAAATGGGCCTCTTCAAGGTAGCTATCCCCTCGGCCATCCAAAACCGCTTGGCCACTTTGGGAAACTCGGACAGCCTTCCCGGAATTTTTCTGATGGGCCTCATCTCGGGACTCATCGTTAGTCCCTGCGTAGGTCCGGTCATCGGCGGCATTCTCGCTTTCGTTTTCGAGTCGTCTAACGCCATGAAGGGAACCCTCTATTTCCTGAGCTTCTCTCTAGGCCTCGGCATGCTCTTCCTACTCATAGGGGGGTTCTCGGGGTTACTGAACCGCCTGCCCCGCTCCGGCTCGTGGATGACGAGAGTGAATTTCTTCCTGGCCGGTCTCATGATCATCGCTTCCGGCTACTACGGCGTCTTACTCGCTCGTCAGATGGGGTGGGTGCAACGCCCGCAAGCGGCGGCGGCCAGCGCCTTGGGCACCAAGTGGCTCACGTCGGAAGCGGCCGCTTACGCCGAGGCCAAGGAGCGCCACGTTCCCATGGTGGTGGATTTCACCGCGGAATGGTGCGCCGCCTGTCACGAGATTGACGAACAAGTTTTCCAGGCAGCCGAAGTGAAAGAAGCGTTCGCGAAGACGGTTCTTTTGCGCCTCGACGTGACCAACGATTCCCCGGAAAACGAAGCTCTTCTGAAAAAATACGGGGTGCTCAGCCTTCCCACGGTGCTTTTCGTGGATCGGGGCGGCAATATACTTCTGCAGCCTAGGATTCATGGGTTAGTTCCTACCGCGAAGTTCCTAAGCGTGATCAAGACTGTGGACTCCGGTCCTTAGTCATCTTTTCCCTGCTTTTTGCCGATCTAGTATGCGGAGGATCGGCAATTGTCCGGACGTACCCTTTTCAAGAATTTGCTGCTTGCCGCCACGGTACTACCCGCGGCGGTTGGACTCTATGCCGGCATTAGCTGGGTAGCGGGCCATCGCAGCGGTGTGGCCTTGCGGCCGGCCTATCGGGGCGCCGACGCCTCGGGAGTGGTGCGCTCGATCTTTGCGAAGGACTACCCCCAAAGCACCAAGTTCCAGAGCGAAATGGAACTGCTGGGCACCACCAACCGTCTCGAGCCTCTCAACCGCGAGCTCATCGAAAAAGTGATTCGCACCACGAGCACCGAGCTCACCATGCCTCCGGGCCTTTTGTGGTGCCTGCTTTTTCAGGAAAGCCGTTTCGATCACCTGACCGGGATGAACGAAAGCCACAAGGCGAAAGGCATCGGACAGTTCGCGTACTTCAGCTTTCACGAGATCAATCACAATCTCACTCGCTTTACCGACGATAACTTGAAGATGTTCGTCACAGTCCTTGGGTGGGATTCCCGTCCCATCGCCCCCTTGCGCGAAAACGTAAACGCGCCTTCGAGTTACTACTACATCCCGACGGCGGTCACCGCCTCGGCGGCATTTTTAAACAACCGATATCACCAGCTGAGAAACGTTCTCGAGAAGAACGACATAAGCTACTCACCCGACTTGCTCTGGCTTTACTCCACCATGGCCTACAACAAAGGCACTCGCTCGGTCCTTACGTACTGGAACAAGTCCATGAAGCGGGGCGGCCGCAAGGAAATGCAGAAGCTCGTGCTCGATCCCGCGCACTTTTTCGATTCCCTCAATCACCCCGCACGTTTCAGTCAGAGCCTAGCCCACATCTGGCCTCAGGAGACGGCGGATAAGTACGCCGAAGAGCTCACGCGCCACATGAAACAAATCAAAGAGTGCTCCATCGATCCGGAGCTCGCCAAAACCTTTGAGACGGCCGCGGCGCCGAAAGCCAAGGGGGCGGTTTCCAAATGAAGCCCTGGCGCAAATCAAATAGCGCTCCGCAAAGCGCGCCGAATCCTTCTAAAGCTCCCAAGCTGAAGATTGTTTCGGGCGGCCAAGGGCCACAAGCCACGCGCGAGGCGGAGCCGTCTTATGGCTTGATTTTCAGTTTTTTGGCCATCGCGGCCGCGGTGCTTGCCGCCGTCGTTTACTTCTCGCCAGGCAATCCTTGGCGCTGGCAGACGCTGGAAGGGTCTTTTAACTCTCTTGAGTCGACCTACAAAACCCACGGCATGACGAAGTTCCTCGAGCGCAAAGCGGAGCTTCGCAAAGCGGTGACCGAGACCCTGAGCCAGGACGGACAATCTCCCGAGATAGATTTGGCGACGAACATCGCCGTCTATCTTTTTCCCGACGTACTGCCCGGGACGAATTTCGAAAAAGGCCCCGCGGAACAAATGTGGGGCGAGGCACTTCGTCAAATCGAAGCGAGCCCCAACACGGCGGAGTCCAGAGTCTTGTTCGAGGCCGTCCGGGCCGACATTTGGAATTACGAGTTAGTGGACCGTGAGGACCCGAAGCTCTCGGCCCCGGCGAGACAGGTCATTCAAATTTACGACGCGATTAGCGCGCCATGAGGAAGTATTAGTGCGTGACGCCCTGACATATGGCAGCCCCTCGAATAACCGGTTAGCGATTACGCTGCTCGTTTCGATCGTACTCCATGTCACGCTGATGCTCGCTCGCTTTCCGCAACCGGCCGTTCTGGTTCCCGATCAGGGCATTCCGATCGAGATCGCGGAAATGCCGCCTGCGCGCCGTCGCGCTCCCCGCCCGCAAACGGGCCAGCCGGACATGAAACCCCAGATTAAGTCGAAGGAGCTCGTAAAGTCGGAAGACGCGGGCAATACCGAAGTGGACCCGGACGCGAAGTTTCTCGCCGAGAAAAATCAAAAGGCCGAGCTGCAGCTCAAAGCCCAGCGAGAAGGCGAGTTCAAAGCCGGTGGCGAAAAGACCCAAGCCGATACCGGCGGCACGACTCACCCCGAGAAGGCGGCCGGAGAGCTTTCCGGCACCGAAGTCCCCGATCCCGACGGCATCGTTCCGGGAAAAGCCAAAGGCTTACCAAAGGATTGGAAGAAGCTCACCCTCAAAGACTTAGGCATGGGCGGATCCGGGCTTTCCGTAGGGGCGAGCGATGATTTCCTGCGCGACGTCGTCAAAGGCGATCGCACCGTGCTCAGTACGAAAGAAGTAAAATTCTTCTCTTACCACTACCGAGTGAAAGAGCTGATTCAGAGATTCTGGCGGCCCACCGTGCAGCGCAAGCTCGCCCATGTCTGGGGCGCGGGCAGACAGATCCGCCAGGACGAGCTCACCACGAAAGTAATGGCGCTTCTCAATGAGAACGGCCAGCTTCAAAAAGTGAGCCGGGTCGCGAGCTGCGGCATTCCCGAAGTGGATCTCGCGGCGACCGAAGCGTTTCAAGCGGCCTCGCCCTTCCCCAATCCACCCAAGGGCATGGTGGAAGAAGACGGCTTCGTCCGCTTGTACTGGGATTTCATCGTGACCCTCGAAACGGGCCCGGTCATCCAGTTCAACAACCCCGGTGCCCCTGGCGGCAGCGGCGGCGACCTCCGCTAATCTCTATAAAGGTAGCGCCCTACCTTTTAAGATTCGTCTTCGAGTTTGAAGGCGACCGGCACTACCACGATACGGCGTTTGCCGCCGCTGATGTGCCATGTCTTGGCCGTGCCCAAAGCTGCCTCGTCCAGGATCGTGTGGCCGGATGAGCCTTCTAACCCCACGGCCGCAGGCCTTCCCTCGTCGTCAAACTCGACGCGAACGCGCACCGTGCCTTCCCAGGACCGCTCCAGCGCTTCGAGCGGATATGGGGGCGGAGTATTGCCTTCGGCCGCGAGCTCACCCAGGGAATGCCACTCCACCGCTTCCGCGCTCGAAGGAGATGCCTCTCTAGAGCTAGGAATTCCACCGCTCGCCTTACGCCCAACGTTCGCCGCGCGGGACGCCGGCGGCTCCATCCAAAACACGGAACTCGACTGAACGGGCGGATGCACTACCGGCGCCGCCTTCGGCCAAAAGAACAGGGCGTGCGCCCCGCAGGAAATCAGAAGCGCTGTGAGCAGACGTTTCAAGGGCTCAGCTCCAAATGATACGGCGGCAACGACAGTGAGTACGTCGTCGTTTCCCTTCCCTCGCCGTCAAAGCCGCGCAAAGACGGACCCGCCACGTTGCGATCGCCCACCCAAAGCGTCTTTCCATCCCACAACACTTCTTGCAGGTCGTATCCGGCGGACTGAACCCAGGTTTTTTCCACTTTACCCGTGCGGGGATCAAACGCCACGAGACGAGTCGTCGCACCCACTGCCACCACGGCCACCGCTTTATCCGCGGTGAGCACTTCAAAATCGATGACGTCTCCGCCCAGCTGCGCCTCGGTCGCGATCGACTGACTCGTAAAAGCGGTGCCGTTCAGCCGTTCGATACCGCCATCGAGAGATCCAGCACCGAGCTTGCCCGCCGAGCCCACGTAGAGCGAGCCATCCGGGCCCCGTTTGATCGCGGTGACCGGGTTGACGTAACTCAATCTAATTTTACCGGCGAGAGTATCACTCGCCAGTGCCACAACGCCGACGTAGGAAACCTCCGTGGGAACATAGCCGTGCGCCGTGTCCAGCCGCTGAACGACGACATAAAGGCTATCTCGGTCCCGCCGCATCCAAGTCATTTCCGGATAGCCGTCGGCATCCGCGAGAGAGGAAAAATCAACGCCGTCCCCCAGATCTTTTCCTTCAGGCAGCTGAACCTTCAATAAGGTGCGGCTGCGGAAACGGCTCACATAGGCCGTGGACTCGTCGATTACGGCGATGTCCTGCGGATTTTGCCCCCGGCCCACGCTAAATTGATTTTCGGTTTGTCCGCTCGCGGACAGAATTTGAATATTGTCCTGGCCCAGCCGATTGACGACGAAGTGCTTCCCGAAAGCCACTCGCAAGATCGCATCCGAGTGAATCGGAACCTCACTCCGGCGCGTCCCGTCCTTTAGGTTCACGCCTAGAAGCATTCCCGTTCGGTAGTCCGATGCCGCGATAACTATCCCGGGCCCATCGCCCGAGAGTAATCCCGACCCGGACCCATTGTGCTTCGCCGCTCCACAGCCAGTTAGGATCCAAACAAGTATCAGACTTCGCTTCATAGTGAGTACCTCCACGACAGATAAATTCGGCGCCCCGGCGCCGGATAACCAAGATAGCCAGAATTATTCTCGACCGTTCGGAACGCGCCCACCGACGAGTCCAGGGTCAAAACGTCGCCCAGATTCACGCCTTCCAAGCGCCAATCTCCCCAAGCGGTTTCCCAGGTCGCTTCCATGGCGTGCTCGACCAACGCCGAGCGATGCTTGCTATTGACGAGATCTTCATAGAGCTCGCCCCACACGGTCGCCTGATAGCCCAAGTGAAACTTTCCCGAGCGCCAACCTAGACGCCCTTCTCCTCGCCAGCGCGGGCGATAGGGCAGTTCCTTGCCTTGCCAATAAGCCACGGCACTTTGGTTTTCACTCACCATCCAAGTGGCGCTGCCTCCGGTGGAAAAACCGAAGGGAAGTTCGGTATCGGCGCTGAGCTCCTGACTGAGCACGCGAGCCCGACCTACGTTCGCGGCCACTTTCGACCACTGCGCGTTCGGAAGGTACGTCACCAGATCGCGCGACCACGATACCGACGCCGTGTAGCTCATCCGAACTCTACCGTCGATATCGACCCCCGCCTCCGCTTTATCCGCGGTCTCGGGCTGAAGATTTGGATTCGGATCGAGGCCTGAAGGGGAGCCGTGCAGCTCGGCGAGAGAAGGCACGCGGAAATACCTGCCCGCTCCGGCACGAACGCGGACGCGCGGAGCCGCGCGCCAGGTCGCCGCGATTCGGGGAGAAAGATTCGTGAAGTTTCGCGTGGGGGTGGTCGCCGCGGGAAAATGCGAAACGGCCGTGAGTAGGCTAGGCGTCACGACGAGAGTGCCCCAGCGCCGTTCGGCCTGGGTGCCGAAGGTCGCCTGCCAACGGCCCCGTTTCGCTTCGTACCCATCGAGCCCGGAGACTTGAAAACCATCCCAGGAAATTCCGGTGGTCACGCCCCAACGAAAGCTCAGGTCGTCCCACTCCCAGCGGCTTCTCCCGCCAACGCCGAGGGCGGCCGAGCGATCCAGGGCGTAATTCGTCGACAAAGTCCGTTGCGTGTCCCGGAGTTTCTGCCAATCCCCTCGAAACCAGGCATGTCCATTCCACTCGCCTTGAGAAGCCAGAGGCAGGCTTGCCTTCAGGCCAACCACTTCGAACCCTTGATTCAAATCAGCGGACGTGGGGACCGCGAGGGAGCCCGGCACTTCGGTCGCCGAGAGACTCGTCAAAGAAAAAACAGTCCATCGCTCTCCCGATACGACGGGCAAGAAAGACAAGCGCTTGAACCGATTGTGCGCACGCCGATCGTACCGATCGTCAGCCGCATTGAACGGCGTCCCGTTATCGTCGAAATAGACGAAATCCTCGTCGGAAAATATGGCCCGCGCGGTGAGCCTCGCTCCTGGGACCAGCGGGACCGAGCCGGCCATTTCTCTGAGTCCATAGGCTCCCGCGCGAAGGCGCGCTTGATCCGGGCCGTCTCCCAAACGAAAATGAAGCGCTCCCCCGACTCCATCCGAAGCAAGGGCAACCGGAGCGCCCATCGGAAACACGTCGATGCGACTCAAGGCTTCGAGCGGTACGGCGGCAAGCTGAGACGACTGATACTCGGCATCCGTCAGTGGAACGCCTTCCAGAAAGTAACGGTTCTCCTGAGGGTCCTGGCCTCGGATGAGGCATTGCGGCTCCGTTCCCTCTCCCCCGCTTCGCCGGATCGCAATCGAAGGCAGATGAGAAACCGCCTGAGACAGGCCAGACACCATGCGGGCATCCGTGGTTACCGATTCCGCGTTCGTTTCGCCAAGCTCGGGCGCGCGCCACGGCGAGCGGCGGCCCACGACGCGCACCTCGGGGGCCACCTCGACGGCCGGGAGGCCTGAGGCATTCGCCAGACTCAGCAGATACAGGACAAACGAAACCATGATCGAGCTCCGCCTCCCTCGAGCGGATTTCTTTAAAAGCCTAGCTTCGGCAGGTTTTCGGACTCGAGGCGGGTATTTCCCTCTCCTTCCCAGGCTTGAATGGCCCAGTGGAGAGGGCCCTTTAGGCCTCATACCGCTGCGGGGCAGTTCCGGTTTTGCACCGGATTCCCTCACCGAAGAGCCTTCTTACTACCTGAAACTCCCTCCCCTATCAATGAGGCCCCTGGTTGGAAGAGAGGAGTTGCGGTATGGTGGGCCCGATTTCGAACAAGGAGCCATGCATGCCTGAAGTCACCGTGACCTTAGAATTTACGCCGAATCCGAACACTCTGAAATTCGTGGTGAACCAGAGCCTGATTCCGAGAGGCGCCGCCAACTTCATGAGTGTCGACCAGACGAAAAATGCGCCGCTCGCCAAGGCGCTCTTTGGCGTGTCCGGCGTTCAGGCCGTCATGGTCGGCACCAACTTCGTCACCATCACCAAAGGCCCCTCCGGCAATTGGGACGTGGTCGCTGAAAAAGTGCCTCAGCTTTTGGAATCGCATCTCAAAGCGGGAAAACCCGTCTTCGATGCGGAATGGAAGATGGAAGGCGGAACGGCTTCTCCTGGTTCCGATTCGGCCGTGATCACCAAAATCCGGGACATCCTCGATCGGGAGATTCGCCCGGCGGTCGCCATGGACGGCGGCGACATCACCTTTCACAAGTACGAGGACGGCGTGGTCTTTCTCGCGCTTCAAGGATCCTGCAGCTCTTGCCCCAGCTCGGTGATGACGCTGAAAATGGGCGTAGAGACGCGCTTGAAAGACGCTATTCCCGAAGTCCGGGAAGTCGTTCAGATCTAACCGCGCGGCCCAGGCCTATCAGGCCAAGGAAAAACCAGATCGCGGCCGCAAGGCCCCAGGGCGTTCCCGTACCGTGAACCGCGGCGCAACCGAAGGCGCCTCTCGACAGCTCATTTCTCGGATAGAGATAAGCAATGCCCATGCGATCGTCTTCGGTGATCCGTGCCGTGCTCTTGCCGCCGACGCTGTAATACATGAGAGAGGTCGACGCTTTCGAATGACCAAGTCCCAACATGTGTCCCATCTCGTGGGTGA
This sequence comes from Pseudomonadota bacterium, assembly GCA_043767805.1. Taxonomy (GTDB): domain Bacteria; phylum Bdellovibrionota; class FAC87; order UBA2466; family UBA2466; genus CAZZHG01. The sequence goes on along the minus strand of JAYUGC010000122.1, from coordinate 26,174 downwards.
GCACGATGCGAAAAGCCTCCTGCTCCATCTGGCTGATCTCCGCTCCCGTGCCGACTTGCGCATTTAAGTAGATGGCGGCGGTGGTGAGCGGGCCCGTGACGATTCTCCGCACCGAGGTGGCTGCCGGAACCACGTTCGAGCTGCCGATCGAGCTCTCGAAAGCAGGATCGCAGAAAACGACCGGCAATTCCGTGGCGGTTCCCGCTTCGAACTCCGCGGGTGTCACGGTGGAAGGCGTTTCTGAGCGCACCATCGTGAGGCGGCTCGTAGGCACCTTGTTCCAAATCCTGATGGTGTAATCGATCTCGGCGTAGAGCTCCTCGTCGCTAACCGTGCAATTGGTCGGGTTCACGTGAATAACGAGCGTTTTTTCCGCCCATCCTTCGATTTGAGGAGAGAGTAGTGTCCAACCGAAAGCGGGCGAAACCGAAAGAAGAAGAGCCAAACCAAAACGCATCATAGGTAAACTCCGAGACCCAAGGAAACTTGGTAACTGCGCCGCTCTTTGCTCGCCACGGACAGCACGGTCACGTCGCCGTTCAGACAAATGTGCTGGGAAAAGCGAATCTCGAGCCCCGCCTGCACCGTCATCAAAGTGATCAAGCGGCTTCCGCCCGGAATGTAGAAGTCACTAGTCGAGGTGCCGTTGTTCAAAGAGATCGTCTCTTGTTTCGTCACTATCCATTGCCATTCGAGACCGGGACCCATCCTGAGCTTCAAGAACGAAAAGATAGGGACGAGAATCGGAAAATCGGTATGGAAGGTGAACTGCTTCGTGTTGCCGTCGACGCCCGTGTACCAAGGGACCAGCGTCGAAAAAGCGGGCTCGAAGTAAAAGTTCTTCCCGAGATGGAACCCGCGGCGAAGGCGCGCGTAAATCGAGTAGTGGCTGACCTGCGTCTGATCCTCTTCCAGCGCCTGCGCTTTGCCCACGACGTTATTGGAGAAGAGCCCCGCATCGAGCGCGAAGTAGTTGGAGCCTTTGGAGGCGGCCGCCTCGGCACACAAGGGTACACAAGTGAGCCAGAGGCCCATGAGAAGCGCCAGACGTGATCGCATGTATTTATGGTACAGGCCTCGAAGGGAGCCGAGTAAGACCCCGCGAGTCATAACCCGAGGCAAAAGTTTGATAAGATAGGGATACTTCGGGGGAAATATGGCTCGCTTAAGAACTACAGCATGGCTTTTTTTGGCGCTGGCGATCTTTGCTGGCCACAGCCTTCCGAAACGCGCTCTGGGAGAGGATGAGGACGACGGGTACCTCACGGAAGAGACCGAGAAACCGGCCGCTGATAAACCCTCCACCGATCCGAAGCCGGCAAAGCCCAAGCGGCGCTCCCTGCAAAAACGTAAGTACTTTACCGATCAAAGCCCGCGCACCGACGCCGGTGTCTTCCACGTCGCGGCCACCTTCGGCGGCAACTTCTACATTGAGCCCGAAGTAAACGCGTCGCTCGTCCCCACCGGCAATTACCACAAGGATTTCGGTTTCGCCGTCGGCGCGACTTTCGACTACGACTACTCCGAGCTCGACGAGAACATCCCGCTCTGTCTGCGCGGCTTCGTCGGTTACAAGTACGTCTTGAACTCGGTGCACGTGGCGACGTTCGACGGTATCGTCCGCAAAATGTGGCGCTTCTCGGAGCGCTCGAGTTTCGGCTTGGGCCTCGGCGGCAGTGCCGCCGTCTGGTACCGCGTGGCGATTCCAAGCGTCTCGTCGGAAGAGATCATCTTCCTGCCCTCGTTCATCATCGAAGGTGGCTTCGACTTCAACCCCTTCATGGTCGACCTAAGGCTACTCATCAATCGCATCAAAGGCGACTCGAGCATCTTGGGCGGAGAGCTGTACTTCGGCTTCCGTTTATAGAGCGGTCTTTAAGCGGCGTCGCGGACGAAACCGCGCAGCACTTGAGAGACCTTCTTCATCTCGCAAGGCTTGATCAGGTAGTCGGACGCTCCCGCGGAGAGCGCCTGAAATACCACGCCCTCGTCTTTGAGGCCGCTCAAGATCACGACGATGGGCGGCTGGGGCAGCTCCGTCATAATCCGGTGGGTTGCTTCGATGCCAGAAAGCTTCGGCATCACGATGTCCATGAGCACGAGCTGCGGGCGGTGCATGCGGCAGGCTTCCACGGCTTGCAAGCCGTTGGTCTCCACCGCGAGGATCTCGAAATCCCCCTCTAAACCGCGCACCAGCTCCTCACGGAGCGCCTCTGCATCCTCGACTATGATGAGTGTTGGTTTCATATCCTGCTTTTGCTAGATTGCGCGCCATGCCGAAAGTGAATTTCGGAATTCGCGGGGCTATCTGCCTTCTGTTCGTTTTCCTTCCCCTACACAGCCTAGATCAATGGTTTTACGACCAGTTTTTTCGCCTGCGTGGGGCCACGCACCGCCCGACCCAGTTTTTACTCGTCAGGGTCAACGATGCCAAACTCTATCCCTATTTCAGTCGGGATAACGGGGCCTTCCCAAGTGAAGCCCTTCAATTTAGTCCCCGCACCCACGCCGTGTGGAACGCGGAATTCTATAACGAGCTTGCCCGCCGGATTCTTGCCCAGAACCCCCGCCTCATGGTCTTTTCCCCCTACTATCAGTGGGAAGATCAAAAGGTGGCGGCTCACTTCGATCCGGATCGAGTCCTCTTCGCCTCTGCCTTGAACGAGCAGAATCAGTTGATTCCACCCAAGCCGAATCTCGTTCGAGGGGACAATTACGGCTTTTCGAATCTTTTCCCGGACCGCGATAACGTGGTCCGCCAGACGCACCTGGTCTATTCCTCGGGTGCCTCTCTAGCCCTCAGGATCTACCATCGGCTTACTGACAAACCGATTAAGCGGAATCTGCTCGACCCGATGCGCATCGATTTCCGGGGGCCTTCCGGGAGCTACCCCAGCGTCGAAGCCAGCGACGTTTTAGACGGCACCGTGGCGCCTAACCTATTCGAAGGAAAGGTAGTCCTGATAGGTAAGGAGAGCAGCTCCTTCACCGATTTCGAGACCCCTCTCGGTAAGATGTCGGCCCTAGAAATTCAGGCCAATGGCGCTGAAACCTTCGTCTCCGGCCGGGAGATTCGTATCTTGCCGCAATGGGTTACATGGGGGCTCGCGGTTTTGGCGGTCGCGGCGAGTATCGCCATCATCCTCGCCTTCCCCCTTACCCTGGCTTGGCTGTTTCTCCTTTTGCTCTCTTTGGTCATCGTGCTCGTCACGCTTTTCGCGTTTTCGCAGTTCAAAATCTGGTGGGGCGTCGGTAATCCCATCTTTTGCATTTTCGCGACTCACCTTCTGATGCTCGGCTACAAATTGAGCCGACAGGAAGAGCAGCAGTGGAAGACGCAGCAGGAAGCCGAGTACCTGCGCGAGATGGATCAGTTCAAAAACAATTTCATCTCGCTCTTCAGCCACGACTTAAAAACGCCCATCGCGAAAATCCGCGCCATCACCAACCGCATGTTGGGCTCGTCGGAATCGCCCCTCGCCGCTCCGACGGTGGAAGCTTTCCAAGCCATCGATCGCACCAATAACGATCTCGCTCGCCTCATCTCGGACATTCTGCGGGTGACGAAAATGGAATCGATGTCGCTCGAAGCGAAACGGGACGTCGTTGATCTCAATCGCCTGGTGGAAGTCGCGGTCAGCCGCCACGTCTTTCTCGCCGAGGAAAAAAAGATAAAGCTCGTCGCGGATCTGGAGCCACTATTCTCGATGGAAGGCGATCCGGATCTCCTGCAAGAGGTCATCACCAACCTCCTGGAGAACGCCATCAAGTACAGCCGCGTGGGCAGCCAGGTGATCGTGCGCACTTCGGAAGAAGAGCTGGGGGTACGAGTGAGCGTCACCGATCAGGGCATGGGGATCGCGGCCGATGAAATTCCCCGCGTGACCGGCAAGTTCTACCGCGGCCGCGACACCGAAAAGACCACCAAGGGATCGGGCCTCGGTCTGTACCTCGCCAAGTACTTCGTGGAGCTTCACAAGGGCACCCTCGAGATTCAAAGCGATGTCGGAAAAGGCACGACGGTGAGCTTTCTTTTGCCCCTCTCCAAGTAGTGCAGTGCCAGTGGCACTACACGTTTTACTTAATTAAATTTAACTACTTACGTAATATCTTAGCCGCCTCAGGCGGTGATCCCGTTGCGGCGGCCCGCGATTTTTGGTACACACGGGACCGCAATCAGGGGGTTCCATGTACACGATTCTGGTCGTCGACGATGAGGTCGAGCTGCGTAAGCAGATCGTCTCCATGTTGCGCGCCCGGGGCTATGCGGCCGATGAGGCCGCAGACGGCCTCGAAGCGGCGCGAAAGCTTGCCGAACATGAGTACCCGCTCGTTCTCTGCGACATGAAGATGCCCAACATGGACGGCCTCGAGCTTGTGAAGCACATCCACGAGCAGGGTTACTCTTCCGTCACCGTTCTCATCACCGCCCACGGCACGATCCGCGATGCGGTGGAAGCCATTCGCGAAGGCGCCTTCGAGTACATCGAAAAGCCCATCAACGAAGACTATTTGATGAAGGTCGTGGAAAAGGCCGAGAACGCGTACCACATGGTTCAGCGCATGGCCCTCTCCGCGCCTATGCAGCCCGGCGACGGTTCGGAATGCGTCGGCACGAGCCGTGGTATGAAACGAGTTTTCCAACTGGTCGAGCGGCTCACGCGCGTGAACACGTCGGTGCTCATCCGCGGCGAGAACGGCACGGGCAAAGAACTCGTGGCCAAAGCCATTCATTACAATAGCCCTCGCAAAGACGGGCCCTTCGTCGCCGTCAACTGCGGCGCCATCCCCGAGAATTTGATCGAAAGCGAATTGTTCGGTCACGAGAAAGGCGCTTTCACCGGAGCCGACCAACGTAAGATCGGACGTTTCCAGTTCGCTTCCGGCGGTACGCTTTTCCTAGACGAAATCGGCGATACGTCGCTCGCGACCCAAGTGAAGCTCCTCCGTGTCTTGCAGGAGCACACCTTCACGCCCGTAGGATCTAACCGTGAAGTGAAGGCCGACGTTCGCATTCTCGCCGCGACCAACCGCGATTTAGAAAAAGCAGTGAAGGAAGGCAAGTTCCGCGAAGACTTGTACTACCGCCTGAACGTAATGCCGATTTTCTTGCCGCCGCTCCGAGAGCGGTTCGATGACATCCCCGCGCTCTGCGGCCACTTCATCGACAAGTTCAATAAAGAGCATAAGCGCGTCTTGCGCGGGATCGCTCCCGAAGCCCTCGAAGCGCTCCAGACCTTTCACTGGCCCGGCAACATCCGCGAGCTCGAGAACGCCATCGAGCACGCCTTCGTGGTGGAGACGAGCGACAAGGTCAGCTACTTCAGTCTTCCGGAGTACATTCGCAAAGCCACGCGCCGGCGTACCCTGCCTTCCTTCGCGGCGGGCGCTTCCGCGACCGGTATCAACGTTCCTGATTCTCTCGACTGGGAAAAAGGCAAAGAAGTCTTCGAGCGCGCCTTCATCGTTCAGGCCCTCAAAACGAACTCCGGCCGCATCAACCTGACGGCCGAGCAGGCAAACATTCCGAAGAACACGCTGCTTCGCAAGATCAAGAAGTACAACATCAACCCCCGGGACTATGGCGCACAAGAAGCCGAGCTGTAGACTTTGCGGCGCGGCCTCCCAGCCTCGCGTATCGAGCCTACCGAAACGGCAGGCCCGGACTTTCTACCACTGCGACTCGTGTGACTTGGCGTTTGCCGATCCCGACACGCTCCCTTCGCCCGAGGAAGAGCTAGCGCGCTATCAGGGGCATCAAAATGACGGAAGCGACGCACGCTACGTCGCGTTTCTGGATCGTTTAGCCCGTCCCCTCTCCGACAAGCTCGATCCGAGTAGCCGGGGCTTGGACTTCGGATGCGGCCCCTCGCCGGTGCTCGCCGATCTCCTCACCCGTCAAGGGCATCGCATGGCCGTTTACGATCCGTACTTTTATCCGAGCGAAGGCGTGCTTTGGGAGCCCTACGACTTCATCGCCTGCACCGAAGTCGCGGAACACTTTTTCGATCCGCGCAAAGAGTTCGAAAGACTCGCGACCCTTGTGCGCCCGGGCGGCTGGCTCGGTCTCATGACGGGCTTCAGAAAAGAATGGAATGAGTTTCCAGCGTGGCACTACCACCGCGATCCCACCCACGTTGCCTTCTACACGGAACGAACGCTTGCCTGGATTGCGCAAGAATGGGGCTGGGATCTACTAATTCCTGAGTCCGGAGTGGCTCTCCTCCAGCGGCACTCGTAACTTCTACGACGACGAAACGTCTTCGCTTCCTCCCCGTGATTCCAAAATCCGAAATATCCCTTGAGAGATAATGAGAGTTCGGCCGATTGGCACCTTCCCTGCACAAGGAAATGGCCGAATCAGAAAAGAATGGCTCTAACGGGACTTGCGTCGGCACCAGCAAGTTTAAGCGGGACGGCGGCGAGCTGGTAAAGCCCGGGGGAAACCCCATCCAGAACGATGCCCTCGAGTACCGCCACTCCGGCACGGAGGGTGGCATGGTGGGCGGGCAAATCTTTCGAGGCAAAAGCATCGACCGAAGGCGTATCCACTCCAATCAAACAAACGCCCCGGCGGGTGAGATAATCGACCACTTCTCCCGAGAGCGCTACGAAGTCCTCGTTAAAATGATTGGGGTCGGGAAACGAGCCCGTCTTAAAAAGCACCCGGTTCGCGGAAAGCTCAATTCCCGTCAGATCGGCCGGCACGATGAGCGACGCCGCCTGCTTCCTTAACTCGATAACCTGACAAGGACCGAAATATTTGCTGATATCGACGGACTCGATACCACGATCACTCGCTTCGAAGTGGTTCGGCGCATCGGCATGAGCTCCCACATGCACGGTCGTGGTAATACTCGAAAGCGTGAGGTGGTTGCCCTTCAGAGTGTCGAGACTCACTTCTCGCCGGAACGAGATGTCTCCGGGCCAAACGGCGGTTTGCGGGCTCACGAGCGGGCTAATGTCTATAATTTTACGGGGCGCTCCCGCAAAGGGTTTGTACTTCCATTCCGCGGTATGCCCCGGCGGAATGGGAAGTAAGGGTTTCAGCCCAAGCGAGTCGAGCAGCGGCGCGAGGGACAGCGCGGTGGCTTTGGTATCAAAGCCCGTCGCCATCTTCACGACGATGCCGAGACCTTGAGGATGCTTCTGATTCGGCAAGACGGCGAGACCGAGTAAACCGTCCGCACCTTCTTTCGCGACGAGCTTGCCCGCGTTCTCTTTCATGAGGCGACTGTCCATCCGATCGGAACTGCCGATCCAGTCGGGATTAGCGAGCATCAGCCGTCTGACCCAGCCCAACGGCGAGCCGTCTTTCTCCGAAGCGAGGCTCTGATAAAGTCTCGCCATCTCAGTGAGCGACAAGAGGGGCGTTGGAAGCTGGCAACCGTCGGTCACCCATTTCACCTTGCCCAAATCGCGTCCGAGCCACCTTTCCAGGAGGCCACACAAACTGCGGAAGTAAGGATGACCGGGGGAAAGATAGGTCTTCGAATCCCAGCCATGCACTTCGCACGCTTCGACGATAGCGGCGTGCTTCGAAAAACACATATGATACTTCTGCTGAGGGCCACGGGGCATCGACTGAACCCGTTTCTCCGGATCGATCGGCACGGCGGGCGGCACCTGAACGAGCTCGGCGAATCCGTGGGGCTTGCCCTTGCGGTACCAGGCATCGATGACTTCCATTTGTTCGACGGTCGCCGAGACGGAGCCCACGCAAGGCGCGTAGCGGATGTTCTGCAGGCTATTGCCCTGCCACCGGTCCGCCGGTAAATCACAGGCGAGAAACTGAAACGGCTTCAAGAGAGAGCGCATGGGATACGCCCCTACCGCTTCGCCGGCTGACCAAAGAAGGCCAGCTTCGTTGGCTACCACGAGCTCCCCGTAAAACGTCACTTCTTCACACCCGCCGCGAAGCAAGACCACCAAGGGCGATTGCGTGGCGGAGCGGCCGCTCATCTCGCCTCTCCCGTGATCTTGGCGCGAAGAATCTCATTAAAGCGTAACACGTCCTCAAAGCCACAGTAGAGAGGAGCCGGGGCAATGCGGAAAATATCTGGCCGACGGAAATCGCAAATCACGCCACGCTCACGGAAACCTTCGACCCAGGTTTGATCGGATCCCTTAAGCCGAAGCGAGAGCTGAGCCCCTCTTTGAGCCGCGTCCATGGGCGTGATGATGTGGCAGCGGTCTCCCGGCAAAGTGCGCAAGAGCTCCGCGAGATAACTCGTGAGAGCCTCACTCTTCTTACGTAACTTTGTCATGGTGGCGGCATCAAAGATCTCGAGGGAGGCGCGAAGCGCCGCCATCTGCAAGATCGGAGGATTGCTAAGCTGCCACCCTTCGGCTCCCGGAATGGGCTCGAACTTAGGCGCCATTTCAAAACGCTTCTTCTTATCGTGGCCCCACCATCCGGCGAGCTTCGGAAGTTCCGCTCTAGCATGCCGCTCGTGGACGAAGGCTCCCCCCACGGCGCCCGGGCCCCCGTTCAAATATTTGTAGGAGCACCACACGGCGAAATCCGCGTTGGAGTCATGAAGCTCAATGAAGAGATTGCCCACGCCATGAGCGAGATCCCAACCCACGGTCGCGCCCTGTTTGTGGGCGGCCGCCGTAATTTCCTTCATCGGAAACGCCTGACCCGTGAGGTAGTTCACGTTCTCCAGTAACACCAAGGCGAGCTGCTTACCCTCGACCTCAATGAGCTCCATAACGTCTTCCACCCGCACGGTCTCTTCGCCCGCGCGAGGGGCGAGCTCGATAACCGTGCTCTCGGGCATAAAGCCGTGAAACCTGACTTGCGACTCGACTGCGTACCGATCGGACGGAAACGCATACTTCAAGACGAGGATGCGCGAGCGCTCTGCGGTCGGGCGGTAGAACGAGGCCATCAAAAGATGAAGATTCACGGTGAGGCTATTCATCACCACGACTTCGGAAGGCAAAGCTCCCACCACGCGAGCCATGGGCTCGGTCAGAAACTCATGGTACGGAAACCAAGGCTTCCGGGCTTGAAAGTGCCCTTCGACCCCGAGCTTCGCCCAGTCCTCTAACTCCTGGACGACGTAACTCTGGGTCCTTCGGGGCTGAAGCCCCAGCGAATTTCCCGTGAAATATAGATACGGATCGCCTGAGGCAGCGGTAGGAAAGAGAAACTCTTTGCGAAAAGGCGCAAGCGTATCCGCCGCATCTCTAGCCCGAGCCTCCGCAAAGCGAGCGTTGTTTTGAGGAGAGCTCATTTCCAAAAATCCGTTTCACTCATGCCGAGCCAGTCGAGCGCATTCCCGCCAAGGAGCCGCTCCTTGGTTTTATCGTCGAAGGCAGCCATCGATTCGATGAGCGCGCCTGGCTTATCCTCTCCCAAGGGAAAAGGATAATCCGATCCAAGCGCGACTTTATCTTTTCCGAAGACATCGACCAAAAATTGCAAAGCCCGTTCATCGTGCACGAGAGAGTCCACGTAGAAGCGGCCCAAATACTCTCTCGGGTCCACGCGGTTTTCGACCGCGCACAAATCAGGGCGCGCCTCAAACCCGCGCCCCATCCTACCCGCCAAAACTCCGTAAGATCCCCCGCCATGCGCGAAGGCGACGCGCAAATGAGGTAGTCTTTCAAACACGCCGCCGAAAGAAAGGCTCGCGATGGCATGCGCCAGCTCCGTCGGCATGCCGAGCAGCCAGGGAAGCCAGTACTTCTGCATGCGCTCGCCGCCCATCATGTCCCAAGGGTGAACGAAGAGCGCGAGGCCAATATCGGCAATGGCTTCAAAAACCGGAAAGAGCTTCGGGTCGTCCAGGTTCCAGCCGTTAACGTTCGTACCGATTTGAATCCCCTTCAGCCGCAAACTCTTATGACAACGCTCTAGCTCCTTGACCGCCAAATCGGGTGCTTGAAGAGGTAGCGTACCCAATCCAACAAACTGATTGGGGTGAGCTTCAACCACGCCGGCGATGTGATCGTTCAAGTACCGAGCGATATCGTAACCATCCTCAGGGCGAGTCCAGTAGCTGAACATGACGGGCACGGTCGAGAGCACCTGAACGGACACTTTCGTGTCCTTCATTTCTTTTAAGCGCTGTGCGGGGTCCCAGCAGTTGCTATCGATGTCGCGAAAGAAAGTGCCGTCATCGCGCATCATTCTCGCTTTGTGCTCGCCACACGGATCTAAGCGAATGAAACCGCCATAACCGAACTTGTCCTTGAACGCCGGGATCTTCGGCGGAAGAATATGCGTATGAATGTCAATTCTTGGCATCGCGTCCCTTCATCCGATGGCCGCACTTCTTGCAGGTGAGATGGCTCGCCTCGCCGTAAAAGCGATCGAAAACCGGCGGGAGATCTTTCACGATGTCTCGCACTTCCAAAAACTCGCTGTAAAGGCTCGTTCCGCACTTTTCGCAGTACCAGGCGAAACCGTCTTTCACGCCCGCGGGGCGCTTGTGCTCGATGACCAGCCCTACCGTCCCCGTTCCGCGCTGAGGCGAATGCGGCACCTTACCGGGAAGCAAAAAAATCTCGCCTTGGCGGATAGGAATGTCGACGGGCTTTCCCTCTTCGATCACCTTGAGGACCATGCCTCCTTCGATCTGGTGGAAAAACTCTTCGCCCTGATTGATATGGTAGTCCGTCCGAGAATTCGGGCCGCCGACCACCATCACGATGAAATCGCGATCTTCCCAAACGCAGCGATTGCCGACCGGCGGCTTGAGCAAAGATCGATGCTCATCGATCCACTTCTGAAAATTTAGTGGCCGGAGCAACGCCATCTCAGACTCCCCGGAACATCAAGGTCTCACCGGGCCATTCGACTTCGAGCACGTCCCCCGCCGTAAACGGCAGGCTCGCCGTGATGCCACCCGAGAGGATGACCTGGCCCGCTTCGAGCTTGTGACCCTGGGCCGCAAGCGAGCGTGCCAAGGCCCAAACGGAACGAAACGGATCTCCCAAGACCGCGGCCGGCGCCCCCGTATGCTCGATCTGTCCGTTTTTGCGAACCACGACGCCAAGAAGTCTCAGCGTCTCCGGATCCATCGGTAAACGGTGTCGGCCAATGAGATAACCCGACGCGGAAGTGTTATCCGCGATGACGTCCGGCAACGAAAACTTGAAACCTTCGAAGCGGCTATCCAAAATCTCGAGCGCGGGATAAACGCCCTCCACGCACTCCGGCAAATCGCGGATGCTGGTCGGTTGTTTGCGCATCACCACGGCGACTTCCGGCTCGAACCGCGGGTGAATTCGCCCTTCCGTCACGACCGACGCTCCCGGCTCCACCTCCATGGAGCGAAGCAGATAGCCGCGAATCGGCTCGAACACTTTGACGTCCCGCTGCTTGGCGAGACTGGTCAGGCCCATTTTGTAGCCGGAAAGTTTGTCTCCGGCCGCAAGATCGAGACTCAACGCCGCTTCTTGCACGCGATAAGCCGACTCCCAGGAAAATCCGGGAAGCTCACTGGTCAGAGGCGAGATCGCCTTGCCTTCTAGACGGGCTTTTCTCAAGCGTTGGGCAAGCTCAATGGGATTCATGTTTCCTCGCTTCCACGGCGCGGACGGTGATTTTGCCAAGCTTCGCGACTTCGCAAGTGTAGTGCTCTCCCGCCTTCACCGGAACCATCGACGAGATGGCTCCCGAGAGCACTATCTGGCCCGGCAGCAGCGAGCGATCGAATTTAGCGAGCTCGTTGGCTAGAAACGCGACGGCGTTCAGAGGATTTCCCATGACCGCGGCGGCGGCGCCCGTGTCCTGGACTTCGCCGTTTTTCGAGAACGCCATGCCGAGTAGCGGCAGATCCAAATCTTTGAGAGAGACTGGCTTCGTGCCAATCACGTAACGAGAGGAAGAGCCGTTATCGGCGATGGTATCGATCGCTTTGATTTTCCAATTCTGAATGCGGCTATCGATGATTTCCATCGAAACGAAAGCGGCATCCACGGCGGCCAAAGCATCCATGGCGGTGGCGCCCGGGCCTTTCAGCTCTTTCTTCATCACAAAGGCGATTTCCCCCTCGATTTTCGGCTGAATGAGCTCGCTCACGACGATCTCTCCGTCTTCGGCGATGGCCATGTTGCCAAAGAGGTGGCCGAAGTCGGGCTCGAAGACGCCGAAGTGCTTCTGCGCTTCCCGGCTAGTGAGCCCGATCTTATATCCGGTAAGCCTCGCTCCGTGATGCAAATGACGGGCGGCGTTTCTCAGCTGCACCCCATAAGCATCCTGCAGGGTAAGCCCCTGTTCGGTGGTGGTCAGTGCCTCCACCGGTTGGCGTTTTTGTTCCGCTTCGAGTAACCGATCGGCCAAAGTTTGTAGGCGGGCATCGCTCATTTCGCCGCTCCTCCGTAACAGACACTCTTCCACTCGCTGTAAAAATCTAGACTATGGCCGCCGCCTTCGCGTCCGAGACCACTGCGTTTTTGCCCGCCGAAGGGCACGCGCAAGTCTCGGACGAACCAGCAGTTCACCCAGACGAGGCCATGTCGGAGCTCGCGGGCGACTCGCTCGGCGCGCTTCGTGTCCGTGGTCCACAAGGAAGCCGACAAGCCATAAGGCGTATCGTTCACGGCGCGGATCACTTCTTTCTCATCTTTGAATGAGTAGACGGAGACCACCGGGCCAAATACTTCTTCGCGGCTGATGGGATGGCTTAGCTCCAGACCTTCGATCACTGTGGGCTCCAAGAAGTGGCCCCTGGAGAGATGCCTCGGCCGTCCCCCACCCGCGAGAAATCGAGCCGGCGGGCGGACCTTGCCGAGATAGCCACTCACTTTATCGAAATGTTCACGGCTAATGAGCGCGCCCATCTGAGTCGTATAGTTGAGGGGGTCCCCTACCCGCAGCGCTCTAGCGCCTTCCGCAAATTTTTCGACGAAAGCTTGGTACTTCGACTCGTGCACGAAGACCCGAGGAGTCGCGAGACAAATCTCGCCTTGGTTGCGAAATCCGCCGCGCAAAGTCTCCGCGACTGCTTTGTCCAAATCGGCATCCTCAAAAACGACGCTCGCGCCCTTCCCGCCCAATTCGAAAGAAACCCGCGTGGGCCCCACGGCCGCCGCCTTCATGATGGCGCGGCCGGTTCCCGTTTCACCCGTGAACGAAATCGCGTCGACGCCAGGGTGCCGGGTCAAATACGCGCCCGCGCTCTCCTCGCCAAAACCGTGAACGAGATTGAAGACGCCGTCCGGAATACCTGCTTCGTGCACCAGCTCCGCGAGGTAGGCGGCGGTGAGCGGCGTGAGCTCCGAAGGCTTCAGCACCACGGAATTTCCCATGAGGAGCGCGGGGGCGAGCTTCCAGCTCTCTAAATAGAGGGGGAGATTCCAGGGCGTAATGAGACCGACGACTCCCATCGGCTCTCGTTCCGCCACGTGCTTATCTCCGAGGCTTTCAAAAACGAGCGGTTTCTCGGCGAGCGCGAAATCACGGAAGAAACGAAAATTGCGAGCGGCCCGCGGGATGTCTCCTTCGAAGGCTTCTCGAATGGGCTTTCCCGTATCGAGGGATTCGAGGAGCGCTAACGCTGGGCAATGTAGATCGATGAGGTCGGCAAGCCGGCTCAGGTGCTCGGCTCTTTTCGCGAGCGGCAAACGAGACCAGCGGCCATCGTCAAACGCGTCTCTCGCCGCTTCGACGGCGTGATTCACTTCGCCTTCTCCCGCCAGCGCGATTTGGGAAAGCACGGTTTCCGTGGCCGGATTGACGTCATCAAACAGAGAGCCCGAAGCGACGGGCTTTCCGCCGATCCACAAAGGCTTTGCCCGGCCGAGCCACGCGGAGAGCGTGGCCGGAATGGCGACCGCTTTGCCAGAGGGAATTTCTTTCCCCAGGGCGGAGAGCTCGCTCTGATTCATTTCTTCACCGCGACGGCTTTCATCTCGATGGCAATCTTACCCGGTAATGAGGCCACACCCAAAGTGGTCCGCGCCGGGCGGTGAGTCGAAAAATACTGGGCGAAAACCTTGTTGTAGGCTTCGAAGTCGTTCATGTCGGTCAGAAACACGTTCACTTCGAGGACGTGCTCGAGATCGCTGCCCGCGCCTTCGAGCACGGTTTTCAGGTTTTCCAAGGTGGAACGGGTCTCGGCGGAGATGTCATAAGACACGCGTTTGCCTTGCCCGTCGAGCTTCAGACCGGGAATCTCGTTGGTGCGAAAGTCTCGGGACGCCATTCCGGAAACGAACACCAGCTCGCCATAGGCCGTTGCGTGAGAATAGTTACCAAGCGGCTTCGGCGCCTTCGGGATCTCACAACGCTCGATGACCGGCTTTGTCTCTTTCGCCACCCGCTACTCCCACTCGATGGTGGCCGGGGGTTTCGAGGAAATGTCGTAAACGACTCGGTTGATTCCCGGCACGTTATTAATGATGCGATTGGCGACTCGGCCAAGAATGTCCTTATCGAAATGGTACCAATCGGCGGTCATCCCGTCCCGGCTGGTCACCGCCCTCAGGGCCACCACCGATTCGTAAGTCCGCGCGTCTCCCATCACTCCAACCGCCCGAACGGGAAGGAACACGACGAAAGCTTGCCAGATTTTTTCGTAGTCACCCGACCGACGCAGCTCTTCGATGAAAATCGTATCGGCTTCACGCAAGAGCCTCAGGCGTTCGTCCGTCACGGCACCGAGAATGCGAACCGCAAGACCGGGCCCCGGGAACGGATGGCGCTGCACGAGAGCTTCCGGCACGCCGAGCTCGCGGCCCAACGCCCGTACTTCATCTTTGAAAAGCTCGCGGAAGGGCTCGACGAGCTTGAACTTCATGTGCTTCGGCAACCCACCCACGTTGTGATGGGTCTTAATGGTGTGCGAAGGCCCTTTGACCGAAACGCTCTCGATGACATCCGGATAGAGCGTGCCTTGCGCGAGGAACTTAGCCCGCTTCACGCCCTTGCATTCTTTTTCGAAAACCTGAATGAAAGTCTTCCCGATGATCTTGCGCTTCTTCTCGGGGTCGGTGACGCCCTTCAAGCGGCTCAAAAACAATTTGCTGGCATCGACGACTTTCAAAGGAACGCCGATGCTCCTTAAGAAGGCCGCGACTTCTTTTGCCTCGTTTTTACGGAGAAGCCCGTTATCGACGAGAATGGGACGGAACCGAGCGCCAAAAATCTTGCCCAAAAATACGGCGAGAATGGTGGAATCGACGCCACCGCTGATGCCGCCGATGACGACGTCATCGCCCACGAGCTGGGTGATCTCCTGGCGCTTGGTCTCCAGAAAATTCGCCATCTTCCAATCGTTCTTGAGACCCGCAATGCGGAAGAGGAAATTTCCGATGAGCGCCATGCCCACGGGCGTGTGCGCGACTTCCGGATGGAACTGCACCGCATGGAACTTGCCCATCTCCATCGCCGCCACGGGACATCCTGTGCTGCGCGCGGTGATGTGAGCGCCAGGCGGCACTTCCGAGACGTGATCGCCGTGGCTCATCCACACCGGCAAATGTTCGCCAACTTTGAACCCCTTAAAAAGCAAATCGTTCTTTAACACTTCAATCGTGCTGAATCCGTACTCTCTGCCGCCGGCTCCGCCCTTCACTTTGCCTTTGTGAAGGTGCGAGAGGAGCTGCATACCGTAACAAATGCCGAGCACCGGGATGTCGGAAGCGAGAATCGCTTTAACGACTTTAGGAGAAGTTTTACCGCCGACGCTCTCCGGTCCGCCCGAGAGGATTAACGCTTGCGGGTTACGCGCGAAAAGTTTTTCCGGCGCGATGGAGTAAGGCACGATCTCGCAGTAGACCCCGAGGGTTCTTACGGCGCGCGCGATGAGTTGTGTGAATTGGGAGCCGAAGTCTAAGATGACGACCGGACAAGATTGGCTCATGAGTTTGGTCGATAGTTCGGGGCCTCGTTAGTCACAAAAACGTCATGCACGTGGGACTCTTTAAGGCCCTGGTTGGTAATGCGTACGAACTGCGCGTTCTCGCGAAGCTCTCCAAGATTGCGGCACCCGAGGTACCCGAGACCGGCTTTCACTCCGCCGACTAACTGGAGGAGCACTTGGGAAAGCTCGCCGCGATGGGGCACCATGCCTTCGATGCCTTCCGGTACGAGCTCGTCGGAAGCGACTTTGTCCTGGCCGTAACGATCGCGGCTTCCTTCGCGCATCGCTTCGATGGAGCCCATGCCACGATACGATTTATAGGTGCGGCCTTGATAGAAAACCACTTCGCCCGGCGCTTCGTCGGTACCGGCGAAAAGCCCGCCGATCATCACGCAGTGAGCTCCCGCGGCGAGCGCTTTCACGACGTCGCCCGAGTACTTGATGCCGCCGTCGGCAATGAGCATGCGGTTGAATTTTTTGGCGACCGGAGCGCAGTCCATGATGGCCGAGAATTGCGGAATGCCGATGCCCGCCACGATGCGAGTCGTGCAAATGGAGCCGGCGCCCATGCCGACTTTAACGGCGTCCGCGCCCGCTTCATAGAGGTGCTGCGCGCCTTCGGCCGTCGCGACGTTGCCCGCGATGACCGTGAGCCCCGGAAACTTCTGCTTGATCCATTTCACGACGGTGATGACGTTCTTCGAATCGCCGTGCGCGGTATCCACCGTCACGAAATCGACATCCGCCTCGAACAAAGCTTCGACGCGCGTGTAGGTGTCCTTGCCCGTTCCAACCGCGGCGCCCACCCGAAGGCGGCCTTTGGAATCACGATTGGCGAGCGGATAAGAAATATTCTTTTCGATGTCCTTCGTGGTCATCAACCCTTTGAGATTGCCCTGACCGTCGACGACCGGGAGCTTCTCGATGCGGTGCTTGTGCATGAGGCGTTTTGCCTCTTCCATGGTGGTGTTTTCTTTCACGGTCACGAGCTTCGCCGCCGGCGTCATGATCTCCGACATCGTCCGATTCAAATTCTCTTCAAAGCGCAAATCGCGGTTCGTCACCAGGCCGATGAGCCGGTTCTGCGCGTCCAGGATGGGCAGACCGGAAATACCGAACTTCTCCAGCTGGGCCTTCGCTTCGCCGACCGTTTGCTCCGGGCGCATGGTCACCGGATCGACGATCATGCCGCTCTCGCTCTTTTTCACCTTCTCGACTTCGAGCGCTTGCGCCTCGGGCGTAAGATTTCTGTGAATGACGCCGGCTCCGCCGGCTCTAGCTAGAGCGATGGCCGTACGGGCTTCCGTCACCTTGTCCATGGCGCTGGAAAGGATGGGAATTTTCATGCCCAGCTGAGGAGCTATCCACGATTCGAGGTTCACCTCAGGAGGCGTGACCTCGGAGTACCGGGGAACCAGTAGGACATCGTCGAAAGTAAGGGTTTCTCGGAGTGGCGACTTTTCGGGCATTGATCCTTCCGAAGTTGCCGTCTTATAGCCTCAAAGGGCCTTGGGGGTCAAGACCGCGTCCCGATGACGATTTTCACACGCAAAGCCGTGAAATTCGGACGGTCTTTCGGTTATACTAGGTCTCTCTAAGAGCCTTCATGACCACCGACACTTTGCCGACTCCCGCGGAACGCCGAAACCGAGCCCCTGTGGCCCTCTCTATCGTCATGCCTTGTTATAACGAGGCGGATCAAATCGAGGAGACGCTCCGCGCTTGGGCCGACTCGCTCGGCGAAGAGTACGGCCATTACGAGATCATTGTCGTCAACGACGGCTCGACCGACGGCACGGGCCGCATCCTGGATCGTCTCCGCAAGGAAATCCCAGCGCTTCGGGTGATCCATCAGCTAAACGGCGGC
The DNA here is from genome assembly GCA_043767805.1 of Pseudomonadota bacterium. GTDB lineage: Bacteria > Bdellovibrionota > FAC87 > UBA2466 > UBA2466 > CAZZHG01. Next base: position 8,486 of record JAYUGC010000122.1, on the reverse strand, counting down.
AGTGAAGCCGCCATCCGCCGGGCCTACGAAGATTCGCGCGGCGCTCATATTTTGCAGACCGAGTCCAACAGCCGTTTCGATCCAAGCGACTTCGTTCCTTTCTGGGAGCGCCGCAATCAGAACGGCCTGCTCATCGCTCAGCGGACTCGGCCATTGGAAGGCTGGCTCACACGCCTTCACGGCAAAGCCGTCCACGAGATGGTGAAGTTCCTTTTTGGAGCGGAGTGGCGAGAGCCCCAGGTTGCCTTTCGCCTCATTTCCCGGCCTTGCTTGACCTCCCAGCTAGCGCACCTGCCTCGCGGCTTCGGCCAGGTGAACTTGGGCATGACTCTCCTTGCCCATGCCGAGAATCCTAAGGCAGTGGGTGAAATCGCGGTCCCCTTCCGCTTCCCCGGAGGCCTACGCCGCAGAGCTTCTCTTTGGTCCCTCTTCGGATCTCTGATGCATACGGCGCTGGAGCTGGTACATCTAAGATTGAGCCTCTTTAAGCTCCGCGTCGTAGCCACGGCGCCCGCCCAAGCGGCCTGATTTAATCTTCCCTTGGTTTCTGCCGATAGAGGGGTAGGCGCTAATTCGCCGCTCACTGGAGCACGACCCCATGCCGAAGAAGCCAAAAGCAGAGACCAAGGCAAAATCCGCAACCCCTGCGAAGCCCACCACGTCCAAGACGAAGATCTGCGCCGAAAGCCGTTGTAAGGCTCCGGCCGCGACGGAAGGCTATTGCCGGCTTCACTACCTTCGCAACTGGCGCGAGCTGAAGTCCGATCAAAAGGACAAAGCCGAGAAGCGCCTCAACTCTTACATCGACCGCCTGATGAAGAAGTACCCGGGCGAGTACCTGGACAAGCTGAAAGAATCTCTCGAGAGCGAAGAGAAGTTCAGAGAAGCGATGAGCGAAGTGGACCTGGAGCAAGAGGAAGGCGAGTCCGATCGCGAGTTCCTGGAGCGCCTCTCTCGCAACGTCAAAATAGGGGAGTAGAAACCCCGAACCAGGCTTGCCGTTCCAAAGGCACGCCCTTCTTGTTCTCTAGCTTCAGGAGATACACTCCGGTGGCATCCGCCGCGGGCACTTCCCAATTCCACGTCGATTGCGCGGCGCTAACCTGATGCTCGGCCACGAGCGTTTCCTTGTCGCGCATGCGATCGACTTTCAGGAGCGTCGCCTTCACGTCTTGCCCGCCCGCGAAGACCAGCGAGAACTTCTGAAGCGCATCCGTGCCGAGATCGAAGAACGGCATCGCGCTTCCCACCGCGGGCCGCGGAAAGGGAGTCGCGAGCTTAGTCGCTTCCACCGAGTTGCCGAAATGCCGGCGAGGCAACATCGGCGCGAGCGGATCGCCCAAGAGAACGAGATTCAAAACCGTCCAGATATGGGACTCATCCGACATGTCGTTGCCGGCGGCGGCGACATACCGTTGCAGGGAATAGAGCATTAAGTCCCCTACCCGGCCTTCGATCTGGTCGTGGTAGCGCTGAAGAAACGTATCCATCAGCTGAAGGCCGTACGTACTTCCCGTCAAAGTCAGGTTGCCGGAAGGATCGAGCTTGTAGAGCGGATTGCCTAAAGCAGGGCGCGCGGCGCCCAGATAACCGACGACTCCCGCTTTTGATTTGAGCATCGCCATGCCGACCGACTCATCGCCCGAAGAAGGCGGGCCGAACTGGCTGCCGTCGACAAGCGAGCGATCGTACGCGCCGTTCGTGCACGAAATGGAGACCAGAAACGGATTGATTCTTCCCGGGGCAGGCTGCGCGTCCAGGGCTTCTTTGGCCGAAACGAATTCCTTTTCGACGTACCATTCGTTGCCTCGGCCGTGATCGAGGTAATAGGCGACCTTCGCCCGCTGATCGCCTCCCACGAGGCGCAAGGATTGCGCCTTGGAAAACGATCCGTTGGTGCGAAAATGCTTCTCGACGCCGTTCCAGTTCACCGTTTCGGCGGAGAGCAGGCGAAGCGCGCCGAGCTCTCCCACGTACTGGTACCCGCGAAACGCTTTTCCGCCGTAGAGGGCGAGCTCGGGGCCTGGCTCATCGCCCGAGTCGAGCCATGTCTCGAGTTTCGAAAGGTAATTGTCCAAGTCGCTCTTTCCGTTAAACGGCAAGCGGCCGACGGCGAGTTTCGGCGCGAGACAGGCATCGGTCGCGCCGTAACAGGCATCCGTCACGCCGAACGAAGGGCCGAAGAGAGAGCGAATGGAAAAATAGTAGCTCGGCGGGACGACGGTCGCGTCGCCCAGAATGGTAACGTAGCGGAGCGCTTTGCCGTCCGCCATTTGCCGATTCATGTAGTGCACGAGGCGACGAGACAAATCGTAGTCGTAGCCCGTTTTTTTAACGGCGTCGTAAAGGGTGATGCCGACCACCGTGTCTTTGTCCTTGTAGCCGTCCGGCAGTTCGCTCTCGGCCACCATGGGCTCGTTCGTGAGCGATTCCACGTAGAGGATGCCGCTATCGACTCCATAGAGATCAGAGTGAAACTGTTTGAGCCTCTCGGCGGCGTCTTTCATTGCCCGCGAGGTTACTATCAAAGCTTCCGGTCCTTTTTGCGAAGGAACGAGAAACACGCTTCGTTGGGTCACGAAATCGAGAGCCAAGGAAGCACTGCGAAGGGAAACGAGCTCTCCCGTCTGCCGATCGAACTGCACCGGATAGAGAGAAACCCAAACTTCGCTCCCCACCACTTTTGATTCCACGAACTTACCGGGGTAATAGCGGCCACGGGCCGGGGTCACGAACTTCAGCTCTTGGGGGCCCCAAACGTAAGCTTCCGCGACTTTTTCGATTTGAGGGACGGCTTCGGAGCGCTCGAGCACCAAATCACTCAAAGATACCTGGGGAGCGTTGCCCACGGGCAGCGCGAATTTTTTTACCACCACCGGTAGCTGGGGAAGGCCCTCGGCAGAAAAGGAGCTGGCGCCCTCGAAGGTGACGACGCCCTTTCCGCCCGCGACGTCTTCCCATTTGGGGATGGATAATTTGAAAGTCTCGAAGACGGCGGGTGCCCGGCTGTAACCGGCCCGGGAGGGCACTTCGATTTCGGGAGGAACCCCAATCTCGGCGCGGAAGCCGATTCCGAAAGCCGAGTCGGCCCCCATGAGGAACAGGACAAGACCCCAGTAACCCCTTAAACCCATAAACACCCCCGCCCCTGTACGGCATTGGTCTCCCGGGAGGCCCGAAAAGCCAAAGGCAAATCAGGTACTTCGACGCTTTACGTTAATTTTTGTTAATTTTGAGACGCCCGGAAAATGCCCCTTGCCCCTCCGGGTGACGCCACGCTATACACTTCAGTTCTTGTAGGTGGGTTAAGTTCCTTCTCGCGGTATCCGCGGGCCGGATGACTTCCCGTAGCAGTTCAAAGAGGCCCTTCCATGAAGAACCACACGATTCTCGGCCGCAAGGTCGGCATGACCCAAGTATTCGACGAAAAAGGCAACCTGATCGCGGTCACCGTGGTCGACACCACTGGTTGCACCGTCACCCAGATCAAAACGAAGGACAAAGACGGTTACGTCGCGGTCCAGCTCGGAATCGGTGAGAAAAAGCCTCAGAACGTGAACAAAGCGAAAGCTGGCCATTTCAAGAAAGCCAACTCTCCCGCGAAGGCCGAGCTTCACGAAGTTCGCCTCGACGACAAAGACGAAGCGGCCCCCCTCACCCTCGGTGCGACGCTTGCCGCGTCCATGTTCGAAAAGGGCGACCGGGTCGACGTCAAGGGCATCAGCAAAGGTAAAGGCTTCCAGGGCCCGATGAAGCGCCACAATTTCGCCGGTAAAGATGCGGGTCACGGAACCTCCAAGTACTTCCGTCACGTCGGATCCATCGGTATGCACACCTATCCGGGCCGCGTGTTCAAGGGCAAGAAGATGCCCGGACACATGGGTACGGACAATATCACCGTGCAGAACGTCCTCGTTCACGAAGTGAAGGCCGACGAGAACCTCTTGCTCCTGCGCGGCGGCGTCCCCGGTGGCAAGCGCGGCGTCGTCTACATTCAGGCGGCCGTGAAGCGCAAGGTTCCCACGGAACGCACGCTCACCAAGTAATTTTTGCGGCGAAAGCCGTCAAAAATTATCCTGCGGTTCCGGCCGTCAGGATCTTAACCGCTCCGTATAAGAGGGGCTGACTTTGCCGTTCGAAATCCTTCGGGATGGACGGCATCGGCAAAGCTATGCCTAGAGAGCCGAGCCCGCTCTGGCGGAGAAATTCGTCCCGGGTCCATTGCTCGTAGTTCGTCGAGAAAAAGAGCCGGCCTCCCGGCGCGACCACTTCCGAAGCGGCCTCCGCGAGCTTGCGCGCGTCTTTCGCGATGGAAAAGACGCCGCCCTTGCGATCTCTGGAGAAGCTCGGCGGATCCAAGACGACTAAATCAAAAGTGCGCCCGCGTTTTTTCGCGCCTTTTAAAAACTGAAAGGAATCGGCTGCGAAAAACTCGTGATCGTGGGCTTCGAGGCCGTTCACCGTGAAGTTGCGCTTTCCCCAATCGAGATAACGCGGGGACAAATCGACGCTGGTGACCTGAGCACCAGCTTTTGCGAGGTAAACGGAAAAACCGCAGGTATAGGAAAAGAGATTCAACGCCCGAAGGCCGCACGCGTCTATGGCGAGGGCTTTGCGGTTATCGCGTTGATCGAGAAAAATTCCCGTCGAGAAACCGTCGTAGGGGCGGACGAGAAATTTGTGTCCGTTCTCGCGAATCTCGAGCTCTTCGGCTTGGGGCTCACCCAGCAAAGGCTTTGGATCTTTGTTGCCCGTTTCTTTTGCCGCCTTCGATCGATCCGTTGCGAAATCTTTTAGATAGACCGCCTTAACGCCCGGCAGACCGAGGCAAAGCCGAGCGAGCGTCTCTAATTCGGATAAGGAAAGCGAGCAGCGCGCTTCGAGCCGATACAGAAACGCGCAAGGCCCCATGCGATCCGCCTTCAGGCCGTTAATGCCTTCGCCGTCTCCGCAAAAGAGACGGTAAGCGTCGGTCTCCTGGCCCGCGAGCTCCTTCAGAGACGGCTCGCGAAAACTGAGCGCCGCTTGAAAGGCGTCCTTTGCCTTCACGCTTTTAGCCCCGCGCGCTCCAGTGCGCTTTCCGGGGCGCGCACTTCAATCCGCTCTTCGCGCGTGGGGTGATCGAAGCTGAGAGAGTAAGCAACTAACCCAATGCCCGGCTCCCCGTCCTTGCGAGTGGCGCCGTATTTGGCGTCGCCCAAGATCGGAGTGCCGATGGCGGCAAGCTGCGCGCGGATCTGGTGTTTGCGCCCCGTCAGTAATCGGACTTCGAGAAGCGTAATCCCATCCTTCGCCGCAAGCCGTTTATAATCGAGGGTCGCGGGCTTGGTTCCCGGCCTAGGCTCGTCGAAAACGAGAACTTTTTTCTCGCCCTGAACGAGGTGATGGGTCAGACGCCCCTCGGCGGGCTTGGGCTCCCCTTCTACCCAGGCGCGGTAAATCTTATCTACCGAACGGCCCCGGATCTGTTCCGAGAGACGGCTTGCCGCTTTTGAGGTGCGGCCGAAAACCACGACTCCCGCGACCGGCCGGTCCAGCCGATGAACGAGACCTAAAAAGACATTCCCGGGCTTATCGTACTTCGCTTTCAAGTACGCCTTGGTGAGGTCGAGCAGGCACGGATCGCCCGATGCGTCCCCTTGGGTAAGCAGCCCCGCCGGCTTAAAAACCGCGATGACATGATTATCCTCATGGAGTACGGTGACGCCGCTCAAAGCAACCCCATATGGCTCGTCATTATCAAAAATCGACTCCTGAACGCCCGACGAAAGAAGGGCTGGAAAAGAGGCTCAAGAAGGCTGGGATCATCCTCAGCTCGGGCCAGCTCGAGCAGCTGTGGACGTACCATAATTTGATGAGAGAGCGAAATCAAGACAGGGAGCTCACCCGTCTCATCGGCTTCGATAGCATCGTCACGAAACATTATATCGATTGCATGATCATCGGGCAGTACTTCCCCATGCCGTCGCCTCTTTTGGACATCGGCACGGGTCCGGGCTTTCCGGGCATCCCTTTGAAGATCCGTTATCCGCATTTACACATCATTCTGGGCGAGCCGCGCCCGAAGCGGATCGTTTTCCTCAGGGAAGCCTGCAGGAAGATCAAGCTCCAGAACTGGGAGATTTTCGATCGCAAGATCGTGAGCCGTAGCTTCCAGCGCCGGGTTCCGGCCATCATCACCCGCGCGGTAGAGACCATGGACAAGACGTGCATGCGCACCTCCGCCTGTCTCGGCGAAGGCGGTTTGTTAATTTTCATGAAAGGCCCCGGAGTCGATCCGGAGCTCGAAGAAATCAAGAAACGGTTTCCGAAGCAATTCCGGGTTAAGCTGGATAAAGCCTACCAGCTGCCGGGTACCACCTACGACCGACGACTCGTCGTTTTGGAAAAGCTCGTGCCTCCGGTAGTTCCCGCTCAGACTCCGAAGGAAGAGGAAGAAGAAGATGCTACCCCCGAAGCCGAGGATTCAGACCTACACTGAGTTCTGGCCGTTCTACCTGAAGGAGCACAAGAAGCGAGCGACGCGCAACTGGCACGCCGCGGGGACGGGTTTCGGTTTAGCGCTAGGCGCCACGGTTTGGCTTAGCGGACATCCCCTTTGGACTCCCGTCGCCCTCCTGCCGGCCTACGGATTTGCTTGGTACAGCCATTACTTTATAGAGGGCAATCGCCCGGCGACGTTTCAGTACCCGTTCTGGTCCGTCCTCTCGGACTTCCGCATGCTCTATTGGATGGCCACGGGACGTCTGTAAAAAGAAAGCGCCCGCCTCCGTTGCGGAAAGCGGCGCCTCTCAAAGATGGGCTAGGGAAGCTTCATGCCGAGACGTTCGAAGTCCGGCTTCAGAGCGGGGAGCCCCGCCTTACCTACTTCGAGCGCTTTCACGCCGAGCTCGTAGACTTCCTTGCTGTCGTATAACGGGCGGTTGAAGCAGTATTACGAAGGCGAGATGGAAGCCGTACGCCAGAAGCGGCGGGAAATCGCCGATCGATTGAAGGTGACTAACCCACTCGATCGAGAGGCCCAGGCCCGCCATTACAGCGCGTGGTACTACGCCGCCATTCACGTGCAGCTTTCCATTCCAGGAATGAATCAGAAGGGATCCTTTCTAGCTTCCAATGGACTGGCGAAAACGAAAGGAGACAAGTACGAGATTGGCCCACCTGGCTTCACTTAGGGAGCAAGTCTCCGCTCGTGGCGCGCCACCACACGAACTGGCGCCTCAAAGCGATGCAAAGCCTGGATACCCCCACTCGGAGAGCCTTCACTACTCAGCCGTGTACACGCTCGCTCACGAATTTCACGAGCGTCTATTCCATGAGCCAAGCCGACGCGAAAACGCTGAAGGCCACGATCGTGAAATATATTTCCCAGTGCGAAGGAATGCTCGCCGACTCACCCGACGAAATGATCGTCGCGGTGAACCTGGATTTTTTCGAAGCCTGAGCGTTAAGCGCCGATGGCGCCTTCGCAAAGCAGAACCGGAGGACGCTCGTTCGACATCACGATCGAGAGACACTGGTCCGCTCCGCGCTGCACGAGTCTGGCTCCGCGAGCCGCCCGGTACTGCTTACCGTCGAAGTAGAAGTACAAGCGGTTACCTTGGCGAATGTACGTGCCGTAGAAGTCGACGCCGTTGTGACCTTCGCCGTAACCTACGTTGAACTGCACTTCACCCCGGGTTTCGCCCGTGTAGGGATGGATGGTAGTGCGATTCAAGACGAGAAACACTTGAGTTTGCTGACCGGAAGCATAGAAAGAATTCTTCTGAGGCCAGCCTTTGGCGACTCCGCTGTCCGCCGAACCGACGTATTGAGCCGCGCTCGCCTGAGCGGTAGCCAAAAGAAACAAAACACCTAGAAACTGCTTCATTGAGAACCTCCGAATAAAACGTTTACGAAAGCTAATTAGCCAAAAGGAGCGCCCTGGATCAATGATCTCAGACAGGGACGCGAAGAAGGTGTTGTTACTTTGGCAACAGACTACTTGCGCGCCCATTTCGCGAATGCGATGGGCTTACCCGCCCGGGCCGCATTGTCGGAAATGCGCATAAGCTCGTTGTATTTCGCCGTGCGCTCGGAACGCGATGCGGATCCGGTCTTAATCTGGCCGCAACCACTCGCCACCGCGAGATGCGCAATCGTCGTGTCTTCCGTCTCACCCGAACGATGCGAGACGACGGCCGAGTAGCCGTTCTTCCGGCAGAGCGCCATGGTCTCAAAGGTCTCGGTCAGCGAGCCCACTTGATTCACCTTAACGAGAACGCTGTTGGCGGCTTTCTCTTCGATGCCACGCTTTACGAACTGGGTCTGCGTGCAAAAGAGATCGTCTCCGACCAGTTGCAATTTCTTCCCGTACTTCGCGGTCAAATCCCGCCAGCCGTCCCAGTCGTTCTCGTCGAGACCGTCTTCGATGCTCAAGATGGGATACTTCTCACAGAGCACGCCAAACCAAGCCATCATCTCGGCACTGCTCGCCGTGGTCTTTC
>JAYUGC010000121.1:0-11358 GCA_043767805.1 Pseudomonadota bacterium | reverse complement strand
GGAGAGGGATCTCGTTCTGCAGGTTGGTTTGATCGAGAGGTTTCGGTACCGCGCTCTGGCCGGCGATGCCGCTAAAGGCGCCGTCCGTTTCATCGAAGCGCAGCGCCTGAGCCCAAGCCTCGCGCGGGACGCGAAGGCCGATGTGGTCACCGATTTGATGATCCACGATCTGGATCTCGTTTTGGCTTTGATGGGAGAAGATCCCGTTCATGTTTCAGCTATCGGAGTCAGCGTCCTCACCGATCAAGTGGACATGGCGAGCGTGCGTCTCGAGTTTCTCACCGGAGCCGCCGTCAATTTGAGCGTTAGCCGCGTCTCCCTCGATCCGGTTCGAAAATTCCGGGTATTCTTCGATAGCGCCTACGCTTCCCTGGATTTCAGGGAAAATACCGTGAAGGTCTATACTCGCGCCGCCGACAAATCGATTCAGCTCGTGCATCAAGACAGTATCTCTCTCGATCCGCTGGGAGAGCAGACCGCCGATTTCGTGGAATGCGTCCGGCTAAAGAGGCGCCCGGTGGTCAGTGGCGAGGATGGCATCCGCGCCTTGCGCTACGCCAAAATCATCATTCAAAAAATTCTCGAGCGCCCTGGCTCTAGGCCGGCGCGGATGGAAGCCGAGCTTTCGAAGGGGCCTTAAAGCGATGGCTCCGAAGGTTCTCATAGTGGCGGGAGAAGCCTCCGCTGATTCCCATGCGGCCCGCCTGGTCGATTGCCTGAAGGAAATTTCGCCAGACATCGAGCTGTACGGAGTCGGCGGCACGGAGCTCGCGGCTCGCGGCGTGGACATCGTCGTGCCCAGTGAAGCTTTGAACGTCGTGGGCCTCACGGATTGGCTGGATCGGCTGAAAGATATTTTAGCCTGCTTTCGCAAGGTGGCTGGTCTCATCGACTCTCGCCGTCCGGACTTCGCCATCTTGCTCGATCTTCCCGATTTCAATTTAAAGCTCGCGAGTCAGCTCAAGGCAGCGGGGATACCGGTTTACTATTATATCTCCCCTCAGGTTTGGGCCTGGCGCCGATACCGTATCCGCAAGATCCGGCGTTACGTCGACAAAATGCTCGTGGTCTTTCCCTTCGAGGAAGCCTTTTACCGGAACCATAAGGTGGAGGTGACTTTCGTCGGGCATCCGCTTCTGGAATCCATCGAGCCGCGCACTGACTATCGAATTCAAAGTGAAGTTAAGACCAGGCCCCGTATTGGGCTTCTGCCCGGAAGTCGTTTGAGCGAGCTTGCCCATCATGGGGCCCTCTTGGACGAGGTCGTCGCGCGCTTAAGGGCCCGTTACCCTCAGGCCGAGTTTCGAGTGCCTCTCGCTTCCACGATTAAGGAAGGGCAAGTGAGAGCTCACATCAAAAACCCCATGGTGCAATTCGTAGCGGGAGGCGCTCGCTCGGTTTACGAGTGGGCGGACTGCGCGCTAATCGCCTCGGGTACCGCGACTCTGGAGGCGGCGCTCGTGGGAGTGCCGTTTGCTCTCTTTTACCGGATGAGCAAGTTCAGCGCGTTCGCGTTTCGTTTCCTCGTGCGCTACCGCGGGTTCATCGGAATGCCTAACGTGCTTCTAAAAAAAGAAGCGGTGAAAGAATTTTTTCAGCAGAACGCCTCCGCGGATGCTCTCTTCGAGGAATGTGCTCGCTTTATCGAGTCGGCGGCGGCACGAGCGCAGTGTCTGGAAGATTTGACCGCTTGCCGGCTTTTGCTCGGCGGTCCCGGCGCGAGCCGCCGAGCTGCCGCGGAGATAAGTCAGGCTTCGGGTCCGCTACTTCGAGGAGGCGTTCTTGAGCCCCTCCCGGCTTGAAAAGCTCCGGCTTGGTTGTCTTGCGGCCTTCCTCCCGCTGTCTCTGCTATGGGAAGAGGTATCCCGCCTTAGGCTTCGTTTCGCCCGAGTCCGCCACCACTCGAAGCTTCCCGTCGTGAGCATCGGAAACGTGCACTCGGGCGGCACCGGAAAAACTCCGGTGGTTCTAGCTTTGGCTAAAGGTCTCTCCCGGAGATCGCCCGCCGTTTTGTCCCGTGGATACGGGGGAAGCGCGAGCCGCGCGGGCGCCTTAGTCGATAAGACAGACGCCCAGGGAGCGGACAAGTATGGCGACGAGCCCTGGATGATGGCGTCAAGGGGTCAGTTTCCCGTTTTAGTCGACGCGAATCGCTGCCGAGGGGCCAAAAGCCTGGAAAGCAGCGTTTCGCTGCCGGGGCTCATTCTTTTGGACGATGGGTTTCAGCACCGGGCCTTACACCGCGACGTCGATCTCGTCTTGCTTCCCGCGGACCGGGGACCGAAGGACGCCTTCTGCCTTCCGCTTGGCGACTTGCGCGAGCCGCTGTCCGGCTTGGAGAGAGCTTCCGCGTTTTTGATGGTCGGCAAAGACGAGACTTGGGAGGCTTGGCTTGCGACGCGCTTTCCTTCCAAGCCGTGCTTTACCTGCGAGCGCGAAAGCGGTGGCTTTCAGCTGGATGGGAAGATCGCTTCGCTTGCCGAAATCCCGCTGTATGCATTCTGCGGTATCGCGGTTCCCGAAAATTTCCGGCGAGACGTCGCCTCGCTCGGCCGGCTCGTGGGCTTCGAGGCTTTTGGCGATCACCACGTTTACTGCGAGCTCGAGGTAAAAAAACTCGAAAGCCGCGCGACCGCGCTCGCCGCTACTCTCGTTACGACTGAAAAAGACTGGGTGAAGTTGCCGCAGGCCTGGAGACGGCGTGTCGCCTTCCTTCGGTTCGAAGTCGTGGTTCCCGAGGCCTGTTTTTCGTTCATCGAAAGTAAGCTGGGGGCGCCATGAAACTCCGCCTAACCATCCTTTTACTTTCCCTCTGCTCGTGGACGCTGCGCCTGTTTCCCTATTCCTTCGTCTCCTGGCTGGGCGCCGGTTTCGGATCCTTGGTCTATCAGGTGATTGGATTCCGTAAGGCGTTCGTTCTGGAGAACATGCGCTTGGCCTTGGCGCCCGCGATCGGAGAGCAAGAGATCGAGCGTTTGGCACGGGCCAACTACCAGCACTATGGGCGCATGGTGATCGATTTTCTTTTGTCGCTGACCTGGCTTCCGAAGAACTATGCGGCGCGCGTTCCCATCGACGGCATGGAGCACGCGAAAACTCTTTTAAAGCAAGGCCGCGGCTTTTTCTTTCTCACGTTTCATTTGGGTAGCTGGGAGCTGGCTCTAGGCTCGGCGGTCGCTCATGGCCTTCCCCTTCAAGCGGTAGTGAAGCGGTCGAAAAGTCCCGCGGGCGATGCCTTCTTGAACTGGTACCGGGCCAAGATGGGCGCTTCGCTTTTAGTCGAGAGTGGTACGCATCACGACATCCTGAAAGCGCTCAGTAGCGGAAAAGCGATCGCTTACTTACTGGATCAATTCATGGGCCCGCCTATTGGGCTGCCGGTGACATTTTTCGGCCGCAAAGCGGGTACGGCGGTTTCCCTGGCCTTACTTCTGGAACGCCGGGACGTTCCCGTGCTTCTCACCTATATTTATCGCGACTCGAAAGGAACCTCTCGCATTCAGATCGAGGCCCCCTTTCAATTTACCAATCTCGGCGAAGCCCGAGAAACGCGGCTTTACCAAAGAACGCAACAATTGAACGACGCCATGGAACGCATCATTAGAAGGTACCCCGAACAGTGGCTCTGGCTTCACCGTCGATGGAAAGAATACCGAGGCGAGCCGCGCTGGAAGCCGCCCGTTAGGCTAGCCGCGATGGCGTTTCTGCTTTGGGGTTGCGCGAGCGGCGGTCCGGCTCAAACTGGCATCGAGCTCCCGCCCGAGCCAAAAGTTTCCGTACCTATCGTGCGCCCGGCGACCGACTCGCCCGCGGCGGTGTCTCACGCCGAAGCCATGGGAATCACGGGGCCGTCCAAAGCTCCTTCCAAGGAAACGAAAAAATCCAAAAAGAAAAAAGGAAAGACGGTAGTCGCGGCGCCAGTCGCGCCGCCTCCGCCGCCGGCTTACGTCATGACCGAGTACCCGAAGCTCCCCTTTGAGGCCGGCGAAAAAATGGAGCTCGAGCTGCATTGGATGGCACTTCCCGCGGGCCGGGTGATTCTCGAAGTGCGCAAGGCCGACCCGATCAATGGGCGGGAAACGCTTCAGCTTTGGGGCAATGTGCTCTCGTCCAGTTTAGTCGACGCGATTTATCACGTGGATAACACGGTCGAGTCCTACATCGACGCGAAGGGCGCGGTTCCCTATAAGTTTCAGCTTCACATGGTCGAAAGTAGCCAGAAAAAGGAAACTCGAGTCGCTTTCGATCATCTTAAATCCCAGGCCTTTTATTGGTCGAAGCGAATCTCTACCAAGTGGGGAGACGAGGTGCTCGATCAAACCGATGCTTTCGTCCCGGGCGGGCGAGACATGTACAGCGGCATCTATGCCCTTCGCATGTTCGAGTACGAGCTGAATAAGCCGGTACGATTCTACGTCTATGAAAAGGGCAAGAACATGGAGGTCATCATCACCCCCGTGGCTAACGAGCTGGTGACCACCAAGGTCGGCGTCTTTCAGTGCTGGAAGCTAGGCATCCAGATTTCTCTGAATAACAATCTCCAACAGATGGGCGAGTCCTATCTCTGGGTGAGCGATGATTCGAAGCGGTATCTGGTGAAATTTGACGCCAAGGTAAAGATAGGCTCCCTTAGGGGCAATCTTATCGAGGTCAAAGAGAAGTAATGGCTATCGGCGCGGTCATCATCACCAAAAACGAGGAAAGCAATCTGGAGCGCTGTCTTCAGAGTCTTTCTTTTTGTGACGAGATCGTGGTGGTGGACGCCGAAAGCATCGACGGCACCGTGGCCATCGCGCAACGCTACACCAAGAAGGTGTATATCTTGCCCTGGCTCGGATTCGTAGACCAACGGCAAAAAGCCCTGAGCTTTGCCGAGTCCGAATGGATTTTGTCCATTGACGCCGATGAAGAGGTCTCCGCCGAGCTTCGCGCCGAGCTTCTCGCGGCGATTCGCCTTCCCGAAGCAAAAGCCGCTTACAGTTTTCCCAGAAAAACGATTCATTTCGGCAGGTGGATCCGCCATGGCGGCTGGTATCCCAATCGTTTGTTTCGTCTCTTCCGCAAAAGTCAGGGAGAGTGGCGCGGGAACGAAGTGCACGAGTACTGGCATACCGAGGGAGAGCGGGGCGAGCTGACCGCGGACTTACTCCACTATTCTTTTGATAATCTTGCCGATCAGGTCGCGCGCAACAATACCTATTCGTCTTTGGGCGCTCGCGGGCTAAAGGCCAAAGGAGTGTCGTTCTCTTTCGCCTGGCTCTGCGTCAAGACGACCTCGAAGTTTCTCGAGACCTACCTGCTAAAGCGCGGTTTTCTCGACGGGTACCCGGGCCTCATCATCTCTGTCTCGGCGGCCTACGCGGTTTTTTTGAAGTGGGCCAAATTATGGGAGCTGGAATCCGGTGAAAAAGGCACAGTCGGCTAGTAAGAAGAAACTCACGGCGCTCATCGTCGCCGTGGACGGGCCTTCGGGCGCCGGTAAATCCACCGTGAGCCAGAAGCTCGCGGAGGCCTTGGACGGCGTACTGCTCGATACCGGCGCTATGTACCGGAGTGTCGCCTGGTATGCCATGCGCATTGGCGCGGAGACGCCCGCGGAGTTCGAGAAGATCTCGCGCGAATTGAAATTCGAGATCAAGAAGGACTCCCAGAAAATCCTGGTGGATGGCCATAATCCGGGCAACGAACTTCGTAGTCAGGGAGTCAGCCACATGGCTTCTCTGGTCAGCAAAGAGTCCGGCGTCAGGAAACTGCTTACCAAGCAACAAAGAGATATTGCGAAGACTTGGAGCAAGAAGTGCCCGGTGGTCGTCGAGGGACGAGATATCGGCACGGTGGTGTTTCCGGACGTGCGCTTCAAGTTTTTCGTCACCGCCGATTCCAAGACGCGCGCGATGAGACGCAAGCAGCAATTAGAGAGCCAAGGGTTAAAGGCGCCGAGCCTAAAAGACCTGACTCAGCAAATTGAAGAACGGGACGAGCGGGATTCCTCGCGGCGGATCGCGCCGCTCAAATGCGCGAAAGATGCCGTCATCGTCGATACGACCTCTTTGGATATCAAGCAGGTCGTGATGTTCATGATGGATCATATCCATGGCGTCGTGACTCTCGAGCAGCTGCACCGCACTACTTAGGCAGCGTGACGTCTTGTTCCTTGGCCCACGCCTTCAGGATCCCCTCTTGGGCGGGCTTCAACGGTCCGCCGGTCGGAGGCATATCCTTGTCGACCAAGGTGCGAGTGAGCACCCGGGTCATGGCGTCGGAGAGCGACATCTTATTCTTCACGAGATTTAACGTACCGTTTGCGTTCAACGCGAAATCTTCTGTCGCTCGCCCGCCTGGACCGTGACAGCGTACGCAAGTCGCCTTCAAGAAATCTTCCGCAGCTTTGCTCGCGGGCTTACCCGCTGGGACGGTAGGTTCTGCCGAGCGCGCGCCTTTGTCGGCTTCCACGGGACCGGGTTGAATGGCGGTCTCGCCTGCGGGTAACTCGGTGATTTTTGTGTCGCCGCCCCCAGGGGGGAACTCAAACGTTTTGTCCGGCCGCGCGTGCCGCAGCGGCGAGAACGCCCGGCTGCCGAAGCCTTCTTCCGAACTGAATCGGTTCAAGGCTTTGTCTACGTCCGCATCCGAAGATCCGAGCTTCAGTCTTTCCTTGCTGCCCTGAGGCCCCACGAAGTCGATTGAGTGGTTTCCGGAATCGTCGAACTCACCTAGAGACTTAGCGAGACTGCGCGCGAGCTCCTGATTTCCGCTCGCCCGTTGCGCGTCCATGAAGGAAAGAAGGGATTTTGGATCGTAGTTGCTGCGCAAGAAATCTTTCGCCTGGCGGTTTCCCGCCAAAGCCTGCTGCACTTTCTCGTGAAACCGGGTGTTCGATTCCTTGATCTTCGTGAACTCCCCCTCGAAGGCTTCGAGAAACTTACCGGTCTCCTCATCGGGAGGGGTCGACTTGGGATCTTGGATTCGCTCGCCCGCGGCGATGAACTTATCGAGAAAGGAAACGAAGCGGGGATCCGGCGGCGTTTTCGAAAGCTCCTCTGTCTTCCGGGTTTTCGTCGTAACCAGAAGCTCATCGAGCTGCTTGTTGTTCAACGTTCCGAAGAGCTCTGCCACGATCCCCGCGAGCGGCTTAAAATTCCCGCGGCTAGCTTCGGCGGCGGCCGAGTTGTAGCGGTAAGAATAGCGGTCCTTCAGAAAGGACGGCTCCAGCCTGAAAACTTTGGAAAGGAGCTCGATTTTTGGATCGGTCAGCTCGGCTCCGGGGGCCAGGCGGCGATTGATCGCGTCTCCCGATTGCCCGGAAGCGTCGTGCTGTTCTTCGCCGAAAGTGCAATGAGTGCAATAAACGAAGATTAAAAAGAAGAGAGAAACTAAAAAAAAGAGGGCTCTGCTACCGGGAACCATACCGCACTCCTAGCCAACGTCCACATTACGCGTCCCTGTGTTGGCTAATAGTTGCAACCCCAGTGCCACGGGCTCAAAGCCACGCACACGGGAAGTGCCCACGTAGAAAAAGGTAACTAGCGGGCGTTTGAGTGGGAGTGCGGCCTGGGGAGGCTCGGAACGATTGAGAAAACTCGGATTCGTTCGGGCTCCAGGCCACCGTCGAAAACGCAGACAGCGTGTTCGCCCGGTCTTCACGAGCTTTGGTTTACGACTCGTCGTCGTAATCGCGCTTGGGAGCGTCGAGCTCCGCCATGCTCTTCTGGGCGGATTCCGACATCTTCTTCAGCTCACCTTTGTACTCGGCCAGGATCGTTTGCTCGATCTTGGTGCGCATCTCGCTGTTGAGCGGGTGAGCGATGTCGCGGAAGGTTCCGTCTTTTCTCTTCTTGCTCGGCATGGCGACGAAGAGTCCGGTGTTTCCGTGAATGATTTTTAAGTCTCTGACGACGAAGCAGTTGTCGAAGATGATGGTGACGTACGCCTTAAGCTTATCTTCGTTGACGGGGAAGACTTTGACTTCGGTGATTTCCATGTTGTGCTCCTTGACCGGTGAATGTCTCGATGCGCTTTGTACGTCTCCACAAAAAGGCTCGTACAGCCTCTTTCTCGGAAGAAGGATGAGAGTTCTTTAGCGCTTTTCTCACGGTCCAGGGCGTCTTCAAAAATGGCAAAACACGTCGAGCCGCTCCCCGACATCCCCGCGAAAAGACACGGGGTTTTGCGGAGTGCCGAAAGCACCTCGCCGATGAGCGGATAATCCTTCGCGGCAAAAGCTTCCAAATCGTTGCGCGCCCACTTCAAATAATTAAAGAGTGCCTTGCGTTGCACCGATTTCGTAGGAAACGGAGTGCGGGAAGGCGAAAAGGTAAAATCAGATTCTCGCATCGCGCCAAAGACCCGCGCGGTGAGCGTGGGCTCGGGCAAACAAACCACGAGAAAGTGAACCGACTTGAGAGAGTCCACCGAGAACTTCAATTGTTTGCGCTTCTCGCCGATGCCAGTAACCCAAGTCGGGAACGGGTTCAAAAAGAAGGGGACGTCGGCCCCTACTTCGGCCGCTTTTTCCTCGATATCGGGGACGTTTTTAGCAAACCGCGCGATGAGTGCGCCCGCGTTCGACGAGCCTCCGCCGAGCCCTCCGCCGAGGGGAATCCGCTTTTGAATGCGGATGGCGAGATCGTCGCCCAAGGCCTTGGGAAACACCTGACGGATCTTACCGACGATATTTTCGGTTTCCTGAGGAAGCGGCATGCGAACGGGAGAGTCCCCTGCCCATTCCATGAAAACGCCCGGCTCATCGGCTTGCGGTTCGACTTCAATCTCGTCCACCAGGTCGACCGGCCAAAAGAGGCTTTCCAGTCTATGGAGCCCGTCTCGCCGCCGGCCCACGATCCAAAGGCCTAGGTTCAGTTTGGCGGGGGACAAAAGTCGTATTTTCTTTGGTCGGGCGGCCATAGGGTTTCCAGTTATTCGAGAATTTTCAAATCCAGCAGGTCGTCAACCGCTTAGCCCCCCAGACTAGGAGTCCTGTATCCGGCTTGTGCAAAGCCTATACAGAATCCCTCGGGAGGCCTCAAAAAAGGCCAATCACTTCAGGTTCTTATGCCGTCGCAGCGCGGCACGAAACTTGAACTCTTCACCCCTGTCGCTCTGCGCCATTTTGGCGGGAGTAATAGTTCGCGAGGGGTAGTTAGCACTCAAGTCAGTTGCATATGAAGAACAAACTTCAATACGCCTATACGATCAGCGTGTTCATGGGGGTACTGCTGACTGCATATATGATGATGAACCAGGGCACTAGCCTCAGGGTTCCCAATCGTAATTTCCAGAGTGGGGGCTTCCGTGCGGAGGCTCAGGTCGTCGATCCGGCCGTTTCCCAGCTTTTGGAAATGGAAAATGCCCTAGCCAAAGTCCCCTCCGAGAACCGTCCCCCCAGAGCTTCCTCTAATGGGGAAGGCCGCATTCCTTCTCAGGGCCCGCTCGTGCCTCCCTCGGCTCAATAAAGGGTTTTTCACCCTTCCGAATCGTGTTAACAGCACATTGGAATGACTGCGATTTTCCTTTCAGACGTTCACCTGCGGGACGCCGGCAGCGTGAAAACCAAGCTGGTCATCAAATTCTTCCAACAGGTTGCCTCTCGTTTCGAGCGCATTTACATCCTGGGCGACCTTTTCGACGTCTGGCCCGGAACGAGCGCGCATCTCGTGCGCACCTATAAGCCGGTCATCCAAACTCTCAAGCGGCTCGTCGAGGACGGGCATTCCGTTCATTACCTCGAGGGGAATCACGATTTTCACCTGGGCGATTATTTCTCAGACGCCTTGGGCATCCAGGTTTATCCCGATTCGATTACCGAAGAATGGAACGGACAGCGCGTGTGCATGGTGCACGGCGATCTGGGTAACCCCAAAGATCATGGGTACAAGGCGCTTCGGTACCTTTTGCGTCGTGAGACCGTTCACATGGTGAAGAACTTTTTTCCGCAGGAATGGATCTTCAACCTGGGCTTGAACAGCTCGAAGCTCAGCCGCAAGTACCAAGGCCACTTTCCGACGAAGGAAGAGCTCATCCGTCAGACGTACCGGCGCTCGGCGGAGACCCTTTTCAAGAAGGGTTATGACATTGTTCTCATGGGGCACACCCACATTCCCGACGATTATCGCGTCGAGGTTGATGGCAGGCAGTGCCGGTACATCAATACCGGTGATTGGGTGCGCCACTTCACGTACCTTGAGTTCGATGGATCGCAATTCTATACTCGGACTCACCCGGTTAAAGAAGTCTGAGCCCTACCCGAAAGAAATTTATGAATCTCAAAGCGAGTCTCTTTTTATTTGCGTCCGTTGCCATCGGCCGCGTTGCCCTCGCAAAACCCCCGGCGCCTGACGAAACCAAGATCAAGGAAACATGCGCGGCCATTCTCGAATGGGCACAGCGCACCCAAAGCGAAGCGTTGGCTCGCGTCGATTCGAAGCCGGAAGAGTGCAGTAAGGACAAAGAATGCGTGGTGGTTCCCACAATGGCGGCAAGATTCGGCCGTTCCCGGGAATGCGACAAATTGGGAGGCGTGAGCGTTCCCGGCGGCGTTTCGCAACGAGCCAAGAAGGTGTCTCTCTCGTCGGAGTTTTCGAACAAGCTGAAAGAGTTCCGCACCCTCGGTTGCCCGCCTCCGGCGCCGGTACCTGGAGAAACGTCTTGTTTGCTTGCGCCCCAGACCAACACCATTCGCGCCAAATGCGAAAAGGGGCGTTGTCAGTGCAAAGGACCGTGCTGAAAAGCCGAATCCTTGAGTTTGCGGGATCGCAAACCTATACTTAACCTCATTGGAAACGAGCAGTAGCCAGTCGGCCCAGGTTACTTTCGATTACGCCGCCCTTGCGCCCTCCGTTTGGGGACTTCGTTTCGATTCCATCCGAATTGAGGGCGCGCAAAGAGTCACGGTCCCCGTGCTTTGGGGCATGCACGAGCAGCTGCGCGGCATTCGTGAGTTCAGTAAGCCCACTCGGCTCCGGCTGGAGCGGCTTTTGTCCACCGCGCACGAAAAGGGATTCGAGGTCGATCTCGTCGTCGGTTTCCCGTCGCATCCGGAAGCCTTTCCGCAGTGGACCCACCCGCTCGAGCCCCAAGCCCTCGTGCCTCTGGCTTTGTGGGAAGGCGAGCGCGGACCGGTAAGCTTGAAACGAGTGCCTTCCGTGACTCATCCTGAAATCCGTGAAGCTTTCGTCGGCTTTCTCGAAGAAGTGTATCGCATCGTAAAGCTCTACTTCGCGCCGGAAGGCCCAGTGCGTGAGGTGCGCCTCGAGCTTGGCGTTCTCGCTCACGATCTTTCGGTGACCAGTGAGTCGGGCTTTCGCGATTCTCTCGGCGAACGTTACGGAGACGTGACTCGTTTGAATCGGTTGTATGGCA
>JAYUGC010000120.1:0-27673 GCA_043767805.1 Pseudomonadota bacterium | reverse complement strand
TCAAGGTAACGCTGGAGGCGTCGGCGCGGACGGCTTGGAGCTGGAAACCAGCTGTATCCATTCCTTGGAAACGCTGGGAGAGCTCCGGGGCCGACATGGGGCTATACACTTCGTACTCGGCGATGAAGGGTTCCGTGCGCTTCAACGTCGCTTTCGCTGCGAAATCCACTTTGCCCATTTCTTCCTGAAGCAGGCGGAAGCCTTTGTAGGTGCGGATGTTCTCGACGATGACTTTGTAGACGCGGCTGGAAAGCGTGCCGCTCGAAATAACGTCCTCCAACTTCGTGCCGAGCTCCTCGAACACGGGCGCGAGATCCTCTTTTAAGCCCGAGCCGCTCGCCATCTGAGCCGCGTCGATCTTTAAATTGCGGCTTTCCACCACGGCGGGCTTGTCTTGAAACAAATTATAAAAATAGACGCTGATCTTACCGCCGCCGCAAGAGCCGCAGGGGGCAAGATGAGCCCAAAGAATGGTGTTCACCGAGGCGGCGGCGCCGTAGTCGCGCAAGGCCCGCAAGTCCGCTTCCGGACGCGCCGGTTGAGAGAGCGGAAAACGGCCGTCTACGGCCGTCAAAGCGACGTTGAACTTCTCCACCGCCGATACCGCGAGAGCGTGCACGATTTTCGCGGCCGGAGAGTCTTGGATGCGCGCGTTGGTCTCGGAGGCCGAAAGAGGCGTCTGCGGAAAATCGGAAGTGATGACGAGCGCGGTGCGGATGGCACCGCC
The DNA here is from genome assembly GCA_043767805.1 of Pseudomonadota bacterium. Lineage (GTDB taxonomy): Bacteria > Bdellovibrionota > FAC87 > UBA2466 > UBA2466 > CAZZHG01. The sequence continues at coordinate 26,946 of JAYUGC010000120.1, read as the reverse complement.
CGTGTGGGATTTCGTCTCGGAAAGGCGAACCCAGCGCATTAATGATTTCGTATCGAGATGTCCGGTGACTTCCGTCTGCTTGCCCTTTTTACCGACCTGGTAATCGAGAATGTAGTTTTCCGCAAACTCCGACGTCACTTGTTCGGCAACCGAAGCGTAGCGGGAGCCCATCTGGCGTTGCAGGTAGTTTACGACCGCTTTCTGCTTCAGAGCGCTCGCAGTGTCCTCGCCCTGGTCGTCTCCGGCTATGGAGAAGGGAACGCCTTCGCCGAGCGCGTGAGCGAGCGGCAAAAGAAACAGTAAAAGGACCAAAAGGCGCTTAACGGAATTCAAGATTCACCTGCTCTCCCTGAAAAATTTCTCGAATCCAGCTTACCGCTTCTCGGGTAGCGGGAATAGACTGTTTCACCCGAAGGGTCGTTATGGCCTTATTGGCCATGTGGAGGTGCAAAAAGACCGGAACACCGTCTTTGGCGGTGAGTTGCCCCAAAAAGTGGCGCAGCTTGTCCAGGCTGGGCTCGCCGACCGCCGGCTGACTGGTCGGCAAATCCAGATGAACGTGCATTTCCCGGGCGAGCGCTTCGTACGCATGGCGTAACGGGAGGATATTGGCGCCTCCCTTTTTCGAAAGCAGGAGTTTCGCGGCGCCTTCGTTCACCTCGATCTGGCCTTTGATCCAGATCGGAGCGCCGGCTTTCAAGATCTCTTCCTTAGCGAGATAAGTGTCGGAGAAGATCACCGCTTCGATTTGCCCGGTGGCGTCTTCCAGCCCGACGAAGGCCATACGATCGCCGCGCTTCGTGATGATTTCCCGAAGGCTGATCACTTCCGCGCCGAGCATCACTTCGCCACTACGGGGGTTTTCGACCACCGCCGAAACGGTGGTGGTCGTGTAGCGCTGCAGCTCGTTCTTGTAATCGTCCAAGGGATGGCCGGTAACGAAAAACCCGATGGTCTCTTTCTCGGCTTTCAGTTCTTCCGCGCGTCCCCAGCGAGGCGTGTCGGGATAGACGACTTTACGATCGGTGAGCATCAAGTCTTCGCCGCCCATGAGATCGAGGAAGCTGCCTTGATTGTCGTCCTGAGTTTTCTGGAGGCTCGCGCCTTGCGAGAGAGCTTCGTCGAGCGCCGCGATCATCGAAGCGCGGTGGATGCCGAAGCTATCCAAGGCACCCGCTTTGATGAACGCTTCCCACACGCGCTTGTTGCAGGTGCGGGCGCTGCAGCGGGCTGCGAGATCGAAAAGATCGACGAAAGGGCCACCGGACTGACGCGCTTCCAAAATCGCTTTGATGGGAAGCTCGCCCACGCCTTTAATGGCGCCGAGGCCGAAACGGATTTCTTTTTCGGAAACGACCGTGAAGTCCATTTCGGATTGGTTCACGTCGGGTTGCAGCACCGCGATGCCGCGCCGTTTGGCATCGGCGATGTACTTCGTGATTTTGTCGACCGCCTCACCTTCGATGGTGAGTAACGCCGCGAAAAATTCCACCGTGTAATGCGTCTTTAGAAACGCCGTTTGGCAGGTGATGAGCGAGTAAGCGGCGGCGTGCGACTTATTGAAGCCGTAACCCGCGAACTTTTCCATGAGGTCGAAAAGACGCTCGGACTTCACCACGTCGAACTTCGCGTTCGCGGCGCCTTCCAAGAAGATCTTCTTCTGCTTCGCCATCTCCTCGGGCTTCTTCTTACCCATGGCACGGCGGAGAAGATCGGCGCCGCCGGCGGTGTAACCCGCGAGCACCATCGCGACTTGCTGTACCTGTTCCTGATACACGATAACGCCGTAGGTCTCTTCGAGTACGGGCCTCAAGCACTCGAACTCGTAAGTCACTTGAGTCTGTCCGTGCTTACGGCTGATGAAATCGTCTAACATGCCGGAGCCCATCGGACCCGGGCGATAGAGGGCGTTCGAAGCGACGATGTCCTCGAAGCAATCCGGCTTCAGCTTTTTCATCAGGTCCTGCATGCCTGAACTTTCTAGCTGGAACACGCCGAGGGTATCGCCCTTGGCGAGCTGGTCGTACATCTTGCGATCTTTGAGCGAAATGAGATCCAAGCTGAAATTCGCCTCGGGGTGGCGCCGCTTCACCAAGGCTTCCGCCTTGCGCAGGAAAGTCAGCGTCTTCAGACCCAGGAAGTCGAACTTGATGAGGCCGATCTTATCGGCGTGGGTCATGTCGAACTGCACGACCATTTCGTCGTTCTTGCCCTTGTAGAGCGGGCAGAGCTCAACCATGGGCTTGTCGGTGATGACGACGCCCGCGGCGTGGATGCCGGCATGGCGGTAAAGGCCTTCGAGCTTGCGGCAAATTTCGAAGAGCCGGTGCATCTGCGGATCGGTCTCGACGAGCGTGCGCAGCCGCACTTCCTGTTCGAACGCTTGCTCGAGGGTGATGTTGATCGTTTCCGGAACGAGCTTGGCGACCTTATCGACCTCGAAAATGGGAAGGCCGAACGCGCGGCCCACGTCGCGGATGACGCCGCGGGCTTGGAGCTTTCCGTAGGTGATGATCTGCGCGACGCAATCCTTGCCGTACTTGTCGATGACGTACTGGATCACCTCTTCACGGCGATCCATGCAGAAGTCGATGTCGAAGTCGGGAAGACTGATACGTTCGGGATTTAGGAAACGTTCGAAGATGAGACCGTTGTCGATGGGATCGAGGTCGGTAATCTTCAAGACGTAGGCCACGAGAGAGCCCGCGCCCGAGCCGCGGCCGGGCCCAACGGGAATGCCGCGATCTCGCGCCGCGCGGATGAAGTCCGCGACGATGAGAAAGTACCCGGTGAATCCCATCTCGATGATGACACCCAGCTCGCGCTCCAGGCGCTTCATGTAGTGGATGTGCTCTTCAGGCGTCGTCTCGGCGCCAAGGCGTTCCGCGCGGAACTTCAAGCGGGCTTCGAGACCGGAAAGAGCGTCTTCGCGAAGGAGCTCCGCTTGGGTCTTGCCCGGAGGCGGATCGAACTTCGGAAAGTGGAAGATCTGTTTGCCTTTGCTGTCCGTGAACTGGAAATCGTAATTGCACTGGCGCGCGATTTCCATGGTGTTGGAAATGGCGTCCGGACAGAAGCTGAACTCGTTCTTGATGATTTCCTGAGGCTTGAAATAAAACTCGTCGCTCTTGATCGGAGCGTTCATCGACTCTAACGTGCGGCCGGTTTGAATGGCCATGAGCACTTCTTGAGAGAAGGCGTCTTCTTTCGTCAGGTAGTGACAGTCGGCGGTCGCAATCAGCGGAATGCCGAGATCTTTCGACAGCTCCTGAAAGCGCTGGTTCACCATCATCTGCTGAGGAACGCCGTTCACCTGCATTTCGAGATAGAAGCGGCCCTGGAAAATATCGCGGTACCAAATCGCTGCTTCGCGGGCGCGATCCATGTCACCGAGCACCGCGTAGTTGGTGACTTCGCCTTTAAGGCAAGCCGAGGTCGCGATTAGGCCTTCGCAATGAGCCGCGAGAATTTCCTTATCGATGCGAGGCTTGTAATAAAAGCCTTCGAGATAGCCGCTGCTGACCAGCTTGCAAAGATTGCGGTACCCGATCTCGTTCTGCACGAGAAGGATGAGATGGCTCATGCCGGAGCGAGCGGTGGAGTAGGGCGCGAGCTCTTCGTCGCCGCTGCCGTGGGTGCCGCGCATGAGCCGGCTTTGCGGCGCCATGTACACTTCGCAGCCAATGATGGGCTTGATGCCGTGGGCTTTCGCCTTCAGGTAGAAGTCCACGGCGCCGAACATATTGCCGTGGTCGGTCATTGCCACGGCTTCCATCTTGTCCTCGGACGCTTTTTTAAAAAGCGCGCCCAGCCGCAAAGCACTGTCTAGCAGGCTGTACTGCGTATGAACGTGGAGATGTGTGAAGTCGGCGCCCATCGACCTTACAGTGGAACCTCTTGGCCGTGGGGTTGGCAAGGGGTGTTTAAATCGGTACCTGCGCTGAGCTAAGTTGCTGGAATTTCATTTAATGAAACTCAGCGTCAAGCTGAAATTCTGATCTTCCCATTTGCCAGCCCCCGGGAGGGCTTGCACAATGAGCCTCATGGCAACTCGACAGATTTTGGCGATGGGAGGCGGCGGTTTTTCCATGGAGGCCGGCAATGCTTCCTTAGACCGGGAGCTGCTCAGGCTTTCCGGCAAAGCGCGCCCCAAAGTGTGCTTCGTGCCGACCGCGAGCGGCGATTCGCCGGAGTACATCGAAAAGTTCTACGCGTGCTTCAAGAACCTTCCTTGCGAGCCTTCCCACCTGGCTCTCTACCGAGGCCCAATGGGCGACTTGCGCGATTACGTTTTGGATAAAGACGTGTTTTACGTGGGCGGCGGAAATACGAGAAACCTGCTCGCGCTATGGCGGGAGTGGGGCCTCGATGCCTTTATGCGCGAAGCGTATGAAAATGGCGCCGTCATGGGGGGTGTTAGCGCCGGGGCACTTTGCTGGTTCGAAGCAGGCGTGACCGATTCCGTCCCGGGTGCCCTCACCGGGCTAACCTGTTTGCGCTATCTCTATGGAAGTTATTGCCCCCACTACGACGGCGAAAAAGAACGGCGCCCCTCCTATCACCAGCTCATAGCGGCCGGAATGAAGGCGGGCATTGCTTGCGACGACAGCGTCGCCGCTCGCTACGAGAATGAAGTCTTCGTCGAGTGTGTAAGCTCGCAGCCGACTCCGCGCGCGTACCGAGTCGCGCTCCAAGATGGCAAAGTGGTGGAGACTCCGGTGGAGCCCCGCCGCCTCTAATGGGTCGTAGAGGCTAAGTGCTGCTGAAATTCGCTCATACCACCGGACGCGACTCCGGTGGAGCCTCGCTGGCGAGCGAACGTACCTAGGCCGTCAATGGCGTTGGCCGAGGCGAATTGCTTTTCCCCGACTAAACGGCTCAGCTGATCTTGTTGGTTCATGCCTTTGCATTGAGGCTGTAAAACGTCCGCAAATATCTTGGGAAGGACTTCGTTGAGCTCCCAAGAAAAACGCTGATCGAAGTTGGCCAGGTTGACCGAAAGCGGGCGAGTTCCCAGAGTCTTCACGGCGTAATCGCGAAAGGAAGCCGCGCCAACGACTCCCGAGGAAAAGAGCGAGTTGCGGGAGAGTGCTCCCAGCACGAATTGATTCGATTCCATTTCTGGCTGAATTAATTCCTGTTCCAGCAAGAGAAGGTCTTCGGTGGAGGTGTCTTTTGCCGTCTGCAAAGAACGACCGGACGTTTTTTCCGTTTCCGCTTTTTTCCAGAAATCCTGGTATTCGGTTTTGTTGGGAAGTTTAGATTTCCTGAGAAGGGCGACAGCATAAGCGTTCCCGCATTTGGCCGCCGCGAAATGTTGCCAACCGACCGTTTCGAAAATTTTTCCGTTTGCGTCTCCCAAAAGTTTTACGGAAGGCAAGACGGCATTCCGGCCAATCAGCGTGTCTATCCAGGTTTGGCCGCTAGACATGTCCTTTTCGTAAGCCGAAATTCCGTCTTTCATGTAGCTCCCCGCGGTAGCTGAACCTCGGGCGGCGGCACAGGCCCAAAGAAAAGACGGATCCGGTTTTTCGAGACAGGTCCCCTGATCGAGCACTCGATCGCGGCAGAGATCTAGATACGCGCCCGTGATGAAGGAGTTCCGAGCGAGCTGCGCTTTCACTTTGGTCAGCTCTGGGTGCTTCGAGTCGCGAACGAGGAGACGGTTCAAGGGAGGAACCCGGCGATTAGTGAAATCGATCCATTCGGCAACGTCTTTTTCGGAAATCGAATGTAGATTGGGTTCGCAGGCAGGACTCTCCCGCAGAGGCATCCCAGATTGGGCCCAGGCGCTGAGAGAAACAAAGAGAAAACTCCAAATCACGTACCACTCCTTACCGGCTAAGTAAGAAGCCTGCATCTTGGGGGCCAGATTTCAGGCTGAGTGGCCTCGGAGAATACGTATATGCAATGGGATTCAAGCCCCCAGGTGTTTGTGCCGAACCGGTGTTGGGTTCCCCCAAGCCCAACGCCGTGGCCGCTGCCTGGATAATTTCAAAGTATATCGAAGGTTTAGGCGTGTGGGGATTTGCTCGACAATCAAGCGGTAGACTATATCCGTGGTACGTCTGCTCTCCTTATTAGCTTTCTCTCTTTTAGTCGCGGCCCAGCCATGTGCTGCGGAAGGGGGATTTGGCGTTCGAGAGGCGGTGGGGCCTGGTAACACGGTCTACCGGGCGACGTCGCTCGAGCCTGGAAACACCGTTCAATTTCTAAACGTGGGTCGCACCTGGGTAGGTGTCCAGTACCATGCCATCCTCTCCGGGTTCTTGAAAGCCGGCGGAGCGCCTGACAGCGTTTTCACCTCCAACTCAAACTTAACAGGGAAATACTTTCGAGATTTTCAGTTCGCGGGTTACGACAATCTTTGCACTGCCGTCGTAACCGACGGAACTAACTACTACGTGGCGTGTCGTTCGATGAAAACGAACGGTTATTATGACGCCCATATCATGAAGTTCGACCATTCGGGGACTTTGGTAACCGCCTTCGTCGATGCGCTTTCCTCGTCGATAGGCGGCGTGGTTCGCACCGACATTGGAGGAAGTTCCACCAAGGGGCACGCCTTTGTTCGAGGCATGGTTTACAACTCGGCTGCCTCCGAAATCGTGATTACCGGTGCCGTCGGTTTTTATTCGCCCAGTTATTACCATCCGTTTGTCGCTCGATTCAACGCGACCACGGGGGCGGCTAAGACGGATATCGTGACTGGGGACACCACCAGCGGTTCGACTGCGGTCACCAATGTCTCAAGCACTACAAATCTTGAAGTCGGAAGAGTTGTTACCGGAACGGGGATTCCGGCCAGAACCACTATTACCGCGATTTCCGGCGCGACCGTGACCCTCTCTAATGCGGCCACGGCTACCGGCACCACGGTGTCCCTCACGGCCGCTCATACCATTCTGAACGGCATTCAAGCAACGAACACGATCACGGGCGATACCTCGAGCGGAACTAACTCCATTTTGAATGCGTCCAGCACGGCGAGCGTAAGCCCCGGCCAGCTCATTACGGGTAAAGGCATCCCCGCGGATACTGTCATCACCGCCGTGGTGGGCTCGACCCTGACTATTTCCAACAACGCAACGGCAACGACGGCGGGCACCAGTCTCGTCGTCTCCAAAACCATATTTGGTACCGCGACGGCCATCGATTTCGATTCGACCAACAATTTTTACTACGTAGCTAGCACGGACAATCCCATTGTCTCCGCCGTAACTTTTACCGGCACGACGGCTACCTCTTCGACTTCCATTACGTCAGTCTCCAGTACTAGCTCTCTCTATGTGGGTGAAGCCATCTCCGGCACCGGTATTCCCGCCAATGCCACCATCGCCTCCGTCACGGGAACCACGGTAACCATTTCAAGCGCGGCGACGGCCAACGGTACTGTCACGCTTACCGCGCGGCCCGTGCATAATTTTTATGTTCATAAATTCGCCACGGCAAACCTCACCCTCTCCGCAGCTCCTTGGGGTAATCCGGTCGACATGGTTCAGGCTGGCGGCGGAACGGATTCCATCACCACGAGTATCGCCGTCAACGGCACTCAAGTGCTGACCGTGGGAAGTAATCGGATTAATAGCTCCACCCCGCCTTGGAACTGCACCATTACCGCCCACGTCATTGCGACGGGAAATCTGGATACCTCCTTTGGCGTCGTTCCCATTTCCGGCGGAGTCGGGAGCAAAGGAATCTCGATTTTTTCTCAAGGGGGAGCCACGCCCGTAAATGACTGTATTTTAAACTCCGTATTGAAACCGGCGACTGGCACTAGCATTCACATGGTTGGTACGGTTTATAACGGATCCAACTACGATCCGATGGCCGCGAAGGTTACCTCCGCCGGCGCACTCGTCGGAGCCTTCGGAACCTCGGGAATTTCATCCACCTCCGTAATGGGTTCTTACGATGACGTCCTCAACGCCTACTCATACTTCGGCGGCACGACGTATCTCTATGGCGTCGGGAGAAGTAACAACGCTACCTTTTCGGGCGGCCTTACCGTCAAGATCGATGCGACTACTGGCGCCTTTGCCGTCTCACCCTCTGTGACGGCGATTTCGCCGAGCCTCGGCTCGGCCTTGGGGGGCACTCCGGTTACCGTTACGGGAACGGGTTTCGTAAACGGATCGACATCGGTGTCTCTTGGAGGCGTGGCTTGCGGTTCCCTGGTCTTTTCGAGCTCGACCCAAGTGACGTGCACTACCGGCGCTCATGCGGCGGGAACCGTCGATGCGGTCGTCACTGTCGGTACTGAATCGGGAACACTTAAAAACGGGTTTACTTACCTTCCGACTATTACCATCACATCGATTACGCCGACCGCCGGAACCACGGCAGGCGGAACTCCCGTGACTATCGTCGGCACGAACTTTAACTTTCAAACTACGGTGGCCATCGGTGGTTCGTCCTGCACGGGACTGGCCATCGGGAGTAGCACCGCATTGACCTGTTCGACCCCGGCTCACGCCGCGGGCGCCGTGAACGTCGTGTTGACCAACCCCGATGCCACGAGCGCCACTCTGACAAACGGTTTTACTTATGTGACGCCGCCCACGGTGACAAATGTCTCCGCGAGTTTTGGACCCATTGCGGGCGGCGCAACGGCGACTATTACCGGAACAGGCTTCGTGGATGGAGCCACCATCAAGTTCGGTGCCATTACCTGCGGCTCAGTCGTTTTTTCGAGTGCGACCACATTGACTTGCGTGGTTCCGGCCGGTTCACCAGGTCCGGTAGCGGTATCCGTCACCAATCCGGATTTAGGAGTTGGCTCCCTGGGAAGTGGTGCCTATACCTACTTCGCCGCCCCGACGGTTAGCACCATCACTCCCAACGGAGGACCAACAGCCGGAGGAACCGCGGTAGTGATTCGCGGGACCAATTTTCATAGTACGGCGACCGTCGCCATCGGCGGAGTTGACTGCGGCACGCTAACGGTCAACTCCACGACTCAAATCTCCTGCACCACCGGAGCTCATGCTTCCGGCGCCGTGGACGTGGTGGTTACTTCCGTTAGCCAAACAGGCACGCTGACGAGCGGTTTCACCTACCGCGCGGCGCCGACCGTGAGCTCAGTGAACCTAAGCTCGGGCAGCGTCGTAGGAGGAGCTAGCGTCACCATCACGGGCACCGGATTTGTAACGGGAGCTACCGCTACGTTTGGTGGCTCAACCTGCACTTCGCCCAATGTTTCCAACGCCACCACCATGACGTGCACGACACCGAGTCATGCCGCCGGCGCCGTTTCCGTCGTCGTTACCAACCCCGACAACCAGTCAGGGTCCGCTACGGCCTATACTTTCAACAACGTCACTCCGACGGTTACCGCGATATCCCCAACTTCGGGTAGCACTTCGGGCGCTACGGCCGTCACCTTAACAGGAACTGGTTTTATCACCGGGACAACCGCCTCCGTGGATGGAGTAAACTGTAGCTCGGTCGTCGTCGTATCTACGACTAGTTTAACTTGCGTGACGGGCGCTCACGCCGCGGGTCTCGTGAACGTCACCGCTACGACGAGTGGAGGTACGGGAACTCTCACTAATGGCTACACCTACCGAGAAGCTCCCTCCATTTCCTTCGTGACTCCAAACGTTGGTCCCGTCGCGGGTGGTACCCCGGTCACTATTACTGGAGTGAACTTCACGGGAGCTACGAGTGCTAGCTTCGGGGCATCGGCGTGCACCGCGTTCACCGCTGTCTCGGATACGAGCATCACCTGCACCACTCCCGCTGGTTCGGGAGCGGTTACTGTCTATGTGAGCGCTACCGGCTTGGGAACTCTTTCGACGGGGTTCACTTACCGACCCGCGCCCACGGTCACTTCTGTTAATGCGTCGTCAGGTACGGTGGACGGAGGCGTGGGAGTTACTGTTACCGGCACCGGATTCATAACGGGCGCCACGGTAACCTTTGGCGGCTCTGCTTGCACTTCACCCGTGGTGACCTCGGCGACAACCATTACCTGCACCACTCCCACGCACGCGGCGGGAGCCGTTTCTGTCGTCGTTACAAACCCTGAAGGCCAGTCGGGGTCGGCTACGGCTTATACTTTCACGAACCCTGTTCCCACGGTAACCGCCATTGCCCCGGCGGGAGGAGCGGCGGCAGGGGGCACCCCCGTTACGATTACCGGAACGGGCTTTATTTCGGGCGCGACCGTAGCCATTGGCGGAGTAACTTGCACTTCTCCGACGGTGGTGCTCCCGACGCGCATCACCTGTACCACGGGCGCCCATGGCGCGGGAGCGGTAGATGTGGCGGTAACCACGTCTGGCGGAACCGGGACGCTCACCAATGGCTATACTTATCAGGCTGCTCCGGCGGTCACTTCAGTCAGTCCGAACGGTGGCCCGCTCGCGGGAGGAACGGTCGTTACCATCACCGGTACTAATTTTACAGGTGGATCCGGCGCAACTTTTGGAGGAGCTGCCTGTACTGCTTTCACCGTTGTCTCTAACACCAGTATTACCTGTACTACACCGGCTGGGTCCGGGGCTGTGAACGTGGTGGTAACCGCCACCGGCTCTGGAACCCTCACCAACGGATATACCTTCCGTGCCGCACCCACGGTTGGTTCTGCTTCACCTGCTTCGGGAAGTCCCGACGGGGGATACTCGGTCCCTGACGTGACGATTACCGGAACGGGCTTTATCGCCGGGGCTACGGTCACTATCGGAGGTAACGCTTGCGTTTACGGCAGTGTATCGAATTCGACGACGTTCGTATGTTCGCTAATCCCAAGTCATGCGGCAGGCCTAGTTTCCATTGTGATTACGAACCCTGACGGACAGTCGGGCTCGGGCAACGTGTTTACCTACGCCTATCCCACTCCCACAGTAACCAGCATCACTCCCACCGTGGGTCATAGTAACGGTGGGACCATGGTCACAATTGCCGGGACGGGTTTCGTCACAGGGGCCACGGTTTCGATCGGCGGAGTCACCTGCACTTCGCCCACGGTGGTAAGTTCGACAAGTATGACCTGCATTACGGGCGCTCGTGCCGTCGGTCTGGTCAATGTGGCCGTCACGACAAGCGGAGGTACCGGGACTCTCACCAATGGCTTTACCTACAGGGGAACCCCTGTAGCGACGAGCATAAGTCCCACCGGGGGAGCTTTAGCGGGTGGCACTCCCGTAACCGTTACTGGCGTGAATTTCACGGGAGTAACTTCCGTCGAATTTGTTCCTTCCGGCGGCTCATTTGGGCAGTACGTTTGTACTTCTCTCGTCGTCGTGTCCGACACGAGCATCACTTGTACGACGCCTTCGGGATCGGGAGTCGTGAGCGTATATGCCCTCAGTCCTATGGGAGCCGGCACTGCAACAACTTACACCTATGGTGCGGCACCCAAGGTAAGCTCGGTAGCTCCTACTTCCGGATCCGTCGCGGGAGGCACTGCCGTAACCATCACGGGAACTGGATTTCTCACTGGGGCCACGGCAACTTTTGGAGGAGCGGCTTGCACCAATCGTACGGTCGTCTCCGCGACGTCCCTTACGTGCACCACACCGTCAGCCGCAGCTTCAGGTATAGTCTCGGTCGTCGTTACTAATACCGATGCTCAGTCGGGCTCGAAGAATGCCTTCACCTATTTTAGTCCGGGAGACTGGTTCACTACTTCAACCACTTCCGCGCCTAGCGGATGGATGGGACATACCGCCGTTTGGACCGGGTCTAGAATGTTAGTCTGGGGCGGAAATACGACTTATGATGTCGGCTCGGGTAACACTCCCACTAACACGGGAGGACTCTACAGCCCCGTTACCGATTCCTGGACGTCCATTTCCACGACAAACGCTGCTTCGGCACGGGCCTGGCACGGAGCCGTCTGGACGGGCACCAAGATGGTTGTCTGGGGAGGCTTCAATAGGACCACGGATACTTATCTGAACACTGGCGGGATTTATGATTTGGCTACCGACACTTGGACTGCGACTTCCGTAGGGGCCAACGTGCCGGCGGCAAAGTGGACTCATTGGTATGGCGTCCCCATGAAATGGACGGGGTCAAAGGTTCTGATTTGGGGCGGGTACGAAATGGTCGGACCCGGATCAATGACTCTCGTAAATACGGGCGCCTTATTTGATCCTACCACCAATCAATGGTCCGTTATGTCGACGACAGGAGCGCCTGCGGCCAGAATGTATCACACCGCTGTTTGGACCGGTTCCGTTATGCTTATTTGGGGCGGGTACGCCGACACGTATCTAAATACCGGCGGTAAATACGATCCCGCGACGAACACCTGGACCGCCATTACTACCACGGGAGCCCCGACAGCCCGAGTCTATCACGTTGGAATTTGGGCCAATGCGCGTCTGCTAATTTGGGGCGGTCAAGGTAGTGGAACCGTTCTCAACGATGGGAAAATATATAACCCGGCGACGGACGCGTGGAATGCCATTTCTTCGACGAATGCCCCCTCAGCCCGATCTGGTGCGATTGGCTTAGCGGTGGGTGCGCGATCTTTCATATGGGGTGGCTCAGATGGCGTATCGGGTACTTTCTTAAACACTGGCTCAATTTACGCTCAAGCCACGAACACTTGGACCACTGTACCGGTCGGTTCCGGATTGTTGGGGCGGACGGGGGCCAGTTCCGCGGTCTACGGGGCCGGTTGGGCCATCTTCTGGGGAGGCCCGAGGAATTACCACAGTGCGGGAAGCACCGCCAGCACGGGCGATCGCATTCAACCGCCCTAGCCTCTAAGGACTATTCCTCGCCGCCGCGGCCGCCGAAGAAGTCGTTGCCCTTGTTGTCGGTGATGATGAAGGCCGGGAAATCTTTCACTTCGATTTTCCAGACGGCTTCCATGCCGAGCTCTTTGTACTCCTGGACTTCCACTTTGGTGATGCAGTCGCGCCCAAGTACCGCCGCAGGACCGCCGATGGAGCCCAAGTAGAAGCCGCCATTCATCTTGCAGGATTCCGTTACTTCGCGGGTACGATTGCCTTTGCCGAGCATGACGAGCGAAGCGCCTTCCTTTTGGAAGAGGGGAACATAAGGATCCATACGCTGAGACGTGGTCGGACCAAAGCTACCCGAGGCATGTCCCTGAGGTGTTTTCGCGGGGCCCGCGTAGTACACCGGGAACTGCTTGAAGTAGTCGGGCAAACCTTTGCCGGATTGCATCCGCTCGAGGAGCTTCGCGTGGGCGATATCGCGCGCGACGATCAAGGGACCGTTCAGCATCACGCGAGTCGCGACGGGAAGTTTATCGAGGGTTTTCAAAATCTCCGCCATGGGGCGGTTCAAATCGATGGAGACGGCTTTGCCCGCTTCGTCTTCCGCGTGCGGGAGCCAGCGCGCCGGAGCAGTCTCGAGCTGTTCGAGGAATACGCCGTCCTTGGTAATCTTGCCTTTGATTTGCCGATCGGCCGAGCAAGAGACGCCGACGCCGATGGGGCAGCTCGCGCCGTGGCGAGGAAGCCGAATGACCCGCACGTCATGGACGAAATACTTACCGCCGAACTGCGCGCCGATTTTGGTTTCCCGCGCCCACTTTTCGACGAGGGCTTCCATCTCCAAGTCGCGGAAGCCGCGGCCTTGAGCGTTGCCCGAAGTAACCAGTCCGTCGTAGTAGCCGCAGCTTGCGAGCTTCACGGTCTTTAAAACCATCTCTGCCGAAGTGCCGCCGATGACCAGCGCCAAGTGATAGGGCGGGCAAGCCGCCGTGCCGAGGGACACGATGACTTCTTTGATAAACGTTTCCATGGAGGCCGGGTTCAACACCGACTTCGTCTTCTGGAAAATGTAACTCTTATTCGCGCTTCCGCCGCCTTTGGCGATGAAGAGAAACTCGTACTTCATGCCGGGCTCGGCGTAGATCTCGACTTGCGCCGGAAGATTGCTGCCCGTGTTCTTCTCTTCGTAGGTGGAAAGCGGCGCGAGCTGGGAATAACGTAAATTGCGCTTTTGATAGGTATCGAAAATCCCGCGGCACAAAGCTTCGGCGTCGTTGATGCCGGTCAAAACGCGCTCACCTTTTTTTCCCATGACGAGCGCCGTGCCGGTGTCCTGACAGGTCGGGTACACGCGGTCGGCCGCGATGACGGAGTTCTTTAAAAGCTCTCTCGCGACGAAGCGATCGTTGTCGCTCGCCTCGGGGTCTTTCAGGATTTTACCTAGCTTTTCCAAGTGGCTCGGCCGAAGTAAATGCGAGACGTCGTCGAACGCTTCCGCGCAAAGCTTGGTAATCGCTTCGGGCGGCACCGAAAGAAACTCCACGCCGCCCAGAGACTTCACGTCCACGCCGGAAATGGGGAGCTTACGGTACTGAGTCTTGTCCTCGGTGCTCTCGAAAATGGGCTGGTACTGAAATTCGCTCATGGGACTTCTAGTGAATCAGAGTGCCGACGCGTTCGTTGCGCGGAACGTAGTCGCGGCTGGAGAACCAAATGAACATGGCCTTGCCCTTCAAATTTTCCATGGGCACGAAACCCCAGGCGCGGCTGTCATGGCTATTGTCGCGGTTGTCGCCGATGGCAAAGAGATGACCCGGCGGGACCACGATCTCTTCCATGTCACGGTTCTGTGGAATGTAGTTATCGAGAATCACGTAGTGGAGCACGCCCGTGAGATCTTCGAGATAAAGCGTCTTCTCCCCGTGGCGCGGGATGTCCGACATGATGTCGTTGTCTTTCGCGGGAGCTTTCACCATCTCCTTGCCGTTCACCCAAAGGGCGCCGGAGCGGAACTCGATGTGATCGCCCGGAAGGCCGATGGCGCGTTTCACGTAGGTGATGCCCGGATCGCGGGGGGCTTTGAAGAGAATGACGTCGCCGCGCTTCACGTCTGAAATTTTCAGCAAAGTGAAATCCGTGAAGGGAAAGCGGATTTCGTATGCGGACTTCAAGGCGTAAAGCCGGTCGCCCGTTTTGAGGGTCGGCTCCATGGAGCCGGTGGGCACCACGTAAGGCTCGACCACGGTCCATCTCAAGGCGAGTAAGCCCACCACGAGGTAGATGACCGGTAGTATTTCTTTTAGGCGATTTTTCTTCTCTTGTTCCATTTCATCCCGCCGCACAAACTTCGTTGAGAACACTTAGGGCGCTATCGATGTCACCCGGCTTGATGTCGAGGTGGGTGACGGCCCGGAACCGATCGGGTCCCACGTGGGAGAAGCGAATCCCGCGTGCTTGGCAGGCCCGGTCGAAATCGTCGGGCGTGAGCTTGTCGCTCCGCCAGCGGAAAAACACCATATTGGTCGAGGGCTCCGGGTTTTCCACGTGAATGCCCTTGAGGGTGGAAATCCCACGGGCGAGGAGGGCGGCGTGCCGGTGATCCTCTTCGAGCCGGTTGATGTTGTTGTCCAAAGCGTAGATTCCAGCCGCGGCGAGTATGCCGCTCTGCCTAAGAGCGCCGCCGAAAAGCTGCTTCAAGCGGCGGACTCGGTCGAACTGGGACTTATCGAAAATGAGCAGGGCGCCCATGGGGCAGCCGAGGCCTTTGGAAAGGCAAAGCGTAATCGTATCAAAGGGCGCGGCGAGTTCCGACGGCTTCATTCCCGATTGCACCACGGCGTTGAAAAAGCGAGCGCCGTCCAAGTGCATTTTCAAATTGAGGGCTTTCGCGGCGTTCACGACGGAGGCGAGCTCCGAGCGCGTCCAGGCGATGCCGCCTCCCATGTTCGCCGTATTTTCGATGCTGACCAGCTTCGTCGTTGTGCTGTGCGGGCCGCGTCCCCAGATGTAGTGGTGGCGCACGTCCTCGCCCGTGAAAATGCCCGTGGCCGTACGAACGGGCCGAGTTAAAAGCTGGGAGTGAATGGCCGGCCCGCCCGCTTCCGCATCGAAAAGATGGCAGTTTTCGGCGGCAATGAGCTCGTCGCCGGGCTCGGTCAAAGTGCGCAGGGCCGATTGGTTGGCCATGGTGGCCGTGGGAAAGAAGAGGGCCGCGGACTTTCCGAGAAGCTCCGCCGCGGTTTCCTGGAGGCGAATCGTCGTCGGATCTTCGCCGAGCTGCTCGTCGCCGACTTCCGCGTCGGCCATGGCTTGGCGCATGGCCATGGAGGGGCGTGTCACGGTGTCGCTGAAAAAATCGATCCCACGAAACATGAGGGGGAAACCATACCCGCCGGGGCTATCGATTTCAATGTGTGAGTCGCGCCGTCCCAGGGAGGGGTGAACTCCTTGAAATCACTTGGGGTGGGCGCTATCGTTAGGGCTTGGCGAACCGCCCCAGGAGATGCCACCATGGCCCGGGATTATCGTGTAGAAAAAGATTCCATGGGGGAGATGAAAATCCCCGCCCATTTGCTCTACGGAGCCAGCACCCAAAGGGCCGTGAACAACTTTCCGGTGAGCGGCTGGCGCTTCCCCCGGGAGTTCATCCGGGTTTTGGGGCTCCTCAAAGCGGCCTCCGCCCAGGTGAACCAAAAGCTCGGCAAGCTCGATTCGAAGCTCGCCGCCGCCATCATCAAGGCGTCGGACGCCATCGCCGAGGGCAAGTACGACGAGCACTTCGTGCTCGATATCTTTCAGACCGGCTCGGGCACGAGCACCAATATGAATTTCAACGAGGTCGCGGCCAACGTCGCGAACCTGGCCTTGGGCTCCGAGGTCGGGTCGAAAAAGCCGGTTCATCCAAACGATCACGTGAACCTCGGGCAATCCTCCAACGACGTCATTCCGACCGCCATTCATCTCGCGGTCGGCGTTTCGGTGAAGGAAGGTCTCATTCCCGCGCTCCAGGATTTGCACGCGACTTTGAACCGCAAGGCCAAAGAGTTCCGCGATTTCGTCAAAGTCGGACGGACGCATCTCATGGACGCGACTCCCATTCGTTTGGGCCAGGAATTTTCCGGGTACGCGACGCAAATCAAAAAAGGCGCCGAGCGGCTCGATAGGGCTCTAGGCGGTATTTACGAACTGGCCTTGGGCGGAACGGCGGTCGGTACCGGTATCAATACCGACAAGGAATTTGGTCCGCGAGTCGCGCGTCTCATGGCGCAACGTCTTGGTTTGCCATTTCGGGAAGCCGAAAACCATTTCGAAGCGCAAGGCGCGAAAGACGCGTGTGTGGAAATGTCGGGCGCTTTGAAGACCGTCGCGGTCTCGCTGCACAAAATTGCCAACGACATCCGCTGGCTCGCCTCCGGTCCTCGCTGCGGTCTCGGAGAGATTCAGTTGCCCGAGACTCAGCCCGGTAGCTCCATCATGCCCGGTAAAGTGAATCCCGTGATGGCCGAGTCTCTCATTCAGGTGTGCGCGCAGGTCGTCGGTAACGACGCGGCCATTACCTGGGGCGGCGCGGGCGGTAACTTCGAGCTGAACGTGATGATGCCTCTCATCGCGCACAATCTGCTCGCTTCCATTCATTTGCTGACGAATTCCGTCCGAGGTTTCGACGAGAAATGTGTCTCCGGCATCGAGGCGAACGAAAAGCGCCTTCGTGAAATCGTCGATCGCAGCCTCATGATGGTAACGGCGCTCGCTCCCGTCATCGGCTACGACAAAGCGGCGGAGCTCGCGAAGAAAGCGCACGCCCAAAATAAAACTATCCGGGAACTTGCCCCGGCCGCCGCTCCCACTTTGAGCGCGGCGAAACTCGATGCCATTCTCGATCCCGCGAAGATGACCAAGCCCGGCGCTTCTTCCGGCGTCGAGGGCGGAGGCTGACCGTGAGGATTGGCCCTTGGGAAGTGAGCTCACTCGATACGGGGCGCTTTCGCCTGGACGGCGGCGCCATGTTCGGCGTGGTGCCCAAAGTGCTTTGGGAAAAACAAAATCCCGCGGATGTGAAGAACCGCATCGAGATGGCCTTGCGCGGGCTCGTCATCCGCGGTCAGGGGCGCGTGATCGTGGTCGATCCCGGTATCGGCGATAAATGGGACGATCGGCAGATTGAAATGTTCGGCATCGATCACACGGGCCGTGGTCTCGACTGGGCGCTCAAAGGTTTGGGACTCAAACGCGAAGACGTCACCGACGTCGTCGTGAGCCATTTGCATTTCGATCACGTGGGAGGCTGCACCCGCTGGGCGAGACCTGGAAAGTCCGAGCTCGCTTTTCCGAAAGCGACTATCGTCGTGCACGAGCGTAATCTCGCCCATTCCCACGCGCCGACTCCGAAAGATAAGGCCAGCTTTCTCGAGCACACCATTAAGCCCGTGCTCGACAGCGGAAAGCTGAAAGCCATCTCCGATAATCATGAGCTCGCTCCGGGTGTCACCGCTTGGGCGACGGAAGGACACACCCCGGGGCAGCTCCTCGTAAAGATTTCCGGCCCCGAGGGCACCGTGTTCTTTTGTGGAGATACGATTCCCACCGCGAGTCACATCCCGATTCCTTGGGTCATGGCCTACGATTTGCACCCCATGACTACGATGGAGGAGAAGCGCCGCATCTTGGATCGAGCCGCCGACGAGAATTGGATTCTCGCCTGGGTGCACGATCCCTTCCGCGCGGCGAGCACCGTGCGGCGAGACAAAGATCGGATCGTCCGGGACACAGACGTAGTCCTGTAACGCTTTTCTTCCGGTTGGTGGCAGACTCAGGAGGAAACATGAGCGAAAAAGCGACAGTTTTGGTTTGGGCGTTCGATGCTTTGTCCGAGCATCCCATTAGTCAGAGAAAAGTAGCGGATGTCTTAAAAGGCTGGGCGAGGGGCGGGCAAGTCACCATCTACCCGTTGTATGTCGTCTCAAAAGACCGCATCCGGGTGGCTTCCGTTTTGGGAGTGCCCACCGATGATGAGTTACGGGAATCGGCGTTAGTGCGCGTGCAACGCATGCTTTCCAGAGTGAAACTCTCCGGCCTGCGCGCTCCGGAAGTGATTCTCGCCCACGGTTACTCTCTAAATAGCGAAGTCAATACGCTCATCGAGCGCGCGAAACAGCTGAAAGCGACCGCCATCTTCGCGGGCACTTATGGAAGAAAGGGAGTCGCGCGCCTTCTCCTGGGGAGTTTTACGGAGACCATGCTCATGCACTCTCCGATTCCGATCGTGGCGATTCCGCCGGGAAGCGCCTCTCTCCACGGCCCGATTGTTTTCGGGACGGACTTCTCGCGCGAAAGCAACCGGGCCGCTCGCCATCTGGTTCCGCTAGCTGTCAGAACGAAATCGAAAATCGTCCTGACTCATTTCGTTCAGCCGGGACTTGCCTACATGGTCGAACCGCTGAGCGGGACCCCCATCTATCTGCAGCGTGTGGGTGAAACGTGGGAAGAGGCGCAGAAGAAACTCGATGCGCTCAAAGCCGATCTTCAGACGACTGGCCTCAGAGTGGAAACTCTCGTCGTCAAGAAAGGCGATTCGGCGGCTACCGCTCTAGCGGCGGTGGGGCACAAATTGAAGGCTCGTCTCGTTTGCGTGGCCTCCACCAAAGGAGAGCTCGAAGCAGTGCTCGCGGGCAGCACGGGCCGTCAGCTGGTGCGAGCGGCCAAGTGCCCCGTTTGGATCTTGCCGCGAGAGGCGAAAATCAAGATGAAGCGGGAGCCCAAGGTGATGCAAGCGCAGAAGCGGCCTAAAGGGCGCTTCGTGGGCGATGTCATTTCACCTGCGGATCACGTTGCTTGATCGCGGCGTCCAGTGTCGCCGGGCTCGGGTACATGATGCCGACGAGTAGCGCCGATGTCGCCATGAGCGGGTAGGCGAGGGTGATCTCTTGGCAAATGAACCCGAGCATCAAGCCCACGAGACTGATGGACTCGGCAAGAATGAAAAGCAAGAGATGCGTCGTGAACCAGCGCGCGGTGAGCTTGTCTTCCGTCGTTCCCGCTTTGCGCAAGTTTTGCGGCGCGAGCCCGCCTCGCCAGATGAGAAGCGTAAATAACGCCAGCACCACCGCGACGATTTGAAATGGCAGAGGACTGACTCCCGGAAAAACTTCAGCCGGGGTCGAGAGCTTCAGGCGAAGCACGTAGGCATGCATTCCGGGCGAGACCAAAAAGATGGCCCAAATCATCTGCAGGGTTTTTAGCTGAGCGGGTTTCATTTTGCGGGCTCCTGAGGCGCTTTCTTGTTGCGAGACATGGTATCCAGATACGCCACGATGTTGTCGGCGAGCAGTAGCCGATCTTTGAGGCCGTAGTTGAGCGCCGGCATTGCCGTTTTTAGGCGCATCTTCGTCGGGTCCAGAATCCATTGCTTGAGCCACTTGCGCTTGAAGTACTCGGTGACACTCACCGGGTAATTGAGCTCGATGCCTTTTAAGCCGCCATCGCCATTCACGCTGTGGCAGTTCGCGCACTGTTCGCGGAAGGCATTGAAGCCAGCGAGCACCTTCGCGCCGGAGGTGGCGGGCGGCGACATCTGCGGAAAGCGATCGCTGAAGCGCACTAGGTCGACCTTCTCCACTTGATAGGGCCACCCATTCGCGCCTTTGACTTCCTTTTCCGGATCGGTGGCGTTGTCCCAAACCAAGTAATAAGGGCCGACGCGCACTTTTTCGTCGCCCTGGAGCGTATTGGTCAGCTCGAAGTCCGCCGAGCCGACGCGCTCGAACGTGAGAATGGCGGGCTGGTTCAGGAAACGGCTCACCGGCACCGAGGGTTGATACCCGTCACTGCAGGTAAAAAGAATTTCTTCCTGCTTTTTCCAGCTGTCGCCGTAAGCGGCGGTGAGTAGGCGCTGGAAGGAGTAGCCGCGGTACTTCACGAGTTTCTTTTCGTGCGGCTCCCACACTTCGACTTCAAAAGCAGGCGCTTTGGCTTCGAGCTGGGGCTTCTCCCACGCGGCAACCTGCTTTCCCTTCATTTGGAACGTGACCGGGGTTGCGGCGAAGGCCCAGAGGGTACTGGCTAACATCATCCAATAGGTGAGCATCCCGGGATTCTATCCGGGTATCGCCCAGGTATCTATTCGAGAATGAAGAACTCGACCCGGCGGTTTTTGGCGCGTCCCGCTTCCGTCGTATTGGGAGCGATGGGCTTACGCTTGCCGAAGCCTTGAGTCATGAGGACGTCCTCGTGAACGCCCCGGTGGATGAGATACGATCGCACCGTGTTCGCGCGATCGAGAGAAAGCTTCAAGTTGTAATCTTCGGTGTGCGTCGAGTCCGTGTGCCCGACGATGAGGAGCTTCTTCACCTGGTTCTTTTTGATGACGCTTGCGATCTCGTCGAGAAGGCCGGTGCTGCGGTTTTCCAAAACCGCGCTGTTTAACTTGAACTCCACTTTTTTGCGGATGACGAACTTGCGATCGACGATGTTCACGTCATTCGTGGTGAGGTAATGCTTACGCTCCGTCTGATCGAGACCGAAGGTGTAGCTCACCTGGCCCAGAACTTGGTAAGGCGGCGTGAAAGGCACGCCCGGGCTTTCCGGGCGCTTCAAGCCGACGTCCGCGCCGAGTAGGAAGGCGAGGCTCTTGTTCTCGAGCGGCATGAAGCGAGTGCCGAGACTGAACTTCAAAGGCGAGTTGAAGAAGTTCACAAGCGGCGCGTTCGCTTGTCCCGAGTGCTGAAATTCTATGAAAGGAATGAAGGACTCGGACACTACGTACTCCGCGCCTAAACCGAAAGTAACGGAGTGAAAGCGGCTGAAGTTGAAATAAATCTCGGGCTCGAGCCCGCCCGCTTTGCTCGTCCTGATTTGCGGCATCGAGTACTTCAAGTTCGCGTGCAGGAACAACGGCACGCCCACCGCTTGATACAAACTGTAAGTAAACGCACCACCGACGCCGAGGCTCAGCGTCGTTCCCGCCGGCGCGAGACTATTGAAGTTGGAGGCCACCATCACTTCCAAGATGGGCGCGATGGCCATCGATTGACCCAGCTGAAACGAGTACAAACCGGAAAAGGTGAAATCTCCGAGCGACGAGATGAGCTGCTGAGGCGCGCCCAAGGTCGTCGAGGAGTTGCGGCGCTGAATGGCGACGGTCAAATGCTCGACCGGCGAGTAGCCGATGAAGAGACTCTCCGCGATGGTCTTCGCGGTGGAGCTTCCGAGAAAGTTCGGCGCGGAATCGATCCAGTAAAACTCGCCGCCCACGCCGAAGGTGAGCGCGCCCTGGGGCAAGCTCTCCGCCGACCGTACCCGAAAGAGGCCTGGGGTGCCGTAGTTCGAGGGATAGATGTAGTTGGACCGGCGGATGGACTCCACCGCCCAGACTCTTTCGCTTGTCTCTTCGGTCGTCTCGATGCTGATGGGCTTGTTGGTCTGGGGCTCTTTCAGATCGGGGACGTCTTCGGCGCGCGCTGCCAGCCCAATTGTGAAGAGGGCCACACAAAGTAGAAAGGAGCGGGTGAGAGTATCCATTGGATTTCGCTTTAAATTGTAGCGCAAGTCTATCACGCAGGCTTGCCGCATCTTACTGTTTTCGTCTCAATTTAATACACTGCGTCGATGTGCGTTATACTGAGGTCTGTGAGTAGAGCCTCCCATGAGAAGCGCCAATCTTAAAACTCTGGTCTTAGTAGCCGCGGTAGTCTCGACCGCGTTGACCTATGGCGTGCTTTGGAAGACCTGGCAGATGGTCTCGACTCCCGTTCCGACACTGGAGACGATGGCCGCGCTTCAAGAAGCCGTCGCGGCGGACGTTCAGCACGGGAAAGCCAAGCCCGCGGCCGAAGGGGACAGAGCTCCCGCTGCCTACCATGGACCGGTTTCCCCGGTGGTCGCCCTCGATGAAGTTTATGTGAGCCTCGGCAAGACGCCCGAGCGCACTCGGTCTCTCGTGGTCAACCTCGAGCTCGAGCTCTTCGAGGAAAAAGGCCGGGACACCGTCGATAAGTTTCGCCCGGCCGTTCGCGACTTGGTTCTTCAGGCCGCCATGGAACAGCCTTACGACGCCCTCCGTACCCTGCCGGGCAAGCTTTCCTTCAAGGAAATCCTCGTCTCCCGCATCAATAAGCTGGTGAATCAGCCGGTCATCCGCAACGTTCATTTCGCCACCTTCTATCTTCAGTAAGCTTGGCGTTTACACGCTGGAGTCGTCTGGCTATGCTGCCGACCCATGGCAGTCTCACCGCGTCGCACTAAGATTATTTGCACAATGGGCCCCGTCTCCAACGATAGGGACATGCTCTATAAACTGGCCATGGCCGGCATGGATGTCGCCCGGCTCAACTTCTCTCACGGTAACCACGCGGACTTCACTCGACTCATCCAGGAGATCCGGTCGGTGGAAGCGCAGCTGGGCCGGCCCATCGGCATCATGGCCGACATTCAAGGACCCAAGCTCCGGGTCGGAAAGCTGAAAGGGGGAAGGGTGACCCTTCCTCAAAACGCCGAAGTCTGGATGACGACCGAGCCCATCGAAGGCGGCGTACAGCCCGACGGCCGCATTCTCATTCCGACGCCGTACCGCGATTTCGTCAAAGACGTCGGTCCCGGCTCGACTATTCTTTTGGACGACGGCCTAATGTCCATGCGCGTGCTCGAGCGTCAAGGCACGGTCTTGAAATGTCTCATCATCGACGGCGGCGAACTCTTTCCCAATAAGGGCATCAACGTTCCCGAGGTTTCCTTCTCGGCGACCGCCATCACCGAAAAAGACTACGAGGACATCTTGTTCGCTCTCGAACAGGGAGTCGATTACATCGCCATGTCCTTCGTGCGCACCGAACAAGAAGTGCGCCATTTGAAGAATTTCCTGGCGAGCCGCAATAGCCGCATCCAGGTGCTCGCGAAAATCGAGAAACAAGACGCGCTCACGAATTTGAACGGCATCATCGACGCTTCCGACGGCATTCTCGTCGCGCGCGGCGATTTGGCGGTGGAAGTGGGCAACGAGCGCGTCCCCGCTTTGCAAAAGAAAATCGTTCGCCGCTGCAACGTGCGCGGGAAGACGGTCATCATTGCAACCCAGATGCTCATGTCCATGGTCGATAACCCGCGCCCGACGCGCGCGGAAGCTTCCGACGTCGCCAACGCGGTGGTCGACGGCGCCGACTGCCTCATGCTTTCGAACGAGACCACCATCGGCAAGTACCCGGTTGATTCCGTGAAGATGATGGTGAAGATCATCCAGGAAATGGAATTGGAAGTCGGCGCTCAGCCGATTCTCTTCAACGAATGGGAGTTGAACGCGTCCGGACAGAACCAAATCGCGATTCTCCAAAGCGCCGTGCGTCTGTCGTCGATTCTCAACGCGAAAAACATCGTGGTGGTCACCCAATCGGGTAGCTCGGTGTCTTTGGTGTCCAAGTGTCGGCCGAAGAGCCGCATCCTCGCCATCACGGGAAGCAAGGAGACTTATCATCAGCTTGCTTTAAAATGGGGCGTGGAAGGCATTCTCATGGAAGACATGGAATCGCTCATTTCCCAGACGGCGGTGTTCGAGGCGGTCGGGCAGCGCCTACTCGCGCTGAACCTCTGCGGCAGCGGCGATAAGATCGTCATCACGGCGGGTTTGCCCCGCCTTGCGCACGGTTCCACCAACACCATCAAGGTCCACCAGATCTAGGCGCTCCGCGGGCTGCGGCTTAGTCGCCGGGGCTGCTATAATTTGGGTACTCCCATGCCCATTTTCAATCAAGCTCCCTACGGCGAGTCTCGTCGCTTCGGCCTAGATTTGCTTCGCGGAGGCGCGGCGTTGTACTTCATTTTCAGTCATGCGGTGTGGGGATCCCCTAGGGTGGCTGCGTGGGCAACGAAGGTGGCGTATGTCGGCACGCTGGGCCTCGAGTTGTTTTTTGTTTTGAGCGGTTTTCTCATCGGCGGGCTGCTGATCGAGCGAGTTCTCGCTGGGCACCTTCGCACGTGGGGCGATCTGGCCCACTTTTGGGGGAGGAGATGGCTGCGCACTCTGCCGCTCTACTATCTTTTTCTGTTCATTTACTATTTTTACGAGCACGGCGATCTCAATCTTCTGCAGGGTCATCTGAAATTCGTTTTCTTCCTTCAGAATTTCGCCTCCCGTGGCTCTGATTTTTTTCGTCTAGCGTGGAGCTTGTGTGTGGAAGAACACTTCTATGTTTTCTTTCCACTCTTGTGTTTTATTCTGGCTCGCTGGTCGAGCAGGTCGTTACGCGGTTTTCTGGCGGCTTCCGCCCTTTTTCTTCTTATTCCGCTACTACTGAGAGTGGCGGTGCCGGCGGACAACGAGTTGAGCGATTTCGACTGGAAGTTACGCCAAGTCACCTTGCTTCGTCTCGACTCCTTGATTTACGGAGTGGGGATGGCCTTCGTCTTTAAGTTGCTTCCCCGCGTCTGGGATCGTCTGCGGTCTAGTCCCACCTTCGGGTTTTTGCTGATCGCCGGTGCCTCACTGTGGCTCTATATCGACTATCCTTCGCTGTTTGGCTCACGTTGGGTGCAGGTCTTTTACTACCCGCTCACAGGCTTGGGTTTCGCGCTCGTGCTTCCCTGGTTTTACGCGATGAAGCGTCCCTCTTCGCCTCGGGTAGCCGCCGCGGTTACCTACCTGAGTACGATTTCCTATTCCCTCTACCTTAGCCACGTTTGGCTATTTTCTGTCACCAAGGGCGCGTTGAAGCATTTGGCTGCCGGAAGAGCGTTACTCGAACAGCCAGTGTTTATCGTTCCGTTCTTGCTCCTGCTCTCCCTTCCTGTCGGGGCCTTCTTTTATCATTGCTGGGAATGTCCTTTTCTCTGGCTGCGAGCCCGGTGGGTTCCGAACGAGCGCGGCGGCCCCGTGGGCGCTCCCGCTCTCCCGTCTGAGCCAATAGGCGCTGCGCGCGCGGAGCTCGGCCGGCGATACTGATATAATTTCAGTACTCCCATGCAAAATTTAGCGATTCAAAATGGCGAAGCCCGGCGCTTCGGGCTGGATTTGCTTCGCGCGGGGGCGGTCCTCTGCGTGGTCCTTGCCCACGATGTGGGGTGCCCGGACAACGTTCCCTACTGGATCATCAGATTCTCCCGTTTGGCCATTCTCGCGGTGGAGCTCTTTTTCGTGTTGAGCGGCTTTCTCATCGGCGGTCTGCTCATCGATCAAATTCGTGCCGGGCGCTTCCGCACCTCCCGTGATCTCCTGCATTTTTGGGCAAGGCGGTGGATGCGTACCCTTCCTTTGTATTACCTCTTTTTAGTCATCCATCACATTTGCGTAGCCGGTGACCTGCGGCTGATTCCGCAGCGCTTGAATTTCATTTTCTTTTTGCAGAACTTTGCCTGGGAGAGCCCACCGTTTTTCGGCGTGGCGTGGACTTTGAGCATCGAGGAACATTTCTATCTGCTCTTTCCCCTCCTTTGCTTCCTTTTAGCTCGCTCGTCGACAAAGCCGCTGCCTAGGTTGATCTGGAGCGCAGCTGTTTTTCTCTTAGTCCCTTTGGTGCTGAAAGGCTTGTCCCCGCCTGGCCTGAAATGGAGCGACTTCGACGGCAAGCTACGGCAGGTCGTCTTCCTTCGGCTCGATTCCTTGATGTATGGGGTAGGGGCGGCGGTGCTCTACAAATATTTTCCCGTGGTGTGGGAGCGAGTGCGGCGCCAGTCCGCGATTCCCTTTTGCCTGATCGCCGGGCTATCGTTCTACTCGTATTTTGATTTCCCGGGCTTAGTGGCCTCGCCTTGGCTGCAGGTTTTCTTCTTTCCGTTCACTTCCCTTTGCTTCGCGCTCCTGCTCCCGTGTTTCCACGCCATGAAGCGGCCGGCCCTCCGCCCGTTCGCGGCGGCAGTGACCTACGTGAGCACCACCTCTTACTCGCTCTACTTGAGTCATGCGTTAGTCATCCTTCTCGCGACTAGAGGGTTTCTAGCCACCGAAGGCGGACGCGCGTGGTTCGGCCAGCCTCTCTTTTTCACCCCGTTTTTGTTCGCCCTCTCTGTGCTGCTGGCGAGCCTCACCTACTACTTGTGGGAAGCCCCGTTTCTCCGCCTGCGAGACCGGCTGGTTCCTACCGGCAGGGCTGGTATACTTGTTCTAATTCCATGCAAAATTTAGTGGTTCCAAAAGGCGAAGCCCGTCGCTTCGGGCTGGATTTGCTGCGCGCTGTCGCCGTCCTGAGCGTGGTCTATGGCCATGCTCTGGGTTTCCCGCCGAACGTAGTTCGGTGGGTCTCCAGGATGTCGCGTGGCGCTATTATCG